>CAYZFR010000062.1:0-16224 GCA_964477875.1 uncultured Myxococcales bacterium
CCCAACAGTGCCACCCGCTTTCGCTCCCCCCCCAACAGTGCCAAAAAAAGTGCCACCCGTTTTCGCAACCCAGCTTGCAGCGGGGCGAAATCCTCGCGCAAACGGCGTTTTCGCGAAGGTCGGAGGGCGGCACCCGACAGGGGCGGCGGCGGGGGAGTTCTTGACTTCGGCAGCCCTCTGACGCACCGCGGCAGGCATGGTTCGTGCTGTTCGGTCCGTCGAGCTCGACCGTGTCGCCATCGTGGGAGGGGCCCGGACACCCTTCGCCAAACGGGGGACGGTGTACAAAAACCTTTCGGCGCTCGAGCTGGGGGCCCTCGCCGTCCGCGCCGCCCTGGAGCGAACCGGGATCGAAGGCTCGGACGTCGACGCCCTGGTCTACGGGCAGGTCATCCCGAGCGTGAAGGCGCCCAACATCGCCCGGGAGCTCGTGCTCATGCTCCAGCTCCCTCCCTCGGTCGACGCCCACTCGGTGTCCCGAGCCTGCGCCACCAGCACCCAGGCCGTGGCGACAGCGGCCATGATGATCCAGACCGGCCAGGCCGACGTGGTGGTGGCGGGCGGCGCGGACTCGATGAGCGACGTCCCGATCACGGTCCGCCGGCACCTCGCCGACGCCCTCGTCGGGGCGAGCCAGGCCAAAAAACCCATCGACAAGCTCCGGGCCTTTGCGAACCTGAGCCCGAGCGACCTCCTTCCCGAGCCCCCCGCCATCGCCGAACTCTCGACCGGCCTCAGCATGGGAGAGAGCGCCGAGAAGATGGCCCAGGAGAACGGCATCGGCCGAGTCGAGCAGGATGCCTTTGCCCACCGCTCTCAGGAGCGAGCGTCCCGAGCGGCGAGGAGCGGCGTCTTCGACCAGGAGCTCGCTCCTGTCTTCGTCCCTCCCGATTACGAGGCGGTTCGGCAAGACAACCTGCTTCGGCTGGACTCGAAGCGAGAGGCCTACGCTCAGCTGCGCCCCGCCTTCGACAAGAAGTACGGCACCGTGACGGCAGGAAACGCCTCTCCCCTCACCGATGGCGCCTCGGCCATCGTCCTCATGCGGGCGGACATGGCCCGTACCCTCGGTCACCGATCTCTCGCCCTCATCAAGAGCCACGCCTTCGCTGCCCTCGATCCGGGCGAGCAGCTCCTCATGGGCCCGGCCTACGCCAGCCCCCGAGCCCTCGACGCCGCAGGCCTGGAAGTGAAGGACCTCGAGCTCGTCGACTTCCACGAGGCCTTCGCCGCCCAAATCCTCTCCAACCTGCAGGCCTTCGAGTCCTCGCGCTTCGCCGAGGAGAAGCTCGGGCGTAGCCGGCCCCTGGGCGCGATCGACATGGACCGCTTCAACGTCCACGGCGGCTCGATCGCCCTCGGTCACCCCTTCGCCGCCACAGGGGCCCGGCAGCTGCTGACGGTCGCCCACGAGCTCGACCGGCGGGGCGGCGGCCAGGCTCTGGTCGCCCAGTGCGCAGCCGGCGGCCTCGGCGCGGCGATGGTGCTGGAGCGATGAACATGAACGCATTCGAGACCGAACGCCGAGACGACGGCGTCCACGTCATCCACTTCGACCTGCCGGAGTCCCGGCAGAACGTCCTGCGGCCGGACCTGCAGGACGGGCTGACCGGGAAGCTGGAGGCCGCACGCTCCGAGGGTGCGCTCGCCATCGTCTTCGCGAGCCGAAAGCCCGGCTCTTTCGTTGCGGGCGCCGACATCGAGATGCTGTCCGAAGTCCAAGACGCCGAAAAGGCGACCGAGATGTCCCGGGCCCTCCAAAAAGTCCTGGACGGCATCGCCCGCTCTGCGATCCCGGTCGTCTCCGCCATCGACGGCGCCTGTCTGGGCGGCGGCCTGGAGCTGGCCCTCGCCTGCGCCGACCGCGTGGCGAGCATCAGCTCCAAGACCCGACTCGGGCTGCCGGAAGTGAAGCTCGGCCTCCTCCCCGGCGCCGGTGGAACCCAGCGCCTCGTGCCCCAGGTGGGGATCGAGGTGGCGCTCGACATGCTCCTCACCGGCAAGACGGTCGACGGGCGAAAGGCCGAAAAGCTCGGCCTCGTCCACGTAGCCGTCGCCCCCCCGCTGGTCGTGGAGGCCGCGGCCCGGCGGGGCCTGGAGCTCGCCCGGACGCCGGACGACCCGCCCAAGCCGCGCTTCGGGGACCTCGACGCCCTGCAGAGCTTCGCCCTCACCGGCAACGCGCTCGGACGGAGCATCGTCTTCTCACAGGCCGAGAAGACCGCTCTCGCCAAATCCGGCGGCCACTACCCGGCCATCCCCAGGATTCTCGAGGTCGTGCGGACCGGGCTCGAGAAGGGCATGGAGGCGGGCCTGGAGGCAGAGGCTCAGGCCTTCGGCGAGCTGCTGATGACGGACGTGAGTCAGAGGCTGGTGGAGCTCTACTTCGTCACCAAAGCCCTCGAGAGGGACAAGGGCGTAGACGGCGAGGTCGAGCCGCGCCCGATTCGAAGGCTGGGCGTCCTCGGCGCCGGCCTCATGGGACGCGGCATCGCCTACGTCACCGTCGACAAGGCCGGGCTCCCGGTGGTGCTTCGAGACCGAGACGACACGGCGGTCGGCGCCGGCCTCAGGACGATCCATGGCCTACTCAGGGAGCGCCAAGAGCGGAAGAAGACCCGCGACTTCGACTTCAAACGGCAGCTGATGCGCTTGGAGGGCTCGACGCGTCGAGCGTCCTTCCGGCGTTGCGACGTCGTGGTGGAAGCCGTCTTCGAAGATCTGGAGCTCAAGCGAAGGCTTCTCCGGGAAGTCGAGGAGACCACCCCCGAGACGACCATATTCGCGTCCAACACCTCTTCCATCCCGATTTCCAAGATCGCCGAGACCGCAACCCGGAAGCATCGGGTGGTCGGTATGCACTACTTCTCACCCGTCCACAAAATGCCGCTGCTCGAGATCATTCGGACGCCGGATACCAGCGACGAGACCATCGCGACCTGCGTGGCCCTGGGTAAGAAGCAAGGCAAGACGGTGATCGTCGTCAACGATGGCGTGGGCTTCTACACCAGCCGAATCTTGGGGCCCTACCTCAACGAAGCGGCGTGGATGCTGACCGAAGGGATCCCGATCGAGACCATCGACGCCGCCGCCAAGCGCGTCGGCTTTCCGGTCGGTCCCATCACTTTGCTCGACGAAGTCGGCATCGACGTGGCGGCCCAGGTCTCGAAGATCGCCGAGGAGGCCTACGGCGCCCGCCTGCACCCGCCGAGCAGCCTGGAGCGCCTCGTCGAAGACGGCCGCACCGGCCGCAAGGGACGAAAGGGCTTCTACGCCTACGACGATAAAAAGAAGGTCGTGGACGCTTCGGTGTACGAGGTCATCGGGGTCAAGCCGGACCGGAGATCCCGGTTCGAGAGCCGGATCCTCGAGGACCGGCTCCTGATCATGATGGTGCAGGAGGCCATCCGCTGCTTCGATGAAGGGATCGTCCGTTCGGCCCGAGACGCCGACATCGGCGCCGTTTTCGGCCTCGGCTTTCCGCCCTTCCGCGGGGGCCCGCTGCGCTGGGTGGATGCGATCGGTCCCAGCGAGCTCTTGCGCAGGATGCGGGGCCTCCACGACCGGCTCGGAGGTCGCTTCGAGCCCCCACCCGTGTTGGAGCAAATGGCGAAGGAAGGCCGACGCTTCCATTCCTGAGGGTCGAAGCGGAAGGGCTGACGACTGCGGTTCGTCCGTGTCATGCCTCGACCCCATGAGCGGGTTTCGACTGAGCATGGAGCAGCTGCGGGAGGTCCGAGACGCCCTGCAGGCGCGCATCTGCGAGGGCCTGGCCGTGGCGGAGCGAGAGATCGCTTGCCTCCCTGCCTATCTTCCGCCGCCCTCATCCGAGGTGAAAGGCGAGGCGCTGGTCGTCGACCTGGGCGGCACCAACATCCGGGCCGCCCGGGTCGCCATCGACGGACCAGGCCGGATGCGCATTCTGGCCGGACCGGCGAAGGCCAGCTTGCGGAAAGGCGGCGACATGGACGCCGAGGCCTTCCTCCGCAAGCAGGCCGAACTGGTCGCGTCCTTGGACCTTGGTGAAGACACCCACCCCCTCGGCTACGTCTTCTCCTTCCCTGCCCGCGTCGAGCCCGACGCCGATGCAGTCCTGTTGCGCTGGACGAAGGGGCTCGACATCCCGGGCGTGGTGGGGACCAAGGTCGGCAGCCGACTCGCCGAGACCCTGCGGGACCACGGCGTTCACTGCAGCCGTACCGTGGTGCTGAACGACACCGTCGCTTGCCTGGTCGGAGGCGCCTTCTGCCACCAGGGCGACCCCAGCCGAGTGGTGGGGCTCATCGCCGGGACCGGCACCAACATGGCGGGCTTCGTGGACGCGGCCCGAAGCCCGCGACTGGAGGCGGAAGGCCTCCGGGGCCGCTGGGCAGTCAACTTCGAGAGCGGCAACTTCCACCCCCCGCACCTCGATGCCCTCGATGACGCGCTGGACGCCGAGAGCGTCAACCCCGGGTCCCAGCGCTTCGAAAAGGCCGTGTCCGGCTTCTATCTGCCCAAGCTCCTGGCCCGGGCCGAAGGCATGGAGGAGGCGCCCGACTCCGGCGCCTACCTGGATCAGCAGGTTCGTACCGGCGGCCCCCACGCCGAGACCTCCCGATTGCTCCTGAACCGTTCGGCGGACCTGGTCGCAGCCGGCCTGGCCGCCGTCTTCGAGCCGCTCGGACCAGGACCGGTGGGCGTGCTGGCCGAGGGCTCGCTGTTCTGGTCGAGCCCCGGCTACGTCGAGCGGGTGCAAGAGCGGCTCGGTGCCCTATGCCGGTCCACCGAGATCGACGTCTTTGGGCGGGAAGACGTGAACCTCTTCGGGGCCGCGGTGGCGGCGCTGACCATGGCCTAGGGGGACGCGCTGGTGCTCGCGGTAGCGGTGGCGGGCTCGTCCAGCTCGAGCTCCAGCGGAGGGGCGTAGCGAGGGCTCACCAAGAGCTCCTTGCCCCGGACCAGCCACACGGTGAGCCTCACCGGAAAGGCGTCGGCCTCGGCCTCGATGGGCACCAAGAAGGTACGGCGCTCGCCCGGGCGATAGCCGTCCACCCGATCTACGAAGCGCGCCTTGTCGTCTCGGCTCGGCGTGAGCGAAGCCTCCTGGATCGGGTCGCCGTCGAGCTCGAACTGCAGGCGATGCTCTCCGAGGCGCGACCCGCTCAAGGTTCGCACTGAGACGAAGACACGCCCGGGCGCGGTCAGTCTCAGTTCGAGAGGGCGATCGTTTCGGATCCGGCGAAACGCCTCGTAGGCTTCCCCCTGTCGCTCCGACTCCACGAAGACGACCGGATGAATCGTCGTGATTTCGGACTCTTCCGAGCCCTCCGCTTGCGTCGCGAGGAGCCCGAGCGAAAAGCTCAACAGTGGTCCCACCGGGACATCCTGCCACGTCCCTCCCCCCATGTGGGAGCCAGCACCCCCCTAGCGCTTGACTCCACTTCCGGGCGTCCTCACGCTTCGCCGGGTGAAGCCTCCTGGTTTGGAGGACTGCATCATCCGAGCGAAGCCCAAGCTCGACGAGTTGGTGCGGCTCGCCCGCGGTAAGTCCACCCTCCTCGCGCAGACCCATGACTATCCGGATCCAGACACCATCGCTTCGGCCATGGCGTTGTGCTGGCTGATGGATCAGCTGACCGGCGTCGATGCCACGGTCGGCTACGGCGGCATCATCGGCCGCGCCGAGAACAAGGCCATGATCAAGGCGCTCGGCATCAAGATGAAGCGCAGCAGCCGGAGCGACTTCCAGAAGTATGATCTGGTGGCGCTGCTCGACACCCAGCCCGAAGTCGGCAACCACGGCGTGCCCATCGACCGGCCGCCCGACATCGTCTTCGACCACCACTTTCCTCGGCCCCTGGAGGGCCCCCAGCCGACCTTCTTCGACGTCGGGGGCGATTACGGCGCCACGTCCACCAAGGTGACCGAACTGGTGATGTCCTCTGGCCTCGTCCCCCCCACCGACATCGCGACCGCGCTCTTCTACGGCGTCAAGTCCGACACCATGAACCTGGCCCGGGACGCCTCACCGGCCGACGTGGCGGCCTATCTGTACCTGTTCCCCTTGGCCGACAACCGCATCCTGGCCGAGGTCGAGAATCCTCAGGTCCCGCTCGACTACTTTCGCGTCTTCAACAAAGCCATCATGCAGGCCAAGATCTACGGGACGATGGTCGTCTCCGATCTGGGCGAGATCTACACCCCCGATCTCTGCGCCGAGGTTGCCGATCGCCTGCTGCAAATCGACGGCATGAAGCACGCCCTGGCCGTAGGCTGGTACGAGGAGTCCCTGGTGCTATCTCTGCGGACCCGCGCCCGATCCAAGAACGCCGGGAAAATCCTCCACGGCATCGTCGACGGCGGCAACTTCGGAACCGCGGGAGGCCACGCCCCGATGGCCGGGGCTCGGATCCCGGTCGACAACAAATCCCAGCGCAGCCGGACCGACCTGCGGCGAACGGTGGTCAATCAGGTCGTTCAAGCCTTCGGCCAGGACTACCGGCACTTCACCCGCATCATCAGCAAGAAGGACCAGGAGCTCGCCATCGAGCCCCCGCCCCCCAAACCACCGAAGAAGGGCGGTCCCGACAAGAAGACCCACGATAAGAAGAACGGCCCAGACAAAAAGGCGACGGTCGACAAGAAGAAGGCGACCCGCAAGTCCGACCTCCCCGAGCCGTCCCAGGCCCGGGAATGAGCGTTCGCAGCTACCTCGACTACAACGCGACCGCCCCCGTTCGTCCCGAAGTACGAGCGTTGGTGGAGCCCATCCTCTTCGGGGACCCGGGCTCGGGACAGTTCGCCAATGCCTCGTCGGTCCATTGGGCCGGACAGGCAGCCCGCAAGACCCTGGAGGGGGCCCGCAGCAAGCTCGCCGGATTCTTCGGCCGTAAGCCGAGCGAGATCCTGTTCACCAGCGGAGGCTCCGAGGCCGACGACCTCGCACTGCAAGGCGTCCTGCTTCATCCCTCCTGCCCCCACCGGCGCTTGATCACGAGCGCGGTCGAGCATCCTGCCGTCCGGGCCACCGCCCACCAGCTCGAAGCGCAGGGCGTGGAGCTGGTCGAGATCCCGGTCGATGGCCAAGGGCGCCTGGATCTGGAGGCGCTGGAGAAGGCCCTCGAGAAGCCGGCCGGCCTGGTGTCGGTCATGGCGGTCAACAACGAGACGGGCGTGGTCCACGAGCTGGAGGCCGTGCGCCGGCTGTGTGTCGAGCACGAGGTCCCGTTGATGGTGGACGCAGTCCAGGCGCCGGGCCGGATCCCGCTCCCCGACGCCGACTTCGTGGTGGTGTCGGGCCACAAGCTCGGCGGGCTCAAGGGGGCTGGCGCCCTGGTCCGGCGTCATCGGATCCCGCTTCGCCCGCGGCTGGTCGGGGGCCCTCAGGAGCGGGGTCTCCGCGCGGGGACCGAAGACGTCGCAGCGGCGGTCGGCCTGGTCGAGGCCCTCACGCTTGCCGAGGCCGAGCGCGCCCGCGAGGTGCCCCGTCTGACCGCGCTACGAGACCGGCTGGAGACGGGGCTCGTCGCCCTGGGCGCCACCGTCGTCGGCGCCGTCGCGCCCCGGGTGGGCGCGACGAGCACCGTCCTGTTCCCCCACGTCGAGGGCGACGCATTGCTGCAGGCCCTGGATCTGGAGGGCGTGGCGGCCTCCAGCGGGAGCGCCTGCTCCAGCGGTAGTCTCGAGCCCAGCCACGTCCTCCTCGCCATGGGCCACGACGCCGACGCGGCCCTGGGCGCGCTTCGCTTCAGCTTCGGCTGGGCGAGTCGAGACGAGGACGTGGATCGCGTGCTCGATGCCCTCCCGGCGCTGCTGGCGCGCATCCGCGGTTGACGCGCAGGCCCTCGTGTACTCGAAACGAAGCGGTGATCGAGGTCCGAGGTCTGACCAAACGGTACCGGGACAATGTCGCGATCGACGGGCTCGACTTCTCGATCCAAGCCGGTGAGGTCGTCGGCTTTCTGGGCCCCAACGGCGCCGGCAAGTCGACCACCATGCGGATCCTGACCGGCAGCATGCCCGCCACGTCAGGGTCGGCCGAGGTAGCCGGCGTGGACGTATTCGACCGGCCGATGGAGGTGAAGCGCAAGGTGGGCTACCTCCCGGAGCTCCCGCCGGTCTACTTGGACATGACCGTGTACGGCTACCTGGCCTTCGTCGCCGACCTCAAGGCCGTACCGCGGAAGCGCAAGAAGGCCGAGGTCGAGCGGGTGGCCAACGAGGCCGGAGTGGACCATGTCCTCGACCGCCTCATCCGAAACGTGTCCAAAGGCTATCGCCAGCGGGTCGGCATGGCTCAGGCCCTCCTCGGCGACCCGGCCGTCCTCATCATGGACGAGCCCACCGTCGGCCTCGACCCCATCCAGATCCAGCAGGTTCGGGACCTCCTCCGCCGGATCGGTCGAGACCAAAAGCGGACCATCCTCCTGTCGACCCACATCCTCAGCGAGGTGAAGGCGACCTGCCAGCGCATCATCATGGTCGCTCGGGGCCACATCGTAGCCGACGCGCCCCTGGCCGAGCTGGAGAAAGAGGCGCCGCTGGAAGAAGTCTTCGCCCGGCTCGCCGTATCCTGAGCGATGAGAAGCATCCTCGCCATCGCTCGAAAAGAGCTGAGCATCTTCTTCACCACCACCATCGCCTACGCCGGTCTGGGAGCCTACGCCTTCTTGATGGGACTGGTCTTCGTCTCTTCGCTCAACCAGTACCAGCAGCGCACCGCGATCTTCCTGTCCCAGCAGCAGCCCGAAATGCTGGAGCGGCTGAACTTCAACGACGCGATCCTGACCCCCATGTTCTCGACCGGGGTGTGGATGTTCTTGTTCTTCGTTCCCTTCCTGACCATGCGTCTGTTCGCGGAGGAGAAGAATCAGAACACCTTCGAGCTCTTGATGACGACGCCCATCACCTCCTGGCAGATCGTCTTTGGAAAGTTCGTGGCGACCTGGGTCTTGATCCTGGTGATGTCCCTGCTCCCTCTCGTCTTCCCCCTCATTTTGGACGCCTACGGGAGCACCACCGGCAGCGCGAGCGCCGTGGAGTGGAGCCCCATCGCCGTATCCGTGCTCATGGCCACTTTGATGGGCTCGAGCTTCATCGCCCTCGGGATGCTGATGTCTGCGCTGACCGACTCCCAGATCGTGGCGGCGCTGCTCACCTTTTCTACCCTCCTCTTGAGCTACACCCTGCCCTTCGTCGCGAATCGGCTGGAGGGAGACTGGCAGTTGGTGCTCGACTACGCCTCCCCCCTCTCTCATGTGAATCGAGCTTTTCAAGGGCGGCTGCTGGCGGAAGACCTCGTGTACTTCGTCAGCCTGACCCTCGGCGGACTGGTGGTCACTCAGCGGGTGGTGGAGTCGAACCGGTGGCGATGAACGACGGACCGCAGCAGGGCACCACGCGAGAAGGACGCCTGCACGCGGTCCCGCTGAGCGCCACGGTGGGCGTGGTGCTGGGCGTTCTCGGTACCACGGCGCTGCTGTTCGGGCTGGTGCTGGTCGTCATCGAGCCGCGCCTCGGCCCCCTCTCGGCCGGCAACGTGGCGTTCGGTGTGCTGGGCCTGGTGGTGTACGGGCTGACCAACCGGGCCAGCATCGGCCGGGCTCTGCGGGGACGTTCCAGCCCCCTCGTCCTCCTGGAGGGCGTGATCTTGGCCGGCGTCCTCGGCCTCATCGTGGTCGCCAACTACGCGGCGGTGCAGTGGGAGAAGGAGTGGGATCTCACCCGAGACGCGCTCTACACGCTGCAGCCCCAGTCCCAGAAGGTCGCAGAGCGCCTCGACCGGGACGTGTTCGTCTACGGCTTCCTCAAGTCGGAGAATCAGCAGCGGGGCGTGTTGTCGGAGCAGATTCGACTCTACCGGCAGTTCACCGATCGCATGCAGCTCGAGTTCATCGATCCCGACCGGGTTCCCACCGAGCTCGTGGAGCGCTTCGAGCTCGACGGCAAGAGCGCCCGCATCGTGCTCGCCACCGAAGGCCGGCACGTCAAGATCGAGCGGCCCAGCGAGAGCGCCCTGACCAACGCCCTGATCGACCTCCTCGACCGTCCGGTCCGCCACGTCGCCTTCTCGACCGGACACGGCGAGCCTTCGGCGGCGGACAAGAAGGATGAGTCAGCCTTTGGCCAGGCGGCGGCCGCCCTGCGGGCCGACGGCTATCGGGTCGGGAGCGCGACGCTCGATGCCTTGCCCGAAGAGACCGAGTTGCTGATCGTGGTGGCGCCTCGCATCGATATCCTGGAGGCGGAGATCGAAGCCGTGGACCGCTTCCTGCAGGCCGGACACGGCGCGCTCTTCCTGCTCGATCCGCGATCACCGACCGGCGAACTGGCTCCGTTCTTCGAGGACCGCGGCGTCGCGGTGGGCCGCGACCTGGTCGTCGACGAGAGCCCGGTCGGCCAGTCCCTCGGTTTCGGCCCCGACGCCCCCCTGGTCCGAAACTACGAGCCTCATCCCATCACCCGACCCTTGGAGGGACAACCGACCCTGTTCCTCCGGGCGCGAAGCGTGCAGCCCACCCTCGGGGCCCTGAACACCACCACCCTCTTCTTCACCAGCGACCAGAGCTGGGCGGAGTCGGATCCTCTGGCTCCGCCGCCTTGGGCGCTGGACGGCGCCGACGCTCCGGGGCCCGTACCCCTCGCGGTGGCCTTGGGCCGAGGCACGTCCGGCGGCGCCGGTGAGGGGGCGGCAGAGAGTCGCCTCGTCGTGTTCGGCGACGCGGACTTCGCCTCCAACCGACTCATCGGCGTGGGCGCCAACCGCGACCTGTTCGTGAACGCCGCCAACTGGCTCCTCGACGAGGCCGACAAGGTGAGCATCCGGCCCCGCCAGCGCTCCGGGGACCGGCTGGCGATCACCGCGGTGCAGCACTACGGGATCATGTTCTTCTCGGTGAACCTGCTGCCGCTCCTGATCATCGGCTTCGGCTTTTCGGTCTGGGCGCTCCGGCGGCGGCGTTGATGACTCGACTTGGACGGACCTTCCTTCTGGCCGGGCTCGCCCTGGTCGGAGTGGCCGCCCTGCTTTGGGTGAGCTTCACCGCGCCCAGCTCCAGCGAACGGGCCAAGGCGCGCTACGACGAGGAGCGTCCCTTCCACTTTGGGCCCGACGACGTCGCTTTCGGCACCGTGACCAGCACCCACGGCGCCTTCCGCTTCGAGCGAGACGAGGTCTTCGGGTGGCGGATCGCGGAGCCCATCGACTGGCCGGCCCACGCCGAGCCTCTGGAAGCGATGCTGGTCAAGGTGGCCGGCATGGCGGCCCGGCGCACGGTCTACGAAGCGCCGAGCCCGGCCGAGCTCGAGCGGGCCGGCCTCCAGACGCCTCGGGTCCGGCTGAAGCTCACCCTCGCGTCGGGCGAGGGTCACACGCTGGCCCTCGGTGCGCTCCACCCTCTGGAGTCTTTGGTATACGGCCGCGCCGATGGGGGGCCGGTCTTCGTCGCCGAGCCCTCGGTCTTGTGGTCGAGCCTTCGTCCGGTGACCGAGTTCCGGAAGACGCGGGTGCTCCCCTTCGACCGAAGCCGGGTCGATGCCTTGCACTTTCGACGGGCGGACGGCGTGAGCTGGACGGTGCGGACCTCGACCCCCACTCACCGCGTGGCCATCGATGGCGGCCCCTTTCACCCCGCCGACACCGGTCAGGTCGCGGTGACGATGGCAGCCGCGTTCTTGAGGCTGGAGGCGGATCGATGGCTGCTCGACGGCGCGGCCGACCTGCAGACCGCGCTGAGGAGCCACGGCGCCGATTGGAAGCCTGCCTTCAGCCTGTCGGTGCGCCACCAAAGCGGCCTCGTCCGCACGGCCACGGTGGTAGCGGCCTCCCGGAGCGGCGCTCCCGGACCTCGGCCTCTCGCCTTCGTCGAAGGCAGCCTGGTGGAGCTCTATCCACCGCCGGCGGAGGAGCTGATGACGCTGGATCCAGTTCTTCTGCGGGACCGGAGCCTGGCCGACTTCTCGCCGGCAGCGGTCGAGAGGATCGTCCTCATCTACGGCCTCGAGCTCGCCACCCTGGAGCGCGGAACCGAAGACTGGACCCTGTTTCGTCCCTCACGGGCCAAGCCCGCGCGCTCGGTGGGAGCGGAAGAGATCGAGGAGATCCTGAAGACGCTTTCGAGGTTGAAGGGCGCGGACATCGTGAGCGAGGCACCGCGCCCCTCCCAGCTTCGAGAATGGCTGCTTCAACCCCCGTCTCGTCGCTTTGGCCTGCAGGGCGCCAACCAAGAGACGCTCGGGGTCGTCACGATCGGCGACCTGAAGGACGGTGAGGCCTTCTTCGTTCGGGGGAAAGAGGGGCCAGTCCATTTGGTCCCTCGCAAGGCGCTGGACGCGATTCCGCTTCAGCTCTCTGACTTCGGTCAATAGATCCGGCTTCGTCGGTTGAAGTCGAAGGCGACGCCGATCGACCAGAAGAAGAGAAGGGTGTCGGCCGAGATCGACTCCGGTTCGGGGTCGGTGTTCAGGTCGGTCTCGACTTCGAGGGTGGTGTAGAGCGAGGTCTTGTCCCCGACCACGACGTCGAGGCCGAAGAAAGGGCGCACTCGGGGGATGGCGCCGGTCGCCACGCCGTCGCCGAAGTCCGAGGTGAAGACGGTCAAGAAGTAGATGGGCACCTGGCTCCCGAAAGTGAACTGGACATCGGGGCTGCCGAAGGAAAAGCCGAGCCCGGGGACGCCGGCGAGCTCGAAGCCCTGGGCACTGACGAAGGTGCTGCCTCCCGGAATGAAGAAGGCGTTGGAGCCGAGATGGGTGTCGAGGAAGAGCGAGAACTTCTCGTCCCCGACCAGGCGGCTGCGAAAGCCGAGGTGAAGGCGACTGTAGATCCCGAGTGAGGACATCCGCACGTCGAAGGCGAGCGGGTCGGCGACACCGTAGCGATAGCGAAGGTCGAGGGTGGGCACGAAGAACAGGACCGTGGCCCCAACGCCGAAGACGCTGTCTCCTTGGACCAGCGGTCCCACCGAGTTGGCGAAGCCGTAGTGCTGGGGCGCGAAGTCGCCCTCCGAGAACTGGGCTCGGGTCTCGGGCCCCCGCTGGATCTTCTCTTCGTCGAAGGCCCCCCGAGGACCGACCCCCGGACCGTCAGGCGCCTCTTCGGCCTCGGGGCCTTCAAACTCCGAGAGGTCTTCGTCACCGTCGAGGGCGGGACCGGCCGCTCCCTCGCCCTGAATCATCTCTTCATCCTTTAGCGTTCGGCTGAGGAGCCGTCCGAGGTTGTAGACCCGCCGTTCCACCACCTGCTTGTTCCGGTCGAAGCGGAGCCAGGTTCCGTCAGGGCGGTCGTTCACGTAGGACCCGGCCCAGCGGAGGGTCCGGTCGGGCCGCAGCTCCCGGTAGGGTCCGTTCTTGGCCTGGCCGCCCATCAGGTCCGGGCCCTCGCAGTAGACCAGGGTGGCGTCGGCCCGTCGCTCGACCTTCCGTACGGCGTCGTCGGGACACGAAAACTGGGCGGCGGGGAGCTGAAGCAGCAGTGAGACGGCGGCGAGAGCGGACATCGGGCTCAGGAGAACCGAAATCGACCCCGACCGCCAGGTGAGGGACCCGGTGTGTTAGACGCCAATCCATGTCACGAGGCTTTTCGACCCGCAGCGTCCACGTCCACGGCACCGAGACCGACGTCGAGACCGAGGCCATCGCCCCCCCGATCGTGCAGACCTCTAGCTTCGGCTTCGAGTCCATGGAGTCCATGGACCGGGTCATCGGCCACTCGAAGCGCGGCCACGCCTACAGCCGCCTGACGAATCCCACCGTGGATCTGTTCGAGCGGGCGACGGCGGACTTGGAGGGGGCCGAAGAGGGAGTAGCCTTCGCCTCGGGCATGGCCGCCATTCACGGCGTCCTGACCACGGTCCTTTCGGCGGGGGACCACCTCGTGGCCCCCCGCTCGGTGTACGGCGGATCCCACGCTCTGTTCACGCAGCTTCTCCCGCGCTTCAACGTGAAGACCAGCTTTGCCGACACCGGAGACTGGACGGCGATGGAGGCTGCCATCACCCCTCAGACCAAGGTGCTGTGGGTCGAATCGATCACCAATCCGACGCTGGAGGTCGCCGACCTCGAAGCGGCGTCCGCTCTCGCCAAGCGGACCGGCCTGAAGCTGATCGTCGACAGCACCCTCGCCACCCCTGCGCTCGTCCGGCCCCTGGAGTGGGGTGCGGACGTCGTGATTCACAGCGCCTCCAAGTATTTGGGCGGCCACGGCGACCTGATCGCCGGGGTGGCGGTGGGGGCGAAGGATCTGATGCGTCCGATCCGAAAGAGCCTCCTCCTCGCCGGCGGCAACTGCGCGCCCTTCGTGGCCTGGCTGGTCCTGCGCGGGATCAAGACCCTCTCTCTTCGGATGGAGCGACACTGCGCAAACGCCCTGGCAGTCGCTCGCCATCTGGCCGCCCACCCCGAGGTGGAGCGGGTTCGTTACCCGGGTCTGGACGCGCCGGCTATGGTAGATCGCTTTCTGCACGGTCACGGCGGCGCCATGGTGTCCTGCGTCCTTCGGGGGGGCGACGCCCGGGCCTTCCGGGCCTTGGACGCTCTTCGACTCTTCAAGCGGGCGGGGAGCCTTGGCGACGCGCACAGCTTGGCCCTCCTCCCGAGTTTGGCCAGCCATCGCTCCCTGTCGGTCGCGGAGCGGAACGATGCGGGAATACCCGAAGGGTTTGTACGACTCTCGATCGGCCTGGAGGACCCCGAAGACTTGATCGAAGACCTGGATCGCGGGCTTTCTGCTTCTGCGTGCATCTAGTTCCAGATGCCGTTGACTTGCCGCAGGGAGCGGCTAGGTTGCACCATCCGTTGTTCCGGATAGGCGGATGAAGCCTTCGGCCGGAGTTTCCCGGAAAGAAAGAAGAACCATGGACGAGACGAAAAAGTACAAAGTCAAAGACATCAGCCTGGCCGATTTCGGCCGGCACGAGATCGAGATCGCCGAGACCGAGATGCCCGGCCTCATGTCGCTCCGCGAGGAGTTCGGCAAAGAGAAGCCCCTGAAGGGCGCCCGCGTCGCCGGCTGCCTGCACATGACCATTCAGACCGCAGTCCTCATCGAGACGCTGACCGAGCTCGGCGCCGAGGTGACCTGGACTTCCTGCAACATCTATTCGACGCAGGACCACGCTGCGGCCGCCATCGCCAAGACCGGCGTTCCGGTCTTCGCGTGGAAAGGCGAGACCGAGGAAGAGTACGTCGACTGCCTCGACAAGCAGCTGGCGGCCTTCGAGGGCGGCAAGGCCCCCAACATGATCCTGGACGACGGCGGTGACCTCACCGTCCACGTGCACGAGAAGTACGCGAAGCTCTTCGACGGCGACGACCCCATCCGCGGCGTCTCCGAGGAGACCACCACCGGCGTGCATCGGCTCTACGACATGGAGCGCAAGGGCACGCTGAAGTGCGCCGCCATCAACGTGAACGACTCGGTGACCAAGTCCAAGTTCGACAACCTGTACGGCTGCCGTGAGTCCGGCATCGACGGCCTTCGCCGCGCCACCGACGTGATGGTGGCCGGTAAGGTCGCCTGCGTAGCGGGCTTTGGCGACGTGGGTAAGGGCGTGGCCGACTCCCTGAAGCAGGCCGGCGCCCGGGTGCTCATCGTCGAGGTCGACCCCATCTGCGCCCTGCAGGCCTCGATGGAAGGCTACGAGGTGACCACGATGGACGAGGCCGCTCCCCGGGGCGACATCTTCGTGACCGCTACCGGCTGCTGCGACGTCATCACCTCCGAGCACATGAAGGTGATGAAGAACGAGGCCATCCTGTCGAACATCGGCCACTTCGATTCGGAGATCGAGGTCTCGTGGTTGAACAACAACCCCGAGATCAAGAAGCGCCCGATCAAGGATCAGGTCGATCACTACACGCTGCCCAACGGCCGGAACATCACGCTGCTCGCTCAGGGCCGTCTGATGAACCTGGGCTGCGCGACGGGTCACCCGTCCTTCGTCATGAGCGCTTCCTTCACCAACCAGGTGCTGGCGCAGATCGAGCTCTGGAAGAACGAGGCGAACTACGAGAAGAAGGTGTACATCCTTCCCAAGCGCCTCGACGAGAAGGTCGCCGCGCTCCACTTGGATCGACTGGGCGTCAAGCTGACGAAGCTGAACCAGAAGCAGGCCGACTACCTCGGCCTTCCGAAGGACGGTCCCTTCAAGCCGGAGTGGTACCGGTACTAGGGTCCCGGCGCCGGCGAAGCCGGCGCCACCCTCCTACGCTCTTTCCGTCGGACGAACGCTTCGCGTTCTCCTC
>CAYZFR010000062.1:16324-18869 GCA_964477875.1 uncultured Myxococcales bacterium
GCAGAACAGTCCGTTTCCACGAGCTGCTTTGACCGCACACGCCGCGCCCTGCGATGGCTTGGTCATGGGACTTCTCGTCGAAGGTCAGTGGCAGGACAAGTGGTACGACACCAAGAAATCGGGCGGCCGCTTCGTTCGTCAGGACGCCAAGTTTCGAAACTGGATCACGGCCGACGGATCGCCGGGCCCGAGCGGTGAAGGCGGCTTCGAGGCCGAGAAAGGGCGCTATCACCTCTACGTGTCCTATGCCTGTCCTTGGGCCCACCGGACCCTGATCTATCGCTCCCAAAAGGGCCTGGAGGATCACATCTCGCTGTCGGTGGTCCACTGGTTCATGGGCGAGAACGGATGGACCTTCGAAGACGGGCCCGGCGTCATCCCGGACCCGATCAACCATGCCAGCTACATCTACAACGTCTACCAGGCGGCCGACCCGACCTTCAGCGGGCGGTGCACGGTCCCGATCATATGGGACAAGAAGAAGAACACCATCGTCTCCAACGAGTCGGCCGAGATCATCCGGATGTTCAACTCGGCCTTCGACGGGGTGGGCGCCAAGCCCGGCGACTATCTGCCGAGCGCCCACCGCGAAGAGATCGAGGCCCTCAATGAACGTATCTACGACACCGTGAACAACGGCGTCTATCGCGCGGGCTTCGCCACCACCCAACAGGCCTACGAGGAGGCGGTGGTGCCCCTCTTCGACACCCTCGACTTTCTGGAGGAGCGGCTCGCTCACTCGCGCTTTCTTTGCGGTGACCAACCCACCGAAGCGGACTGGCGGCTCTTGCCCACCCTCTTACGCTTCGACCTCGTCTACCACGGACACTTCAAGTGCAACCTGCGACGCATCGTCGACTACCCGCATCTGTGGGGCTACACGCGCGATCTCTACCAGCACCCCGGCATCGCCGAGACCTGCAACTTCGAGCACGCCCAGAAGCACTATTACCAGAGCCACGAATCCGTGAATCCGACCCGGATCGTGCCCAAGGGTCCCCTCATCGACTTCGACGCGCCCCACGATCGGGTCTGAGGGCCCCCTCACCGTTCATTTTTGAAAGAAAGGCGGTGGGCTCCGTTCTCCTCACGAAGAAGTCGTGCAGGGGATCATGTCGGAAAACGAAAGCACCCTTCGCCAGCGCCGTCCGGCCCCCGATCCGGCTTTGCCGGCGGTTCTGCGATGCGTCTATAGCCCGGACGCGTCCCTCATCGGCCGGCGGATCGCGCTCGACGGTCGCCGAGTCGTGTTAGGCCGCAACCCCGACTGCACGGTCCAGGTCATGGACCGAGAGGTCTCACGGCGCCACGCGGTGCTCGCCCCTGGTCCGCACGGCCACTACGTGGTCGATGACCTCGACAGCCCAAACGGGACCTTCCTGGATGGGGCGCTCTGTCACCGGACGCTCCTCGACGGCCAAGTCTTGACGCTGGGCCGCACCTTCTTCGTCCGCGACGACGACCCCCCCCTGCATGTGCTGCCGCGCTCGCCCGTGATCGGGCGGGCCGAGTTTCCCACGCTGGTCGGCGCTTCGATGGCCACGGAAGCGCTTCGTAGGAGTATCCGGACCGTGGCCCAGGCCGAGGGTCGCGTGCTTTTGCACGGCCCCACCGGAGTCGGCAAGGAGGTCGCTGCCCGAGCGCTTCACGCTGCCTCGGGCCGCAAGGGCGCCTTCATTCCCGTCAACTGCGCCGCCATCCCGAGCGAGCTGGCCGAGGCCGAGTTTTTTGGCTACCAGAAGGGCGCCTTCACCGGCGCTGAGCGTGACGGAGTGGGCTACTTCGAGCGCGCCGACGGCGGGACGCTGTTCTTGGACGAGGTCGGTGATCTCCCGCCTCGGCTTCAGCCGAAGCTGCTGCGGGTGCTCGAGGATCGCTATGTACAGCCGCTCGGCAGCGTTCAACCAAGAGCGGTCGACGTGCGCATCGTGGCTGCCACCCACGTGGGCCTGGACGGCTCCCTCTTTCGGAAGGACCTGCTCGCCCGCCTGGCCGACTGGGTCCTGCAAATAGCGCCGCTGGCCCACCGCAGGGCCGACGTGATCCCGTTGTGGTGCCACTTCCATGGGCCTCGACGACCGATGCACCCGAACTTCCTGGAAGCTCTGCTCCTACACGACTGGCCGACCAACGTCAGGGGCCTGATGCAGACCGCCCGGCGACTGAGGCATCTGCTGCCCTCGGATGCCACCCTCACCGAGGAAGTGCTGCCCGAAGACATCCGCCGGGACGTGGCGCTCAAGCGAAGCGGGAAGGCGAACTCGCCGCCCAAGATCAGCACCATCCCCAACAGTTGCACCACCACCCCGAACGAAGAAGAGCTTCGCGCCCTCCTGAAGGCTGCGAACGGAAACGTGAAGAAGGTCGCCCGGGAGAACGGCTGGCACCGCAACCAAGTCTACCGCTGGATGGAGCGCCATCGCATCCACCCCGACGATTATCGGCGCGAGGCGGACGGACACCGCCTCCTGGACGATGACGCACCGCTGGCCTAGTGTCCTGAGTCAGCAAAACCTTGAAGAAGTCCGGCCGCCCTTCGCCCGAT
>CAYZFR010000063.1:0-18775 GCA_964477875.1 uncultured Myxococcales bacterium
CTCTTCGCCGAAGCGTTCCACGAAAAGCCTGCCTACCCAGACGAATAAATCCGTTGTTCAGCACCCCCCTAGGAAGCGAGCCGCCGGCGGACGAGGGCGGGAAGGATCTCCAGTCGTTCGGGTCCGTCCACCACGATGGCGCCGTTTTCTTCGGCGACGAGCCGGGTCTCGGGGTCGAACACCTCCGCGGCGAGCCATACCGGAAGCTGGGCCAGGCCGGGATGACTGCGGCAGAGCTTGATGAGGGACTGCCCATCCCGGCCCGGCAGGGGTTGAGAGAGGATCGCGCCCCGAAAGTGGCCCTGCCCCCGCAACAGCTCCCAGGCTTCGTGGCCATCCTGGGTGAGGACTACCTCCAGGCCGGCCTGTCCGAGCTGCTGCGCTAGATCGCGGATGCCGAAGCCGGCCAGGAGCACGCGGCCGCGAGGACCGGGCGCCGACTCACTGTCGCGAAGGCGCCGTTCGATCTCCAGGACTAGATCGTCGACGAGGACGGAGGAGAAGTGGGCGCGGAGCGCGAGGACCTGCTTGTCGAGCGGATCGGTGCCGTGGCGACGGGCCTCGACGAAGGCCTCGGCGAGCCGGAGGATCTCGGCGTCGAGACTCCGACCGCCCGTCCTTCCTTCGGCGGCCGGCACGGGCTCCCCGGAAGGCGTCGCGCTCACCAGCTCCAGCAGCGGACCGGCCTGAGGGGGGACCACCCCCGCGAGCTCCTCGCCCAGCGGAGGCAAGCGGGTTCGCCGAGCCAGTCCCCGAACCGCGGTGGCCAAACGCAGGGCCTCGAACCGCTCTGGCGGAAGCCCTCGCCGGCGGGCCAAGGCCGCCGCGACCCGGGCCGGGTCGTCGAAGAAGGCCTCCGAGTCTTCGATCCGCAGGGACAGACCCGCCGCCCGCTGGCAGAGCTCCGCGAAGGGGCCGGACAGCTCGGAGCTGCCCTCGCTGGGCCCGCTCTCCACACGGATCGCGCCCGCCGAAGAGAAGCGGGCGTTTGGGTCCGCTGCGGTCATGCGACGAAGGGTCGCGAGCAGCTCAGGCTCTTCCTCGAGCAGATCCTCGTGAAGCGCGGCCAAGGAGGGGCCCAGCGCCTTGCCCACCAGGGCACGAGTGACCAAGGCTCCCACTACCCACTGATCCGACGCCCCATCCCATCGCCCTTGTTCACGCCACTCCGGCGGCACGCCGCTGGTCCGTCCCTCGAGCAGCGGATGCGGCCCCTTGCGCGCCGAGTGCAGGGTCGGAAGGCGGACCACGTCGGCCCGTCCCGAGGGCGTGAGGGCGACCGCGTCCACGGGCAGGACCCCGAGCAGGAGCCCTACTTCGTGGGCCGCCTCCATGGCCCCGACCAGGTCAACGAGGAGTCGCCGCCCGTCCAGGTCCCAGCCCGCCCCGAGGTGCTCCGCGAGCGGGTGACCCGGGCGGCGGCTGATGACGGTGAAGTAGCGCTCGGCCGCCCGGCCGGCGTCGAGCAGCCTCGGCAGGCAGGGGTGGTCGACGCGAGCTAGATAGCGGGCCTCCCGCTTGAACAGCCGGACCTGGGTCTCTTCGTCCACCGCGTCGTCGGCCCGGGGCGTCAGAAGCCGAAGCCGAATGGCTCGGTCGAGGTTGGGGTCGGTTCCGTTGAACTCGTCGATCGCCCCCTCGCTCCACAGCCGGGCGTCGAGGACGTAGCGCGCGACCTGTCTCAGTTCGCCCAGCTCTTCTCGAACGTCGGCATCCCGCTCGACGAGCTCGGGAAGATCATGGGTCGACGAAGAGCCGACGGAGGGGCGCTCGGCATCGATCGGGACCTCGCCGTCGCGGGACCCGTTCGCGCCCGAGACGGCGGCGCACATCCGTTGAAATCCTTCTGCCTCCGGCGCGAACAGGCCTGCCATCAGCGGTCCGAGATCGGGGACCTCGGCGCTCAGCATGGGGAGCAGCCGCTCCAGCCCACCGGGCCGAAGCTCCGGTTTGGGGAGGAGGGTCTCGTTCACCCAGTCGTCGAGGCCCGGAGCGCTGTCCACCTGATTGGGCTTGAGGGGGCTGAAGCTGCCGTGAAGCACCGCCTTCTCGGCATCCTCGGGACGAGGGCTGCGGAAGGGTCCGCGACCGGCGACCACTTCGTAGACGAGAGCGGCGACGGAGAAGGCGTCGCTGAGGGGGGACGCGGGTCGACCTCGGACGACCTCTGGTGCCACGTAGCCCTGTCGCGTGGGGCTGAAGGGCAAGCGGGTCAAGCGACCCATGCCGATGCCCAGCAAGCGGACGCGGCCGGCGTAGTCGACGAGCACGTCCCGGGGAGAGAGGGTTCCGTGGACCAACACCCGACCGGTCTCGTCCCGGTGGCGGTGGCCTTCGATCAAGGCCTCCACCACCGGACGGAGCAAGGCGAGGGCCTCGACCTGGGGAAGCGCCCGGTTCTCGAAACGCGCCTTGCGCAGGACGGCGGCAAAGGACTGGCCCCCGACCAGCTCGCTGGCGACGTGCAGCGCCGGCTCTCGTCCTACGTCCAGCACCGGGACGCGGGCTGGACTCCGCAGAGCTGCCAGTGCTCGGGCGCGGCTCGCAAGCTCGCTGGCAAGGACGGTGTCCTCGGCGAAGGGAGGATCGAAGATCTCGAGGGCGACGGGGACCTCGCCCGGCCGGGCGGCCAAGAAGGTCTGGCCCGAGGAGCCGCGGCCGAGCCGGGCTCCGAGCCGATAGGGGCCCAGCAGCTGCACCGGCGCGAATTCAATCCGATGCGGGGTCGGACTGCAAATCTACGTCCAGATGGTGTTTTGATCCCAGTGATCCTCAGCGACAGCGTTCGTCGGCGAAGGCCGAGAAGTCACTGCGCCCGCCGGTAGGCGCCCACGACCACAGGAGGCCGTCCCGGCGCGCCGTCCCGACCCACCACATGGTGCCGCAGCTCGCTAGGGCCCCATCGGCCTCGACCAGGCGCCCGTCGAGCGCGATCGCCACCGACGCCGTCGTCGCCTCGAAGGCGTCGCCGGCGAAACCGAAGGCGTGGATCCACACGTCGAAGACCGACTCCGCCGGCGCCTGAAGATTGATCACCTCGGCGCCCGGACCTTCGAGGGCGTCTCGGTCCAGGAAAGGATCATCCACCCAGTCCTCGGCCTCGCCCCAGTCGGGGTTCTTGGCCTGAAAGTGGCAGTCCTCCCCGCCGGTGAAGGGCGGGGCTCCTCTCCGGGTCAGGTGGAGGTCGAGGTCGGTGCTCGACCGGTCCCAGCTCGCCTCCACCCTGAGGGTCGGATCCTCGGGGGCGAGGGTGGTGGCGCGCAGCTCGATGCTGGCGCGTTGGCCCTCCACGCTCTCGACGCTGACCCGGCCCGTCTGGACCCCGGCCAGACCGGTCGGCGCGAAGGCGATGCCGAGCGCGACGCCGGCCTCATCGTCTCGTCGTGTCCCGATGCGAAAGGCCGGACTTCCGTCCAAGCGAACGCGATCGACCTCGACGGGTCCATCGGACCAGCAAGCGGCGGTGGCCGTCCTGACCTGGCCGCGGGCAGCGGGTCCCAAGGTCAACTCCTGATCGCAGGCGAGCCTGCCGGCCGCGATGGCGGAGCCCGACGTCACCGCTTCGACCGCGAGATCCTCGTTGACGGTCCAAGCCGGCGCCGGGATCGGCCCCGGTCGCGTCGGCGCCCACGCCAGCCAAACCGTGATGGCCCCGCCGGGCGAAAGGACGAAGTCCTCGGGTTCGAGCTCCAGGGAAGGCTCACCGTCGCTTCGAACGAAGCGGGCCGCGACGGCTGCCGTGTTCGAGACGCGCAGCTCCTGGCGCCTTCGCTCCCCGACGAAGGCCTGACCGAAGTCGAGCGAGGCTGGCTCGAAGCGCAGGGCGTTGGCCCCGACCCGCACCGCCTGTCCCCGGACCCGAAGCGACGCGTCGCCGGTGTCGCCGACCACTCGGATGCGCCGGTCGATGAGCCCCGCTCGCACGGGCGTGAACAGGAGCCGGAGGTCGAGGGCCGACCGCGGCTTCAGGCGGCGGCCGGGCAGCGAGAAGCCATCGCCGCGGTCGACCAGCCTGGCGTCCTCGTCGGTCCCCTCCTCGTCCAGGATCCGGAGCGAGCGCCCGCCTTCCAGGGACAGCGAGAGGTCCCGCGCCAGCTCGAAGCCCACCGGCACCACGCCAAGTTCGAGGCGATCCGGCTCGAAGCGGAGCTGCACGCTGGGCCGGGTCGCGGTCGGCTCCGGCTCGCAGGCCGAGGCCGAGGCCGACATCGACAGCAAGAGGGCGAGACGCCTCACCCGGACCATGATGCCACCGCCGGCCTCGGGATGGCAGCGGCCGAGCGGTAGCCCTCGCGGCCGACCACCAAGTGGTCGACGATCGGTATCCCGAGGAGCTGGCCCGCCGCGACGAGGCGCTCGGTGAGGGCCTCGTCCTCGGGACTGGGTTCAGGTTCGCCGGAGGGGTGGTTGTGGACCACCACCAGATGGGTCGCCCCCCGGGCGATGGCGGGACGGAACACCTCACGGGGATGGACGAGGCAGGCGGTGACGGTCCCCCGGGCGACCTCGACCAGCCCCAGAAGCCGGCTCCGGGCGTCCAGGCACAGGACCCAAAACGACTCCACCGGCTGCCGGGCCCGGGCTGGACCCAGGGCCCGTACCGCCGCTTCGGGCCCATCGATCGGAGCCGGTGACCGGCATCCGCGCCGGAGCTCGACGATGGGCCGCAGCACGTCGGCCAGGCGGCCCGAGCACTCGGCGAGGGCTTCGGGACCCAGGGCCTCCAATCCGCCCCAGCCTCGCAGCCACTCCGCCAGCCGCCGCTGCGCTTTGGGGTCGCGCCCGTCCTCGCCCATCGCCTGCCGGAGCCAGCCCGCTTGCTCATCGCACGGATCCACGGCCTCCCGGACTTCAAGAGCGATGCCACCCGCCTACCCGTGCCCGAGCTCGCGTTGGAGCATCGGAAGTCGTCGCCGCTGCCGAAAGTCGCTACACCCCGAGCATGGAGCAGTGGCTCGCGGAATGGCCCGAGCACGTGCTCGCCGAGCGCCCGCTGGGACCGCTCCCGGCTCGCCTGGAGCTGCACGAGGCCGAGCTGGAGGTGCTCCGCCGCCTCCAGGCCGAGCGCCGGCGCCGCGAGTGGTACGCCGGACGCCTGGCCGCCAAGGACGCGATCGCTCGTTGGGGGCGGCAGGGTCCGATCCTGCCCGATGATGAGGGCGCGCCGTGGGTTCAGGACGATCCCGAGCTCCAGGTCAGCCTCAGCCACAGCCCGCGCCGAGCGGTCGCGGTGGCCTGGCGGGACCCGGACCGCCGTACCGGCATCGACCTCGTCCACGCGCCGGATGGCGTCCGGGTGCGAAGGGTGATGACCCGCTGGGCCAAACCCGAGGAGCAAGCCCTGCTGCGAGACGGCCCGGCCTGGGCCCCGGGGCTCATGTGGGGCGTCCGAGAGGCGGTCGCCAAGGCCTCACGGACCGGGATGTTCGCCTTCGCGCTCACGGAAGTCTGGGTCACGCGGCTGGCCGGGGACCGGGTCGACTCGAACTGGGGCGAAGTCGAGGTCCGCTTCGCGGCGCGGGCCGGCGAGCTGTGGGTAGCGGTCCGCATGCCCGCCGCGCTCGCCCGGATGGCGCGCCGCCGGGCTGAACGCGCGCGCGGCATTTACGATTCGCCCCCCCTCCGCTAGACCCCTGCCATCGACCGCAAGACCCTCCACTTCACGTCCCTAGGCTGCCCCAAAAACCGCGTCGACTCCGAGATCATGCTCGGCCACCTCGCCGAGGAAGGCTACGCTTTGACCGCCGAGCCCGACGAGGCCGACGTGCTCGTCCTGAACACCTGCGGCTTCATCGAAGAGGCCAAGGAAGAGTCGGTCGACACCATCATGGCGATGGTCCGGATGAAGGAGGCGCGCCCAGCCCTGAAGCTGGTCGTGACCGGGTGTCTGGTGCAGCGCCACGCCGAGGAGCTGGCTCAGGGGATCCCGGAGGTCGACCACTACCTGGGCACCGGCGCCTACGAAGACGTGGTGAAGGCGCTTCGGCGAAGCGCGCCTGCCGCCAGCGTGCAGGTTCGGGCGCCGGAGTTCTTGAACACCGCGACCCAACCCCGGCTGAACTCCTTTCTTCCTCACTCGGCCTACGTGAAGATCAGCGAGGGCTGCGACCAGCGCTGCGCCTTCTGCATCATCCCCACCCTCCGGGGTCTGCAGCGAAGCCGCTCCATCGACGACGTCGAGCGCGAGGCCCGAACCCTCGCCGGGCGGGGCGTGGTGGAGCTGAATCTGATCGCCCAGGACCTGACCGGCTACGGATTCGACCAGCAGCCCCGGACCCACCTCGCCGATCTCCTGGCCCGCCTGGTCAGCATCGAGGAGCTGCTCTGGATCCGCCTGCACTACCTCTTCCCGCGCCGCCTTCCCGACCGCTTCTACGACATCCTGGCGCACGAAAAGATCGCGCCCTACATCGACATGCCGCTGCAGCACGCCGCCGACCCGGTGCTCGAGCGGATGCGCCGAGGGCCCCGGAGCACGATCGAGCGAGGCCTGGAGCGCCTGCGGGCCGCCCGCCCCGACGCGGCGGTCCGCTCCTCCTTCATCGTCGGCTTCCCGGGCGAGACCGACGCCGATTTCCGGGCCCTGTGCGACTTCGTCGAGGCCCAGGACTTCGATCACGTCGGCGTCTTCCAGTTCTCTCGGGAAGAAGGCACCCCGTCCTTCGACATGGAGGACCAGGTCCCGCCGGAGCTGATCAGAGCCCGGCACCACGAGCTGATGTCCATCCTGCAGGCCCGATCCCGGCAGCGGCTGGCCCGGCTGGTCGGGCGCCGGCTGCCCGTCCTCGTGGACGGCGTCTCGAGCGAGACCGAGCTGCTTTTGGAGGGACGTCGAGCCGGGCAGGCTCCCGAGGTCGATGGTGTGGTCTACATCAACGACGGCCGCGCCGATGCAGGCGCGCTTGTCGAAGTCGAGATCACCGAGAGCTTCGACTACGACGTGGTCGGCCACATCGTGCGCGAGCTGCGCCCCGCGCCCCGGCGCCCCGACCACCCGCGCTTTCACGCGAGCTCGGCCGCTCGATCCCGAGGCAGCCTCCGCCTGCCCGTCCTCCCCTGAGGCCCACCGCCATCCTGGGCTGCTGCTGCCGGCTGTTCTCGTGTGGGCGGCGCTGCAGCGTCCCGTCGGAGCTGCGCCCCGTGTGGGGCTCGGTCGAGGCCCGATAGAGGTTTACAAGCGCTCCCGAGCGGGCAAGTCAGGAGGCCATGGATCTCGCTGTCATCGGGACGGGCTACGTGGGCCTGGTCGCCGGCACGTGCTTCGCCGAGATGGGCCATCGGGTCGTCTGCATCGACAAGGACGAAAACAAGATCCGAATCCTCGAAGAGGGCGGCATCCCGATCTACGAGCCTCGACTCAAGGAGCTGATCGCCCACAACCGCGAGAAGAATCGACTCGCCTTCACCACCGACCTGGCCCACGGCATCGAGGACGCCGAGGTCGTCTTCATCGCGGTCGGCACCCCGATGGGTGAGGACGGCTCGGCCGACCTCTCCATGGTGATGGCGGTGGCTCGCGAGCTCGGCCGCACCATCAAGCGCCCCACCATCCTCTGCACCAAGAGCACGGTCCCGGTCGGAACCGCTCACCGCATTCGCGCTGCCATCGCCGAGGTGACCGACATCCCGGTCGATGTGGTCAGCAATCCCGAGTTCATGAAGGAGGGCGCCGCCGTCGACGACTTCATGAAGCCGGACCGGATCATCGTCGGCAGCGAGTCCCAGCAGACGCGGGACGTCATGAGCGACATCTACGCGCCCTTCAACCGCACCTCGAACCGGATCATCTTCATGGACACGGCCTCGGCCGAGATGACCAAGTACGTGTCGAACGCGATGCTCGCCACCCGCATCTCGTTCATGAACGAGATGGCGAACCTGTCCGAACGCCTGGGAGCCGACATCACGAAGGTCCGCCTCGGTGTCGGCGCCGACCCGCGCATCGGGTCCTCCTTCTTGTTCCCCGGGGTCGGCTTCGGGGGCAGCTGCTTCCCGAAGGACATTCGCGCCCTCCGTCGCATGGGTGAAGATGCCGGGATGCCGCTGAAGGTGTTGACGGCCGTCGACGAGGTCAACGATCGGCAAAAAGAGATACTGCTCCCCAAGATCGAAGCTCGCTTTGGCGAGAAGCTGGACGGTCTGAGCTTTGGCGTATGGGGCCTGGCCTTCAAGCCCCAGACCGACGACATGCGCGAGGCTCCATCGGTGAAGATCATCGAGGCCCTGCTGGCGCGCGGGGCCACCGTCCGAGGCTGCGACCCCGAAGCGATGGACACCGCCAAAGCGGTGCTCGGCGATCGGATCGCGTATTGCGACGACCAGTACGAGACCCTGAAGGACGTCGACGCCCTGGTGCTGGTGACGGAGTGGAACGAGTTTCGGCGCCCCGACTTCAAGCGCATCAAGAGCGTGATGAAGCAGCCGGTCGTCTACGACGGCCGCAACGTCTTCAACCCGGACCGGATGCGGGCGATGGGCTTCGAGTACGCCGGCATCGGCCGGGCCTGATCCGCCATGCGCGTCCTCCACGCCGTGGAGGGTGGCCTGGATCGACCGCGCACCCTCGCTGCCCGGCGGGCCCTCGCCCTGTCTCGGGTCCAGCCGGAGCTGGGCTTCGAGCCCTGCTTGTGGGCGAGCGAGGGACGCCCGCTCCCCGCTGAGGAGCGCCGGCCGGCGAGCGCCGTGTGTGGCCGGCCACCTCTCGCCCGCTGGCCTCGCGTCGCGGTCTGGAGCGAGAGCCTGGAGCGCCGCTTGCGCAAGACCAAGGCCGACGTCCTTCACGCCCATGGATCGGTGGTCCTCGGCGCCGCGGCGCGCCTGGCGGCGTGGCGGGTCGACAAGCCGGTCGTTCTGGAGCTCTACGGCCGGGCGCCCTCCCTTCCTTGGGGGCTACCGTGCCCATGGAACGTGATGGTGGCCCGCTGGCCCGGCCACGAACGCTGGCTGCGGGAGACGCTGCGAACCGACCCTCTCCTCGTGCCCCACGGCGCCCCGGAGGAGGCGGCCGGCCTGGAGGCGGGGCCCCCCGAAGGGACGGTGCTCTTTGGGCCTCCCTGGCCCGACTTCGGCGGGCCCCTCCCGGCGCCGCTGCGGCGCCCCCGCTTTCCCCGCGCCTTCGCCCGGGCCGCCGCCCACTCCGAGCTGGTGATCTTCGGGTCCGGCCTCGAAGAGGCGACGCCCGAAGTCATCAGCGCCCTCGCCCTCTGCCCTTCCGTCGTCGCGCCCCGGGAAGGCGGCTTCGGCCAGCTCGGCGTCCGCGACCTCTACCAAGCCTCCGACCCATCCAGCCTCGAGCTCGCGCTGCAGCGGGCCCGCAGCCGGCCCGCCGGACCGAGGCCGGAGCTTCTTCGGACCCGTCGATGGCGACTGGTGGCCGAGGCCTACTTCGACGTCTACGCCCGCTGCCTCGCTCCCGAGCCCCTGTCGCGCCGTCTCGTCGCGGGACTGGACGGCTGGCTGCGCCAGCAGCTGTGACGAAACTCCTCAACAATCCCCAGACGACGGGCTAGGGGACGGCGGATGCTTCGAAAGTCTCCCTACCCTCGCCTCGTGGGTCACGGGATGCTCGCCGTCGCCCGCCTTCGGGTGGCTCGCTGGGACCGAGCCTTGGCCCGTCTAGAGGACAGCCAGATGGCCCAGCTCCATCCCATCCTCCGGCACGCCAAGGGGACAGAGTTCGGTCGCGACCATGGATTCGCCGGCATCGAGCGCTACGAGGACTGGGTTCGGCGGGTTCCGCTGCGAACCTACGACGACTTCCACCCCTCCATCGAGCGCATGATGCGAGGCGAACGGAACATCCTCGTCCCCGAATTCGTACGGCACTATGGGAACAGCTCCGGCAGCAGCAACAAAGGCCGCTCCAAGTTCCTGCCCATCACCGACCGCCAGCTGAAGCAGCAGCTTCGCGGAGCCCCGGACGCGCTCTACCGCCATCTGATCCGCTCCAAGGACGTGGACTTCCCAACCGGCTTCACCCTCGGGCTCTTTCCGCCCACCACGATGAAGGAGCAAGGCCCGGTCCGCGTGACCTCGAACCCGGCCCTGATGTTCGCCAACCTCCCCCCGACCGCGCGGCCCGTGTATCTGCCCCGCGGTTCACTGAAGGAGGAGTCGGACTACGACAAGAAGCTGAAGGCGATCGCCGACGCCTACTTCGATCACGACGTCCGGGCGGTGAGCGGCACGACCTGCTGGTTCTCTCTGCTTTTCGACCGCCTGCTGGAGGTGGCCCAGGAGCGGGGCCGAAAGGCGGATCACGTCTGGGATATCTGGCCGAATCTAAGGCTGCTCCTCGGCGGCGGCGTCAGCGCCGCCCCGTACATGAGCGTACTCGCGGAGCGATTGGGCGGAGAGGACTTCACCCTCGTCGACACCTACAACGCCACCGAGGGCGGGATCTACGCGTGCAGCGACCACTCGGGCGCGAAGGGCATGTTGATGATTCCGGACCAGGGCGTCTTCTTCGAGTTCGTGCCCGTCGACGGGCGCGGACCCGATGCGCCTCGGGTGCCGCTGTGGGCGGTCCGGCCCGGTGTGCCCTACTCGATCGTGGTGACGACCAGCTCGGGGCTGTACGCCTACGAGCTCGGCGACATCGTCCGCTTCTCGACCGTGTTCCCCCACCGGATCGAATTCATGGGGCGGCTGGCCGGCTGTCTGTCCACCACCCAGGAGCTGACGACCCACGTCGAGATCGAGCAGGCGCTGTCGGAAGCGCTTCGTACCCACCCGCTGACCACCGTCGACTTCGGTGCCGGCGCCGACGTCGGCGTGGGCGGCACCGGAAAGAGTCGCTACGTCCTCTTCGTCGAGCCCGAAGAAGGCCAAGCCCTCCCGCCCGAGGGGGACTTCGCCCGGGCCTTCGACGACGGTCTGCAGACCGCGAACCGCGTCTACCGCGAGCACCGCACCAAGGACGCCGCCATCCTGGCCCCCGAGATCCACTTCCTCCCGCCGGGTACGGTGAAGCGCTTCATGAGCGAAAGCGGGCGCACCAGCGTCCAGACCAAGTTTCCGCGGATCCTCGACGACGAGTCGAAAGACATGTTGCGGGGGATGCTGAACCGGGTCTGAGGTGGGCTTCCTGCGGAAGTACGGCCGCTGGCTCTTCCTGGTCGGAGGGCTCGTCGCCCTCGTCTTCATCTTCCGGGACATCGGCCTGGACCGAGTGCTGGACGCGGTTCGCGCCACTTCGACGCTGTTCCCGTGGATCTTGCTCCTCGAGGCCGTCTGGATATCCTTCGACACCTTCGCCCTCCGGGCGCTGTACGCCGACGCGGCGGACCGGGTACCGGCACGCGCCTGGCTTCGCTCGGCTTGCTCGGCCTACGCGGTCATGATCTTGCTGCCTGCGGGCCGGGCGGGCGGCGAGGTGGCCCGGGGCGCCCTGCTGTACGAGCACGCGGGAACCGGCGCCGTCGACAAGTCGACCCAGCTGCAGGCCGCGGTCTTGATCGCGAACGCCGTCATTTCGGTGCCCGCCGCCCTGGCGGTAGCCGCCTACGTCGGCTGGGGGCACACGCTCACCCTCCTCGTGCTCGGCAACGGTCTCGTGACCCTGGCCATCGGCGCCGGGATCATCTTGGTCCTGCGGCGCAGTCGCCTCGGCGCCTGGCTCCAGCGCCGCTTCGGCCTCGCCCAGGGGATCGAGGAGCGGGTAGCGGTGGGCCCGCTCTTTTCGGCGATCGCTCTCACCTCGGTGGGGCGGGGGGTTCAGACGGTTCAGTACGCGGTGATCCTGTGGGCCGTCGGCGGACAGCTCGGCCTCCAGCCGGGGTTGATCACCCAGGGCGTGCACCTGGTCGGCGCCGGTCTGGGAGACTTCGTGCCCAACGCCGTCGGCATCACCGAAGGGGCCTACCGGCTCTTCGCGACGCCTCTAGGCCTCGGCGACACCCCGGAGCGGGCGGTCGCCATCGCCCTCGTGGCGCGCCTGGCCCAGTTCAGCCTCGCCTTCGCGTGTCTGGTGGTGGGACCGCTGCTGCGACCGCGGTCATGAAACAGAAAGTCTGGACGCTGGGGGTGTCGCTCGGCACTGTCCAAACCGATGTCCTTCGGGGAACGGCTGGCTGCCGCTCAGATCCGTCGGCCGGGCCTCTTCGTCCTGGGCGCGCTGGTATGTGTCGGGCTGGCGGCGCCCTTCGCCGCGCAGATCCGACTGAACGGCGACTTCACCGCCCTGCTGCCCGAGAGCAAGCGTAGCGTTCAGGACCTCGACGAGATCCAGGAGCGATTGGGCGGAAAAGCCACCCTCACCGTGATGACCCGGTCCGAGGACATCGAGGCCCTCCGTCGCTTCGTCCGGGACCTGGCGCCCCGAGTGGAGGCGATGAAGGACGAGGGGGTCCTCTACGTCGACTGGAACGTCAGCGACTTCGTCGAGTTCGCGAAGGAGCACCGCTGGCTGTACGCCGACATCGACGACCTGGAAGAGATCTACGACGTCCTATACGCCCGACTGCGGTGGGAGGTCGCCAAGACCAACCCGCTGGTGGTGAGCCTGTCCGACGAGCCCCCTCCCGATCCCGAGGAGGCGCTGAAAAAGATCGAGGCCCGGGCGGAGGAGGCCAAAAATCGCATCCAGACCTATCCGGAGGGCTTTTTCCAACACCCGGAGCGGCCGCTGATCGCCATGTTCGTCCGAACCTCGATCAAGGGCGGAGAGTCGACGGCGCTACAGAGTCTGCTCGGCGCGATAGAAGCCGAGATCGAGGCCCTGAACCCCGAGGACTACGCCTCCGACATCGAGGTCTTCTACGGCGGAGACCTCATGGACATCAAGGAGGAGAGCGAGGCCCTCACCCAAGCCGTCGTCTACGCCACCCTCATCACCATCGTTCTCGTCCTGCTGTCGATCTACTTCTTCTTCCTCCGGCTGCGCGCCATCCCGCTCCTGGCCGCTGCGCTGCTGCCGCCGGTGATCATGACCTTCGCCGTCGCGTTTCTCGCCGTCGAATACCTGAACGCGAGCACGGCCTTCTTGAGCAGCATCGTGGTCGGCAACGGCATCAATCCCAATGTGATCTGGCTGTCCCGCTTCTTCGAGGAGCGGCGCGGCGGCCGTCCCCTCGCCTCCGCCGTGGCCCGGACCCACGCCGCGACCTGGGCTGCCACCCTCACCGCCTCGGCGGCGGCCGGACTCGCCTACGGCTCCCTGATCATCACCGACTTCAGGGGCTTCCGGGATTTCGGCGTCATCGGCGGCACCGGCATGGGGCTCTGCTGGCTGGCCGCCTTCCTTCTGCTGCCGGCGGTGGTGGTGCTGGTGGACCGCTGGCGCCCCCTGACCCGCGACGACGCTGAAGCAGATCGGAGTCCCGACGAGCGGGCCGGGGTCTACGGAGTGGTGTTCGCCGCCCTCGTCGCCCGCCATCCCCGAGCGGTCCTGGTCGGCGCAGGCATCGCCACCGCTGCCAGCGTCGTCGCGGTCGGCTTCGCGATTAACCGAAGTCCACTCGAGTTCGACTTCCGGAAGCTCCAGTCGACCCGCTCTCCAGACAGCACGGTGCAGTGGGTGAACGACCGCCAGGGAGAGATCGTGAACGAGACCCTGACCGGAAGCTCGATCGCCATCCTCCTCGACGACCGGACCGACACCTCCACCGTCGTCGCCCAGCTGAAGCGACTGGCCCAGGAGACGCCCCGGGCCTTCGGTCCGGTGCGGACGCTGGACGACTTCGTGCCCGACAATCAGGGCTTCAAGATAGAGATCCTGGAGGAGCTTCGGGAGCTCATCCCGAAGCTGAAGGAGTACGCGGACGAAGACCAAGACGAGCGCCTGGACGCCAACATGCCCCCCGCGGAGCTGGAGCCGATCTCGGTCGGAGACCTCCCGGATTCGGTGGCCCGGCCCTTCGAGGACAAGGAGGGGCGTTCGGGCCAGGTGATCTTCGTAGAGCACCACCCGGAGCGAAACGGCTGGGACGGGAAGTACCTCGTGGAGTGGGCGGGGGCGGCTCGGAAGATTCGCCTCGCCGACGGGAGCGCGCCGCCGGTGGTCGGTCAGCCCCCGGTGTTCGTCGATCTGCTGGACGCGATCTTCGACGACGGTCCAAAGGCGGTGGGAGCCGCCTTTTTGGCCACCGTGCTGCTGGTGCTGGTGACCTTCCGGCGGGCCTCGGAGCGGATCTTCACCATCATGTCGCTTCTGCTGGGCATCCTGTGGATGGCGGCTTTGATGGCCGTGGCCGGGATCAAGCTCAACTTCTTGAACTTCGTGGCCTTCCCGATCACCTTCGGGAACGGGGTCGACTACGGGGTGAACGTGATGCGCCGCTACGTGCAGGAGCTGGAACAGGTCGGCAACCGCACCGCGGCCATGGTCACCGCGGTCAAGGGCAGCGGCGGCGCGGTGGTGCTCTGCTCCTTGACCACCATCATCGGCTACATCTCGCTGTACACCAGCTCCAACCGCGCCCTAACCTCGTTCGGCGCCGCCATGGCGATCAGCGAAGTCACGTGCGTGGTGGCCGGAGTATTGGTCCTGCCGGCGGCCCTGCTCGTGAGCTTCGGACGACGCTCCCGCTGAGCTCAGGCGTCGAGCTCTTCGCGGACCTGACCGTAGGCGAGGAGGGCGAACAGGCCTGTACCGCCGATGATGTTTCCGACCAGGGCCGGACCGAGGAAGGTCCACAGCAGGGGCAGGCGCCCGGCGCCCTCGGCGAGGACCAGGATCGCCACCTCGACCGAGCCCGCGATGACGTGGGCGTAGTCGCCGAGGCCGATGGCAAAGGTGAGGAGGATGACCAGGAGCAGCTCGTTCTCTTCCGAGGCCCGGGTCAGCCACACGATCGAAGCTACGAGGAAACCGGCTGGAACGGCGCGGAATAGATTTCCGCCCGCCGTTCCCTGGACGCCGTGCTCGGCCACTCGAACCAGATGACCGACCTCGGCCTCGGGGAGGTTGAGCACGCCCATCGCCGCCGCCATCGTGCCGCCGAGGACGTTGGCGAGGAAGACGATCGCCCACAGGCGCGCGATGACGAGGAAGACCCGGAGAGAGGGCCGGTTGAGGAAGGGGAGGACGGTGCTGATGGTGTTCTCGGTGAACAGCTGCATCCGCCCCATGACCACGATGACAAAACCGACCGAGTAGCCGAAGTCCATCGCCAGCTCGGTGACGCCGCCCTCCCCCAGCTTCTGGAGGAAGTACATCGGCAGATAGACCGAGAAGCTGATGCTGAGGCCAGCCGCCAGCCCCGACCACCACAGCGAGGCCACGGGGCGGCACATCTCGTAGCGGCCCTCCGACTCCACGGCGTCGAAAAGGGCCGCGGCGGAGAAAGGCTCGTAACCTTCTTTTCCAGTCACAGCAGGTCCCTACACCACCCTTGCCCAATCGGGCTCGTGCTTTGCGGGTTCAGCCTTCGTCGGCCGCGCTGCTGGAAGCGGGGGTGAGAGCGGAGGCCTGGCGAGCGGCTTTCAGCTTGTCGCCGAGCCGGGCGATCTGGCTAGCGTAGCTGGGGCGATCTTGTGCCTCCAGATGGTCGAGCATCTCGGCCGCGAGCTGGAGCTGGCCGCTCTCGACGCCGCAGCGAGTCGCCTCGAAGTAGATCTTTGCCCGCATCTCCGACGTCCAGTGGCTGCGGTCCTCGTTCAAGAGGTCGAGATAGGGCTGGAGGACCTCGACGCCATCGGCGCAGCGATCGGCCTTGCGCAGGGCGCGGACGTACTCGACGGCGTACTGGGGATTGCGGGCGAGCTCGTTGAGACGGTGTCCGGTGGACCAAGGCTTGCCGAAGGCCGAGCTTTCACCGTCCTTGAAGGCTTCGTTCGCGAAGTGATGCGAGATATAGGCGGCTTCGGTCGCGTACACCGTGTCGCCGTGGGAGAGGCGCTTCAAGGCGGCATGACCAAGCTCGGCGTCGCCACCGATGCCCGCCATTTGCAGCAGCGCGCGCTGATAAAAGGGCGCGTCGCCCAGGGTGGTGTAGAGAACGCCGAGGACGAAGTCGACGGTGGGGCTGTCCGGGCCCTCCCGCCGCTTGTCGAGGAGGCGGTCGGTGGTCCGGGCCTCGCTGATGGCGGAGGTCTTCTCGCCCTTTTCGAAGAGGGCGCGGATCCGGCGGAGCCGGGCCTCGATCTCCAGATCCTTGAAGCGACGGCCGTAGCGCCCGAAGGCCTTGGAGAACTTGTACATGCGCCCCAGCTGATCGAGCCGATGCTGGACCCACTTCGGCTCGTCGCCGTACAAGGTCAGGTACATCTCTGCGAGGTTGACCCGGGCGTAGACGCTGCAGGCGATGTCGTCGGGGTCGCGGCTTTTTTCCAGCTTCGCGATCTGCTTCTCGGCCACGTCGGTCTTCAGATCCATCACCGCCTGCACCACCTCGGCGCAGGAGGAACGCTCGAACCATGGCACACCGGCCGATGCCAAGATTCCGGGCGCAATGAAGACGACGGCCGCAGAGGCGAAGGTCATGAAGGCACCATCGCAGAGGATCGCAGATCCTGAAAGGACGCGACGGATATCACAGGCCTTCGAGGGTTTCGGAGGCCTGGTCGAAGCGCCCCAGGGCGACCGCGAAAGATCGTTCGGCCTCCTGGATGTAGCCGTCCGCGCCCGCGGACCAAGCCCGGTTGAGCGCTCGCTCGCCCCGCGCGAAGCAGTCCATCACCGAGGCGTAGGCGTCGAGACCGTGGGCCCGCTGAATGGCCTCCCGAGCTTCGACGAAGGCGTCGAGGGCCGGCATCAGGGTGCCGTCGATGTAGTCCGGCAGCGCCTCCTTGGTGCGGGCCCGCATGGAGGCCCGGAGCTCGACCAGCGCGTCCTGGGCTCGCTTCAGGCCCTGCTGTGTGACCTCGGCCCCTTCGGAAGGGCCGCCCGAGACCCGCATCACGACCAGCCCGACCCCGGCCACCGCCAGGCTCGGGCCAAGAGCCTCCCAGCGGACCCTGTCCGGCACCTCGACCAGGAAGTAGCAGCCGGCCAGCATCCCGAGCCCGAACAGGGCCAAGCCGAAGCCCCTCACGCGCCACCCCCTACGATGATCGCGTAGATGGCGTTGCCCACGCCGACGAGCGCCTCGCCGACGATGAGCCCGGCCGCGATGGGAATGCCGCTGTTTTCGGACCAGGCTCGCCCCTTTTGCCGGTCCGCCAGGACGCGGAGGGCGACTCCCAGCGTGTAGGTGAGGACGATGAAGAAGGGCATGTAGAAGCCGAGGCCGATGTGGACCCCGATGCCGCCCAGGCCCGAGAGCGAGAGCATGATGCCGAGCGCGCCCCCGGCCAGGTATCGGAAGGCGGGCACGTCACCGCCCACGATGCCACCCACCATGCTGGCCAGGGCCTGGCCCTGGGGAGCGGGCAGACGCTCGGAGCCCAGCCCATACTTGTTATGCAGAACGAAGATGAGCCCCATGACCAGGAAGGGCCCGAGCCAGGTGGCGAGGAACTGCGCCGTCTGCTGGGCCTTGGGCTGGGCGCCGGTCATGTAGCCCGACTTGAGGTCGAGCATCATGTCGCCGGCCTGGGCGATGGCCACGCAGATGGCGGCCCCGACGGTGACGGAGACGATGATCGTCTCCTTGGTCGGAACGCCCGCCGACTTGGCGACGAAGACCAAGATGGTCACCGCGATCAGCGTCATGCCCGACAGCGGCGACCAGTTCGTGCGCCCCAGGCACTCGGAGACGATGACGCCCGCCACCCAGATCCAGAGGGTGCCGACGACGGCCATGGCGATCGCGACGGGCAGGGTCATGGAGGGGGCACCGTTCCAGGCCACGATGACGAGGCCGAGGACACCGAGCCCGACCAGCGTGTAGAGGACGCGGATCGACAGCTCGTCCCGGTCCTCGCCTCGACCCGAGGCGGCGGCCTCCTGCATGCTCTTGAGGGCGCTGCGGATGAGGGGGAAGGCGCCGACCACGCCGCCGAGAGCGGCGCCGATCAGGATCCCGATCCCACCCGGCTGAAAGAGGACGCCCCGGAGGGCGCTGGGGCCCTGCTGGACGACGGCGCGGGTGGCCTCGGGTCCGAAGCTGTTCAGCAAGGGCGCCAGGAACCAGTAGCAAAGGAAGCCGCCGATCCCGAACACGAGGCCGCCTTTACCGGAAAGGAAGCCGACCCCGATCGTGAGCAAAGACAGATAGAAGTTGACGTTGAGGTAGGCCGGCAGGCCGAGCATGCCGCCCAGCGCCAGCACCTCGGTGTGGAAGACGTTGACGACGACGAGGTGAAAGACCGCCGACACCGCCGCCCCGGCCAGGAGCAAGCGGGCCTTCTGGATGCCCGCCCCCGGCGACTTGAGGACCGCCGCTACCGCGATGCCGCCCGGGTAGGCGAGGCGGTTGTAGTCGATCATCTGCTTTCGGAGCGGGATGATGAAGGCGATGCCGAGGACGCCGCCGGTGATGCAGGCGAAAATCATGAGCATCGGGTCGAAGTCGATGACCCCGTCGTACTGATCGTTGAGGATGAACAGGGCGGGGACCGAGAACATCATCCCCGCCGAGGCGCCGTTCACCGCCGAGGCCACGGTCTGGTTGATGTTGTTCTCGACGATGGACTTGCGGCGCAGGCCGCCCCGGAGCACGCCCCAGCCGAGGATGGCCGCCAGCTCCGAGCCCTCGATCGAAAACCCGAGGATGAGGCTGGCGTACCCGATGCTGACCGTAATCAGCGCCCCCAGGCCGTAGCCCACGAGAACGGCGACCCAAGTCAGCTCGGGATAGGGGCTCGAGGGCTCAGGCGCACCTTCGAGGGCGGTCATGCAGCGTGATGCCGCTCAAACTGGGCCCACCCCGTCAAGCCTGCGTCTCGAGGGCTC
>CAYZFR010000064.1:0-4961 GCA_964477875.1 uncultured Myxococcales bacterium
ACGCCGAGGACGACGAACCACCCGACGGCAGCGAGCGTTCCGGCGACGATGGCGAGCTGAATCGGCCATGGCGGGGCGCGCTCCATGCCGGCGGAGTCATTCAGAACGGTGCCGGCGCGGCAAGAATTCGGATACAAGCAGAGCATGAGCGAGTTGAAGGGCGACCTGGCGCTCATGCCCCTCGGCGATGTCGTGATCTGGCTGGCCAACCGCGGCGTATCGGGTTGTCTGGACGTGCGCCACGACCAGACGAGCAAGCGCTTCGACGTGCTGGACGGCCACGCGATCCGTGCCGCCTCCAATGACCCTCGGGAGTACTTCGGGCAGTTCCTGGTGCATCTCGGTCTGCTCACCGAAGATCAGCTGAACCGGGCCTTCCAGACCCAGAACGAGACCAAGGTGCTGCTGGGACGGATCCTGGTGATGGTCGGGACCGTCCCCGAGGAGCAGGTCATCCACACCCTCCGCATAAAGGTGAGCGAGTCCCTGCTCGACGCGTTTCGCTGGACTCGCGGCAGCTTTCACTTCGTGGACCAGACCGCGAGCGAGGAGCGCCCCCAGATCGACGTGCAGGTTCCTCTGGAGGCGATCCACCGGGAGGGTATCGGGCGCACCCAGATGTGGGAGCACTACAACCGACTCTTCCCCGACCCGCGCTACCTGCTCCAGGTCGACCCGGAGCGGATCCCGGATAGCGCCACCCCCGACACCCTGGAGGGCCGCATCGTGGAGCTGGCCCAGACCGGCTTGAGCATCGAGGCGATCACGCTCGATCTCCACGCCACCGACTACCAGGTCGCGACGAGGCTCCTAAAGCTGCATCAGCAGGGTGCGCTCCACCCGCGCTCTCCGACCGACACGCTCCTTCCCCTCGACGCCCCGCCCCGCGCCCACGCGGACCGGGCCCAGAGCGCGATGGATCAAAACCGAAACTCCGAGGCGCTGCGCTGGGTGGACGAGGGGAGTCGCAGTCAGTCGAGCCCGGAGCTGGATGCGATCAAGAGCGCCCTCGGCGCCCGGGGGGCCGAGCTCGACCGGGGCATGGTCCCCAAGCTCCAGAGCCAGCCTGCGCCTGAGACCCTGCGCCGACTGTCGGCCAAGCAGCGCTACGTCCTCGCTCGCATCGACGGCCATCGCACCGTCGATGCGATCATCCAGGTCTCGCCGATGCATGACGAGGAGGCCCTGGAGATCCTCCGGCAGTTCTTGGCCGACCAGATCATTCGCGCTTGATCCTCCGTCTTTGGCCCTCACCGTGGGTCTTCAGCCAGTAGAGGACGTGACCCACCTTGCTCGCAAGGTGGCTGGGCCGGCGACTGATGCCGTGGGAGGCGCCCGGGAGCCGGACCAGCGCCGTCGGGACGCCTCGCTGTCGGAGCGCCTGATAAAACTGCTCCGACTCCGAGATCGGCGTCCGGAGGTCCGCTTCGCCGGTGAGGAGCATGGTGGGGGTCTCAACCTCGCCGACCTGCGACAGGGGAGAGCGGCGCCAGTAGGCCTCGTGGTCCTCCCAGGGCGGCTTTCGAAACCAGTAGCGGGTAAAGAAGGGGCTCTCGTCGGCGGTGAGCACGAAGCTGGTCCAGTTGATGACGGGCTTGGCGACGACGGCGGCGCGAAAGCGATCCGTGATGCCGACGAGCCACGCGGACAGCACACCTCCCCCCGAGCCGCCGGTGACGCACAGACGGTCGGGGTCGGCTCGACCCGCCGCCACTTCGCCGTCGACGACCGCCAAAAGGTCCTCCACGTCGGGACCGGGATAGTTCTTCTCGATCGCGTCGGCCCAGGCGGTCCCGTAGCTCGTGCTGCCTCGAGGGTTGGCGTACACGACCATGAAGCCCGCTGACGCATACAGCTGAAGCTCGGCCGAGAAGACGCCGCCGTAGCTCGCGTAGGGTCCACCGTGGATCTCCAAGAGCATGGGAAGCCGACGGGCCGTCTCTGCGTCCACTTTCGGAGGCAGAATCCGCCAGTAGGTGACGCCGGACGAGGTCTTCCCGCGCTGGAGCTCGCCCAGCTTCAGCCGCGCCAGCTTGGGATTGAGGGCTACCACGCGCTCTAGCCGCCCTCGCCGGAGGCGATGCAGCTCCGATGGACGGTCGGCGCTTCGACGGGTCAGGACCAGATCCCTGCTCGTCCCACCGAAGGCGGAATCGAGTCCGAAACCCACATAGGGTCGGCCTCCGCCGCCAACCTCGACGTCATCGGCCAAGGGCTTCAAGCGATCGGGTGCTTGGGCGAGGCCGACCCGCCCTCGGCCCTCTTCGGCCCACGCCACCAGCCAGCCCCGTTCGTCGGCCCGAACGTCGGCGACGGAGAAGTCGAGATCGTCCAGCCAGGGCTCCACACGCCTGGACGCCACGTCGAGCACGAAGAGTCGATCCCGATGCCATCCTTTGCCCTCGTCGCCGTGACCCAAGAAGGCCAAGCTGCGCCCATCTTTCGAAGCGACCGGACCTCGTTCGGGACCTTCGGCATCGGTCAGCCTGCGAAGGGTTCGGTCTTGGACGTCCACCGCGTAGAGGTCGAGGGCCAAAGGATTCAAGTCCGGTGCTTCACTTCGATTGGCCGCGAAGACGACCGCATCGCCCAACCACGCCAGCTGCTTTTCACGGTGGTGGGCGCCGCGGGTCAGCTGGACGGCCGCGCCCCCGTCCGCGCTCAGCGCGAAGACGTGCAGACTGCTCTTTTCGATGAAGCCCTGACCGTCTCGCCGATATACGGCTCGATCGACAAAGAGCGCGCTCGGCGCCCAGTCCGCTTCCTCCGGGGCTTTGGGCAGCACCACCACCGGCGTCGATGGCGCAGGGACGGCGGACGTGAAGGCGAGGCGGGTCCCATCCGGCGACCAGGCGAAGCTCGACACGCCCTCGGCGACTCGAGTCAGGATCGCGGTCCGCCCAGGCTCGGGCCAATGGACGTGCAGCTGCGGACGGCCTTCGTGCTTTGCCAGGAAGGCAATTCTATCGCCGCTCGGCGACCAAGCGGGATCGGAGAGCCCGGCCCGTCCAGTGACCATCGGGAGGTGGGCGTCGTCGGTCACCCACCACAGCTCCCGGGCGTAGCGATCCCTTCGGCGATCCGCTCGAACCCGGAGGTAGCTCAGCTCGTCTCGGCCCGGACGGAGGGCAGGGGTGGAGGCGTACTCGAGCTCGAACAGATGCTCGGGGCGCAGCCCGTCTTCGGCAAAGTCGATCTTCAGCGGCTCGGGAGGCTTTGGCGCCTCCTCCTCCGCCACCGGCGGAAAGGCGATGAGCCCTTGACTGGAGACGAGGGCGAAGAGCGGAGCGCTGATCCAAGACACGGCGTCCGAGGGAAACCTGGACGAACCTTCCTGCCAAGCTTGGACTCGGCCCAAAGCCGGGGTCAGGTCAGGCTCTGGTTGATGCTGTCATAGTGCGCGAGGCGTCGGTAGAGGGTGGCGCGTCCCATGCCGAGCAGCTTGGCGGCCCGCTCGACGCTGCCTTGGGTGGCCTGGAGCGCTCGCTTGATGGCCCGGCGCTCGACCTCCCGCATGGGGAGGATGTCGTCCGAGGCCATGCCCATGATGTCCTGGCTCTCGGTGGGCAGCAGGCTCTGGGTCAGGTTCGGTGGTAGGTGAGGGAGCTCGATGGCGTCGCCGCGAGCTGCCAGGAGGGCACGGTGGACGACGTCTTCCAGCTCGCGAACGTTGCCCGGCCAATCGTAGGCCACCAGAGCCTCCATCGCCGCTGAATCGACGTGGCCGACCATCCGGCGGGTGTCGCCCTGGTACTTCTCCATGAAGTGGCGGACGAGGCTCGGGACGTCTTCGCGCCGTGTCCGCAGGGGCGGGATGTGGAGCGGGTGGACCACCAGCTTGAAGTACAGGTCCTCGCGGAAGCGACCCGCTCGAACCTCGGACAGGAGCTCCCGCTGGCTGGCACAGACGATGCGTACGTCGATCTTCGCGTCCTCGTTGGCCCCTACCGAGCGGACGCGCCCGCTCGCGAGAACACGAAGCAGGCCGGCCTGGGTCAGGGGGCTGAGGCGGGCGATCTCGTCCAGATAGAGCGTGCCGCCCTCGGCCTGCTGAAGGCGGCCGACCGTAGCCTCCTGGCGCTCGCCGCTCGAAGCCTGCCCGAAGAGCTCGACCTCATGAAGCGACTCGGGCACGGCGGCGAGATTCAAGGTCACGAAGGGACCGCTTCGTCGAGGCCCGCTGTGATGAATGGCCCGGCCCACCAGATCCTTGCCGGTCCCCGCCTCACCGAGAAGGACGACCGGGAAGTCGCCAGCCACTACCCGCTCCACCTGCCGAGAGAGCTCCTCCATCGGGGCACTGTGGCCGATCAGCTGGTCATAGCGCCCCCGCCGGGCCAGCTCCTGGCGGAGTCGATCGAGGCTCCGGCCGAGCTCCCAGCGTTCGACTGCTCGATTGATCGAGAGGACGAGACGGTCGTTGTCGAGAGGCTTGAGAAGATAGTCGTAGGCGCCCGCCCGAAGCGCGGCCACGGCGCTCTGGGCGTCGCCGCTGGCGGCGATGGCGACCGTGGGCACGTCGGCGTCGCTTCGACGCAGCGCCTTCAAAACCTCGAAGCCCGACACGTCCCCCAGGCCCAGGTCGAGACAGATCGCCGCCGCCTGCTCCGGCTGGCCCCGGAGAAAGCTCTGCCCCTCGGTAAAGGACCAGGTCACGTAGCCCGCAGCCTCGAGCCATCCCTTCATTAGGGACAGCGCGGACGGGTCGTCGTCGACGATGGCGACGTGCCGCGGACCTTTCGTCATGACCCTCGATTCGGCGTCCGGGGCATGGCTAGCAGCCCGGGGACGGCGTCGTTTCAAGAACGAACGAGGCCTTGTCTCGAATTGGAGACAGTCGAGATCGCCTTGGCTCAGAACGGGACCCGTCGATCTTCCGACGCCCCAAGCCAGGGGACACCCGCACGCGCCGGCTTCGCCGGCGCCGGGCCCCTAAGACCTGATGAAGCTGGCGATCAGGT
>CAYZFR010000064.1:5061-18465 GCA_964477875.1 uncultured Myxococcales bacterium
TGATGAAGCTGGCGATCAGGTCGCGGGCCTCGCTGTCGCGCATTTGGCGAGGGGGGTGCTTCATCAGGTAGGCGGAGGGGCCCTCGAGGGGGCCGCCAATGCCGCGGTCGAGGGCGAGCTTCGCCAAGCGGATGCCGTCGATGGCGACGCCGGCGCTGTTGGGCGAGTCCTCGACCGACAGCCGGGCTTCGATGTGCATCGGGACCTCGCCCCAGCCCCTCCACTCCATGCGGAGGAAGCAGACCTTGTTGTCCTTCTGCCAAGCGACGTAGTCCGAGGGGCCGATGTGGATGTTGGTGTCCTCGAGCCTCTTGTCGAGCTGGGACTGAACGGACTCGGTCTTCGAGATCCGCTTCGTCTTCAAGCGATCCTCGTTGAGCATGTTGAGGAAGTCCGTGTTGCCGCCGGTGTTGAGCTGGTAGGTCTTCTCCAGCCGGGTGCCACGGTCGCTGACGAGGCGGGCGAGGGAGCGGTGGATGATGGTGGCCCCGACCTGGCTCTTGATGTCGTCGCCGACGATCGGGATCTTGGCGTCGGTGAATCGCTTGGCCCACTCGGGGTTGGAGGCGATGAAGACGGGGATGCAGTTCACCATGGCGGCGCCGGCCTCGAGGCAGCACTGGGCGTAGAACTTGGCGGCCTGCTCGGATCCGACGGGGAGGTAGCAGACCGCGACCTCGGCCCCGGACTCCTTCAAGGACTTCACGACGTCGACGGGCTCGGCGTCGGCCTGACGGAAGGCCTGGGCGTCGGGGTAGTTCGCCATGTGGGGCGCGATCCCGTCGTGGACCGGTGCCATCTGCACGGTGACGCCCGTCTTGGGGAGCTCTCGCTGGAAGATGGTGGTGTTGTTGGGCTCGGCGAAGATGGCCTCTTCGACCGGCTTGCCGACTTTGCGCTTGTCGACGTCGAAGGCGGCGACGATCTCGACGTCCTGAAGGCGGTAGCCGCCGATGTCATCGTGCATGAGTCCCGCCGAGTCCTCGGGCGCATGCTTATAGAACTCGAGGCCTTGGACGAGCGAGCTCGCGCAGTTGCCGACGCCGATGATGGCCAGTTTCACCTTTTTCATGGAGAGCGGCTGCGGGTCCTAGCGGCAGTCGCCCCGGTTGCGCAACTGCTAAGCCCTTCGAAGTGAGCGCGCCCACGGCAAGCTATTCAGGGTAAACGGGGTGGTCCGGATCAGGAGTCGGGCTGGGTGGCGATGGCCAGGTTCTGAAGGCCGGCTTGTCGGGCCGTCTCCATCACCTGCACAACCCGCCGGTGATAGGCGCGCTCGTCGGCCTGGACCAGCACCAGGCGGTCGGGCCGCTGCTCGGCCAGCGTGGCGAGCTGGCTCCCCAGCTCCTCCAAGGACAGCTCCTGGCCCTCGACCACCACCGAACCGTCTTCGAGGACCACGATCACCAGCTCGTCCGAGAGGCGGTCCACCTCCTCCGAGGTGGAGCCAGTGGGTAGGTTGACCCGGAAGCCGGTGTTCTCGGGTTGGCCCGCCTGGATGATGTCGGTGCTGGTCGCCATCAGGATCACGAGCAGCACCAGCATGATGTCGACCAGGGGGACGATGTTGATCTCGGTGAAGCTTCCTTGCTCCACGACATCGGGGTCGTCGAGAGAGCCTTCGTTCTGGGGTCGAGACCCGGTGCCGCCACCGGCCATTCAGGAAGCCTCGGCCACCCGGCCCTCCGGCCGGCCCTCGGGCGGGTTGACGGGTGGGAAGAGGGAGCGGCCCGCCTCCAGCTGCTCCAGGAACTCGTCGACCACGAGCTTGACTTCGACCGTGGCCCGGTTGCCGCGAGACTGGAAATAGTTGAAGAACATGACGGCCACCACCGCCACGAAGATGCCGCCCGCGGTGGCGTAGAGCGCTTCGGCGACGCCCGAGGCGACGACCGAGAAGCCACCGGTGCCGGACAGGCCGATGTCCCGAAAGGCCCGAATGATGCCGACCACGGTGCCGAACAAGCCCACGAAGGGCGCGAGGGCGCCCACGGTGCCGATGGCCCAGAGGCGGCGTCGCATCCACAGCGCGAAGCGCTGGCGCTCTCGCTCGGCGGCGCGCTGCTCGGACTGACCGGGCCGCTGCACCTTGTTGAGGGCGGCGATGAAGATGTCGGCCACCGGCGAGCTGCTGCGCTCACACACCGTCCGCGCGGCCTGAAGGTCGCCGTGAACCAAGAGCTTGCCGACCTCGCTTCCGAGGTCCCGCGCTCGGTCGATCAGGCCCCAAAAAGTGTACAGCTGCTCCAGCGCCAACCCGAGCACCAGGACCGAGCCGCCCAGAATGAAGACGAGGGCGGTCCGAGACAGCTCGAAGGCAGCGAGGGCGTCCTGGGGGTTGGCCTCGTTCACGGGGCGCCTCCAACCTGCATCTCGAAGAGCGTACGCGGTACGGGCCGTCGGGCGAAGCGATCAGTCACCGTCGAGTGCGTCCCGGAGTCGATCGAAGAACGAGCCCGTGCGCCGGCGCCGGCGCTGTGGGTTCGGCTTCTTCTTGGCGTCGGCCGGCTGCACCTCGGCCGGCATCGGCATGGCCTCGTCGAGCTGTTCGAGGAGCTCTTGCTGGCTCTTGCCGACCTTTTCGGGGACGTGGACCGTCAGGTGGACGAAGATGTCCCCGTTTCCCGAACCGTCCAGCCGGGGCACACCCGCCCCCGCCAGGCGGACGATGTCGCCAGGCCGCGCCCCCGGAGGCACGACGACTTCGTGCTCGGCGCCCTGGAGCCCGGCCAGCGTCGTCTGGCCGCCCAGACAAGCCATCGGGTAGCTGACCGCCAGCTCGCAGTGGAGGTCTCCGCCGTCCCGCGCGAAGGTCTCGTGGGCTTTGACGTCGATGAGGACGTAGAGGTCACCGGGCGGCCCACCGTGAAGGCCGGCGTTGCCTTCGCCGGTCAGCCGCAGCCGGAGGCCGCTGTAGACGCCGGCCGGCACCCTGATCTCGAGCTTCCGGTCGTGGGCCCGAAACCCGCTGCCCCGGCAGGTCGCGCAGACCTGCTCCGGCACCCGTCCCGCGCCGCCACAGGCGCGACAGGTGGTGGCGATCATGAAGGCGCCCCGACCCTGGACCACTTGCCCCTGGCCTCGGCACTGGGGACAGGTCACCATCCGCCCGTTTTCGGCGCCGCTGCCCGAGCATTCTTCGCAAGGCGACATGCGCTCGATCTCGATCGTCCGGGCCGCGCCGACGGCGGCGTCCTCGAGGTCGACCTCGACCGACGCATGCAGATCCGAGCCCGCCATCGGGCGAGGCCCGCGGGGTCCGCCGCCTCCGAAGCCTCCAGGGCCGGCCTGCCCCCCGAAGAACTCGGAGAAGATGTCGCCGAACTGGCTGAAGATGTCGCCCAGGTCGCCGGTGAAGGGGCTGTAGCCGCCGTTCTTCAGCCCGTCGAAGCCGGCCCGGTCGTAGATCGCCCGCTTGCTGTCGTCGGACAGAACCTCGTAGGCCTCCGAGGCTTCCTTGAAGCGCTTTTCGGCCTGGACGTCCCCCTGGTTCCGATCCGGATGGTACTGAAGCGCGAGCTTGCGGTAGGCCGCCTTGATCGTGCGCTCGTCGGCGTTCCGGGCCACCCCGAGCACTTCGTAGTAGTCCCGTTGCTGCGCCACGACCGCCCCTCTCTAAACACTCGGACTGTGAGGTCAAATCCCAGATTCTCAGGCTCAGCGGCCCGGTACGTCGCCCCACAGGATTTTGTGCAGCTGCAGATTCAATCGCACGGGTAAACCCGAGGAAAGGATCCACGCCGTCAGGTCGGCGGCCGACTGCCCCCACACCGGCGACATCGAGACCGGCGCACGGGCCAAGAGATCATGGCGTCGAATCCGTTCGATGCCCCAGTCGAAGTCGCGGTGGTCGGCCACCACGATCTTCAGTTCGTCGCCGGGACGAAGTCGGTCCAGGTTCGTCCAGTCGGTCCGTTCGCTCTCCCCGGAGCCGGGCGCCTTGAGGTCGACGATCCGCCCAACGCCCTCGGGAAGGATCGAAATGTCTCTCTCCCCGCTCGTCTCGCACAGGACCTCGTACCCCTGATCGAGGAGTCGTCGGGCGAGCCCGACCACCGCCGGCTGCAGCAGGGGCTCGCCGCCCGTGATCTCCACCAGCCGGGCGGGATGAGAAGCCACGCGTTCCATGATCGCGTCCAGGCTCATCCACTCGCCGCCCTTGAAAGTGTAGGTGCTGTCGCACCATACGCAACGCAAGTTGCAGCCGGTGAGGCGCACGAAGGTGCAGGGCCACCCGGCTCGGGTCGACTCCCCTTGGATGGAGTGGAAGATCTCCGTGATCCGCAGCCGCTCCGACACGCCTTCCGAGGTCGTGCCCCATGACGAAGAACGTCAAGAGGACTGCGCCCTATATGAGGGCTTCGTCGATCGCCTGGGCGAGGGCGTGCGGGATCGAGGTGTCTTCGCCCTCCTTGGTGTGGCCGGCGCCGTCCTGCTTCCTTCGGAGGACCCGGTTCAGGCCCGCACTGGAGGGCCGCAGAGAGCTCCACTCGAACTGGGAGGCGGCTCCGTAGCGGGCGACCTCCGCGCGGATGGTGTCCAGGCCGGCCTCGATGACGTCCATGTTCTCTTGGGCATCACCCAGGATCGGATCGACCTCCCGAAGCATCTCGGTGAGAGCATCGGCCTGCTCCTTGAACTGAGGTGGAAGACTTCCTTCTCCGGCCAAGCGGCCGACGCCGGCCACCACGTCACCGAGCTTCTCGAGCAGCGCCATGAGCTGAGCCGAGGTCTGGGTGCTCTTCTCGGAAGTCTGGTTGAGGGCGATCTCGATCTCTTCGATGGAACGGCGAAGGCGCGCCCGGAGCTCGACCGATCGCCCATCGTCGGCGGCGTCGAGGTCGATGTCTTCCACCTCGAGCACTTCGCTTGGCCCGGTACCGACCATGGGCTCGGTGGGCAGGTCGGCCAACACCTGGCGAAGTACACGCTCCGCATGACGCCACGTCATGACCGCCACCGCCCAACCGGCTAGGGCCAGGTTCAGCAGGAAGATGGCGAGGAAACCGGACACCTCAAACATGGACTCCCGCCTCCAATCCATCGAGCCGCCGCCGGAACCAAAAGCCCAAGGCGATCAGCAACAGCGGGGTCTGGGCGATCCCCACACCGGCCACGTTTCGCCAGAGCGCCGAAGGCGGCGTCAGATCCGGAACCTCGAGCTCTTGGACCGGAAAGCGCCGCACGTGCCCGAACTCCAGAGCTCGGGCCTGGACGGTCAGGCGAACGGGCGCAGCCTCGAAGCGAAGACGACCGCGAAGCGATGCCCCTTCGCGCTGCAGGCTGGACTCCACGGGCTCGCCCCCATCGGTGTGAAGGCGGGCCCGGGCCACCAGCTCGACCAGATCGTCGCAGCCGGGCAGGCGCTGGACCTCGACGTCGACGTAGCCGTCATCCCACTGGGCCTCGGGCTTCAGACAAGGCGGAGAGACGCGGTAAGGCGCCCAGCGGTGACGCCGCATCCCCGGGGTCCGAGCCTGGAGGAGACCTCGAAACTCCCCCGCCTCCGCGGGCGTCCAGCGGCCGACGAAGCGGCCCTCCTCTGCTCGGTCCAGCTGGAGGCGCTGGCCACCATCGAGGACAAAGCTCATTTCGAGGGACTTGAGCCGGGCGAAGGAGAGGACCGGGTGTCCGTCCTGGACGAGACGTCCGACCACCAGAGCCGGACTTCCGGCGGTGGGGATCCGGGGCTCGAGGCGAACGTCGAGCTCGGTGAGTCCTCGCCGAACCGCGACCACGAGCTGATCGAGCTGGGGCTGATCGGCCCGCCAGATGCCGGCCACCGGCTCGTCGACCTGGATCAGATCGAAGGCTTTCCGGGCCATCCACTCGACCCCGGGCTTCGGCCGCAGGCCTCGAAGCACCGACTCGTCCGGCAACAGCAGCGCGTTGTCGCCCTCGGGCAGCGACGTCATGATGGCCTCCAGCGCGCCTACGTCCTGGTCGACCCGAAACGCCCCCCCGTCGGTGGTGAGCAGATCGACCCGCTCTTCGGTGACCGCGATGTCGAACATGGACGCATGGAGACGCGGGGGACGATCGTGGTGCGTGCCGCCGGTGGCCCGGGCCAGCCGGATCAGCTCGGCACTGGGACCAGCGCCGAGGGTGACGACGTGGACGTGGACGTGCCGCACCCGGGCGTCTTCGATCAGCCGGTCGAGGTTTTGGTCGTCGACCCCTTTGGGGTTGCGAGCCGCAACCATGACGAGGACGTCGCGATACTTGGGATGGCGCGGACCGAGCATGTCGAGGGCGGCCTCCAGGCTCGCCTCCAGCTCGAAGGGCTGAGCGCGAGCTCTCTCCAGGCGCCGGCGGAGCAGACCCGTCGGTCCCGACATGGACAGGAGCACCCGGGGACGTTCGCCGATCTCGAGCACACCGAGACGATCCCGCTCGTCGGCCAAGGCGCCGAAGATCTCCAGGGCATCGAAGACCCGCGCTCGGGCCGGCGAGCTCAGTTGGCCGTCGACCATCAGCAGCATCCGGGTGTCGGAGGGCTCGACGGCGGCGAGGGCTCCGCCGAGCACGAGGATGAGGGGGGCCAATCCCACGCATCCACGATCGGCCGTCCCGGTCTAAATTTGAGAGCAATCAGCCGACGAGCGCGGCAGGGGCATCGGTCCGGGCCTGGATCTCCCGCACGCGGACTTCGACGCGCTCGAAGCCACCGAAATCATTGACTTCCAGGCAACCGGCGACATCGACCTGGGTTCCCAGCCCCAGGCTCGGCTCCAAGGCCCCCTGCTTGAAGGCGATGGCCGAGACCGGCCGCGGGCCGTCGCCGAAGCGCAGCTTGAGATGCTGCCCTCCGACCACCTGGACCCGGCGGACGGGCCCGGCCAGCCCGCAGAGCGGCTCGGGGTTGCCGACGCCGAAGGGCCCGAGCCGCTCCAGACCCTGGACGAGGTCGAGGCTCAAGGCCTCGGGGAGCAGACTCAAGTCGAGCTCGACCGGAGGTGTGGCGTCTCGGATGGCGTCGGCTTCGGCTCGAAAGACCTCCAATAGCTGGGTCCGAAAGGGAGAAAAGCCCCCCTCCCCCAAGCGAAAGCCCGCCGCCGCACGGTGGCCGCCGAACTTCACGAGGTGGTCCCGACACGCGGCCAGGGCGTCGTAGAGGTGGAGGGCGCCCGCGGTGCGGGCGCTCCCCCGCCCGTGGCGTCCCACCACCACCGCCGGCTTTCCGTATCTTTCGACCAGCCGGGAGGCCACGATCCCCACCACCCCGGGGTGCCACTCAGGGTCGGCGACCACGACCCCGGGCGCATCCTGATCCAACTGGGCCTGGCCCTCGGCGGCCCGAAAGACTTCGGCTTCGATCAGCCTTCGGTCGGCGTTGGCGGCGTCCAGGGTGGCGGCGTGCCGGCGGGCTTCGTCCATGCGCCCCGAGGTCAGCAGCTGCACCCCGACCGACGCATCGTCGAGCCGTCCGGCGGCATTGATCCGCGGCGCCAGCTTGAAGGCGACGTCCTGGCTCCGCACCTTGCGGGGGCGGATCTGGGCGACCTCCATCAAGGCGCGGAGCCCGGGCCGCCGAGCCTGGGCCATCTCCTGCAGCCCAAACCAGGCCAGCATGCGGTTCACGCCGGTCAAGGGGACCATATCGGCGATGGTGCCGAGCGCGACGAGATCGAGGGCCTGCTTGAGCCTGGGCTCCTCGATGCCGGTCCGAGCGTAGAAGCCGGCTTCACGGAGACGCTTGCGAACGCCGACCACGAGGTTGAAGGCGACCCCGACCGCGGCCAGCACCTTGTCCGGGTAGGCGCAGTCTGGATGGTGGGGGTTCAAGGTGGCGACGGCCCGGGGCAGGGCCGGCGGACAGCGGTGGTGGTCGACCACGATGACGTCGATCCCCAGGGCCCGGGCGCGCTCGACTTCGTCGACGGCGGTGATGCCGCAGTCCAGGGTGACGAGCAGCCGAGTCCCTTCACCAGCCAGCTGCTCCACGGCGGCGGGATTGAGGCCGTAGCCCTCCTCGAGCCGATGGGGAATGTAGACCCGGGCCCGCAGGCCGTGGTGCAGAAGGAAACTCTGGACCAGAGCGCTGGACGTGACGCCATCGACGTCGAAGTCGCCGTAGAGGGTGACCGGCTCCTGCTTCTCGATGGCCTGCACCAAGCGATCCGCGGCGTCGGCGAGGCCGCGCATGGAGAAAGGATCGGGCATGTCGCTGAGCCTCGGGCTCAAAAAGCGGGAGGCCGCCTCGGGACTCGCGAGGCCCCGGTGCCACAGCACCCGAGCCACGGGATCGGGGACCTGCAGCGCCGACGCGAGCCGTGCGACCGCATGGTCGTCGGCGGGGCGGAGGGGCCAAGGCGCGTCCACGGTGGGACCCTAGGTGATCCGATCCCATCCATCAAGCAGCACACAAGATGTAGGGTGCCCTCCGCTCGCGCCCCCCAGGGGGGTGGGCCTAGGCCTCAGGGCCTAGGCTTCGCCGAAGCGGAGCCGCAGGAGGCGGAAGGTCGGGGCGGCGACGTAGATGGACGAGTAGGTGCCGATGATGATCCCCACCGTCATGATGAGGCCGAATTCGGCCAGCACCGTGCCCCGGCCGAAGACCATGAGGCAAAAACAGGCGAGCAGGGTCGAAATCGAGGTCATCAAGGTGCGCCCGAGGGTCTCGTTCACCGCCTTGTTGATCCGGTCGTCGATGGCCAGGCCTTGGGCCCCGCCGACCGACTCACGTATGCGGTCGAAGATGACGATGGTGTCGTTGATCGAGTAGCCGACCAGGGTCAACAGACCCGCAATGGTGGCGAGGGAGAACTGCGCTCCCAGGAGCGACAGAAGCGCCACCGTGATCACCGAGTCGTGGACCAGGCACGCGATCGCGCCCGGGCCATAGAACAGATCGAAGCGGAAGGCGATATAGAGCAGAATGGCGAACATCGCGGCCAGGATGGCGACGATGCCGTCGTTCCGGAGCTGGCGTCCGACGGTCGGTCCCACGAACTCTACCCGGGCCGCTTGGACGGCGGTGTCGAGCTCCTTCATGCCGTTCACGACCGTGACGTCGATGCCGCGCAGCACGATCTCGAAGCGCTGCTGGTCCGGGCGACCGACACGGCGAACGAGGCGAACCGGGTGGCCGGTGCCCTCCACCACCGTGGACAGGCGCTCCGGCGATAGATTGGCCCCCGTCTGGGTGGCGGTCTCGGTGAAGTCGACCTTCACCACGTCACCGGCCTCGGGATCGTAGTCGAGTTTCTCGAAGGTCTGGCCGTACTCGCGCTCGAAGCCCTTTCGCAGCTGCGCGATCTCTTCCTGCCCGAAAGCCTCGGAGCGCTCGATGCGGGTGAGGAAGAAGGTGCCGGTCGAGGTCGGGACCTCGAAGCGCTGCACCGAGGTGTCGACCTCGGGAAAGAGCTCGTTGAGACGGCTTCGGACCTGCTCCGCCTCGACCTCTTCAGAGAACTGGAGCAGCACTTCGTGCCCGCCCGAGAAGTCCAGGCCAAGGTTCACGCCCTTGATCGCGATGACGAGGACGGCGGCGACGAAGAGGCCGATGGAGAAGCGTGCGAAGGTCGGCGCCGCCTTCATGAAGTCGTAGTTGGTGTCGGGTCGGATGATGTTGAGCATGCTTCGACCTCCTCAGATGCTGACCTTCGAGATACGCGCGCCCCGGGTGAGCCAGTCGAAGACGAGGCGCGGCACCACGATCGCAGTGAGGGTGTTGATCACCACACCCAGGGCGAGGGTGGTAGCGAAGCCACGGATGGGACCGGATCCGTACTGGAGGAGGATGATCGACGCGACGAAGGTCGTGATGTTGGCGTCCACGATGGCCGAGAAGGCCTTGGCGAAGCCCGCGTCGACCGCCGCCCGAGGCGTCTTGCCGGCCCGCAGCTCCTCGCGGATCCGCTCGAACTGAATGATGTTGGCATCCACCGCCATGCCCACCGTCAGCGCCAGGCCGGCGATGCCGGGCAGGGTGAGGGTCGCGCTCAGCGCCGACAGCCCAGCGATGAGCAGGAGCATGTTCACGGCCAGGGCCACCACGCCGATGGCACCGCTGAGCTGGTAGTAGACGAGCATCAGGATCACGACACCGATCAGCGCGAAGCCGAGGGCACTCTTCCCCTTCGCCACCGCGTCGTCGCCCAGGGTAGCGCCCACGGTCCGTTCTTCTCGAGGATAGACCGGAGCCGGCAGCGCGCCCGCCTTGAGGACGATGGTGAGCGCCTGGGCCTCCTCCAGCACCTCCTGCTGGTTGCGGCCGCCCAGGGTAATGGAGGCGTTGCCGTTCGGGATGGGTCCCTGGATCACCGGCGCGGAGTCGACGATGTCGTCGAGGACGATCGCCATCTTGCGCTTGGTGTTCTCGGTCGTGAGCCGCTCGAAGACGACCGCGCCCTTTGGGTCGAACTTCATCGCCACGTAGTATTGGTTTTTTTCGGAGTCGAAGTTGACGAAGGCGTTGGCCAAGGCGTCGCCGGTCAGTGGCGTGCGGCGCTCGAGCAGCCAGGTCCGATACACGGTGGGGGTCTTCTCGTCGCCCTCGACTTCTTGAAGACCCACCATCCGGTCCGAGGGCTTCTCGGCCCGATGGGCGTCGAGGAAGCTCTGCAGCTCGCCCCGATCCTCGGACTCGAGGTACGGGCGACGGATGAGCTGCCCCTTGGGTCCCTGCCACTGGTCCATCTGGAGGCTCACGGAGGCCGGCTTGTCCGCCGCCTCGGCGATGCGGGCGAGGTAGTCGTTGCTGTCGTCGACCACTTTGAACTCGAGCTGGGCGGTCCGGCCGATGATGTTCTCCTTCACGTCGTCGATCTCCTCGGCCGTCAAACCGGCGAGCTGGATCATGATCGAGTCGTCGCCCCGGGTCCGGATCTCGGGCTCGGTGACGCCGGTGGCGTCGATGCGGTTGCGGAGGGTCTTGAGGGCCTGGGCGACCGCATCCTCACGGAGATTGCGCTCGAACTCCTCGACAATGCCGAACTCGACCTTTCGGCCGCTGCGGGACCGGACGGTCCAAGTCTCGCCGTACTCCTGAAGGATTTCTTTCAGCTTTGGCCAGTCGGCCTCGGACTGCATCACGATGCTGATCACCGGTGCCTCGCCCTCGCGGCGGGCCTTTTCCAGCTCGCTCCCGGCGTCCTTCATGGCCTCGATCAGCTCGTCGGCGACCCGGTCCGTTCGCCCCTGGACGGCCTTGAGCGTGTCGACGCCCATCACCATGTGCAGACCGCCCTGGAGGTCGATGCCGAGATTGAAGTGACTTTGGGGCATCCACTCGGGGATGGCCGCTTCGACCGCGTCCTTGGAGCGGCGCTCCTCGGGGTCGAGGAGGAAATAGATGAAGGAAGGGGCCGCGTAGTAGGCGCCCAAGCCCAGCAGGGCCAGGACGAACACGAGGCGATAGGTCCATCCGCGTTCCATGGTGTCTCTCAGCTGCCCTTCTTCTCTTTGCTCTTCTCTTCGGTCTCGGAGGGCGGGGGCACTTTGCGCAAAATGGAGGTCCGTAGCATCTTGACCTTCACGTTGCGCGCGATTTCCAGGGTGAGGGTCTTCTCCTGGAGGTCGGTCACGGTGCCGAACAGACCCTGCTGGGTGATGACTTCGTCGCCTCGCTTGAGGGACTGGATCAGCTCATGCTGCTTCTTCCGCTCCTGGGCAGCGGGCCGCAGCCACACGAAGTAGAGGATGGCGAAGAGGACGATCGGGAGGAGCAGGTCGAAGCTCCCGAAACCTCCTTTGCCCTCCGCTTGCGCCGCAAAGAGCAGATGAACCGGCGGTTGGCCGAGCATGGGGCGCGGGCTTACTCAGGCCCACTGGACTAGGCAAGGTATTTACTCCCGTGGAGCCGCCCTCGGACGCCAGCTAGACTGCGTCCGGTGGGGACTAGCCTTTACCTGGTCGGACTGCTGCTTCCGACCTGGTTCCCTTCGGAAGCAGGCACCTGGGAGCAGGCCTCGACCGAGATCTGCATCTCGGCCAACGCGCGGAACACGAGCCTGACCAGCGTCGAGCTGCGGGTGGCGATGGAGGCGGCGGTAGCCTCCTGGTTCGCCCCTGCCGGCGGCGGCGCGCGGGTGTGTGGCGGCTTCGACCTCGGCTTCGATGACCGGACCTGCCGGGCCCGGTCGGACGGACAGGACGGGCGGACAGAGCTCTACTTTCGCCAGGACTGGCCCTACGGACCGGCGACGATCGGCTTTACCGCTTCGACCGTCGACACGAGTCGGACCTGCCGGGTGGTGCAGGACGACAGCGGCCGGACACGGAGGATCCCCTGCCGGGTCGGCAGCGACGTCGAGCTGAACGACGACAGCGCATGGTGGGGCCGGGGGGGCACGGTGGGCGTCGACGTCCAGACCGTGGTCGCCCACGAAGTGGGCCACGTCCTGGGTCTCGGCCACTGCGAGGAGAACGGAACCTGCGGGCCGGGAGAGGCGCTGATGTTCGGGGGCTATACGGGCCCCCAGCCTGGACCGGCCGAGGACGACGACGAGGGCCTGTGTGCCCTCTATCCCGAGCCGACGGTGGGCTTGGGCGCGGCGTGCGGCAATGACGCTGCCTGTGCCGAGGGCCAGTGTGCCCCGGCCGAGACCGCCGGCCGGTGCGTCCCGAGCTGCGACGGGGGCTGCCCGAGCGGCCAGAGCTGCTCCGGGACGGTCTGCGCGGGCGACCTCGCCCTCTGCCAAAGCTGCGACCAGGACCAGGACTGCGGCCTCGAAGCCCTCTGCGTGGGCGGACGATGTCGGCCCCGCTGCGGCGGCGGATGTCCGGATGGGACGGTTTGCGGCGTCGGGGCTGGCGGCCGGCGGAGCTGCGTCGGGGGTTGCCCCGGTGAAGCCCGGGCCCGCCTGGGCGAAAGCTGCGATGGCCGGGCCTGCGAACCGGACCTCGACTGCGCGGGCGGGATCTGTCGACAAGCTTGCGAGGGGACCTGCCCCGGATCCCAAGCCTGCGTGGATCGCTTCGGCGGGCGCTACTGCCTGGAAGTCGTGTTCGAAGGCGAATCCTGCGACGACCAGGTCCTGTGCCCGTCCGGGCCCTGCCTGGCCACGCCTGGCTCGGACCCGATCTGCGTTCGGGCCTGCGTCGGGGCCCCCTGCGGGGCCGGCCAGCGCTGCGAGATGGTGAGTCTGCGGCCCGGGGCCGCCACCCGGATCTGCACGCCGACGGCTTCACCGCCGGACCGCCCAGGCGACCTCGGCCCCCGGCCCGATGCCGGCCATCGCGACCTGGGTGCGTCCGGACCCGACGCCGGCCTGGGCGGCAGCGGCGGCGACCAGGTCCCGACCATAGAGGGGACGACGAGCTGCGCCTGCTCCGGCGCCCGTCGCCCCGGAGCGAGCCCATGGCTCTTCCTCGGACTTGGCCTTCTCCTCATTCGATCACGCCCCGCCTAGTGTCCTGAGTCAGCAAAACCTTGAAGAATTCCGGCCGCCCTTCGCCCGA
>CAYZFR010000065.1:0-18286 GCA_964477875.1 uncultured Myxococcales bacterium
TACGCACTGCACTGACAGTGTGTAGCACATCTCCATGCCCGCACACAGGCGGGCGGGGCGCGGGCCGTCTCCCTCCCCCCGGGCCGGCAGCGGCTACCCCCGCCGGCCCGCCACCACCCAGGCCGACCATCCCGGCGGGTGGAGTGTCACCAGCTCGCACGCGAGGCGGGCCAGGCCCCACACGTCGGCGGCCCGGGTCAGCTTCCCGCCTTGGAGGAGCTCCGGCGCCATCGGCTCGGCGAGGAAGGGCTCCGGCCCCAGACGGGCCACCAGACCGTGCTCGAGCAAGATCGGGCCCTCGGCACCCACCCGAACCCGGCGCATGTCCACGCGACCGTGGGGCACGTCCAGGGCATCGAGGCTTCGGGCCAAGGGGCGAAGGATGAGCGCGACCCGCTCCCGCCCGAGAACACCACCGCGGGCCCGGGTCAGGCTCCACAGCTCCCGCAGATCGACGCCCGGCGGGGCGCCGAACATCCAGGTGTCGGGCGGGATGAATCCGAGCAGAGGCGCGACGCCTTTGGTCTTGCTCTGGAAGCTGAGGATCTGGCCCGGCCGGGCGCCGAACACGCGGACGAGCTCTACGCGACGTCCGTGGCGCGTACAAACCCGTCGCTCTGTCGGTTTAGGGGCCCCGTTCGGTGCGGAGGCGTGGCTCGGTGAATTCGTCCGTGGCAGCGTCATCGAGGCGCCGAAAGGGCAAGCGATGTGCCACCGCTCGGCGAGTCGAGCTTCGGAGCGTTTAGCGACGAAATGCGTGAGGAGGAGTCGAAAGCCGGCGGTCCGCGCTTAGATTGGTTCGAGCTGCGACGCCGAACGCCGGCCGAGCGCCGCGCCGTCTTGGCGCAGGCGCTCGGCGATCGACCGGGTCTCGGACGGATTTCGGACGCCCTCTCGGACCTCGCCGCGTCTTCGACCTTCGCGTCGGTAGCGGACTGGGCCACTCAGCACGTTCTCGCCGCGGCCCGTCCGGCCTGGGCGGCGGAAGCGCTGCTGGAGTTTTCTCGTCATCCGGTGCACGGACAGCAAGCCTTCAGCCGCCAGCTCCTCCCCATCCTGACCGGGACCTGCGGCGCGAGCAGCTGGGCGCGCCGCATCTTGCAGACCCGTCCCGAGCACTTCTTGGAAGTCGCCGATCAGACCCAGCTGGAAGACTGGTGGCCTCCGCTCGGCCGGGAGGCGCCGGCGGAGCGGCTCGCCGAGCCCGACGAGGAGGCCTTCGAAGTTGGCCTTCGTCGATTTCGCAACCGAGAGATGCTCCGGATCCTGTGGGCAGAGCTCTGCGACGTCGACGTCGCCCACACCGCTTCGCTCCTCACGGATCTGGCGGAGATCTGCATCGAGGCCGTCCTCGCTCACCACCTCCGAGGACTGAAGGTCTCCGGTCGCGCATGCGTGGTGGGAATGGGGAAGCTCGGTGGCCGCGAGCTCAACCTGTCCTCGGACGTGGACCTCATCTACGTTTACGACAGCGAGGACCCCGAGGCCCATCCGGCCTTCGTGAAGCTGTTCGAGCGCGTGACCAAGTCACTGTCCCGCGTTCGGCCAGAGGGCTTCGTATTTCGCGTCGATCTCGACCTTCGGCCCGAGGGCCGGGGCGGCCCGATCTGCAACAGCCTCACCGGACTGGAGCGATACTACGAGACTTGGGGCCGGCCATGGGAGCGAGCGGCCTGGGTTCGTGGCCGGCCGGTGGCGGGTGATGCCGGCTTGGGCCGAGAGGTCATGGAGCGGATGAGCCCCTTCGTGTGGCGCCGTAGCTTGGACATCAGTCAGGTCGAGAGCCTGGTGAGAATGAAGGGTGACGTCGACGCACAGCGTGCCCACCGCAGCGAGCTCGACCTAAAGCTAGGGCGAGGCGGCATCCGCGAAGTCGAGTTCTGCGTTCAGGCGCATCAGCTGCTGGAGGGCGGGCGGCGGCCCGAGCTGCGAGAGCCCAATACGCTGCGGGCCCTGGAGGCCCTGGTCGACGCGTCGGTGCTCAATGCACGGAGCGGCGACGCCCTCGCCCGGGCCTACCGATGGCTACGCCGGCTGGAGCATCGGGTGATGCTCGTGGAGCTCGCGCAGACCCATCACCTGCCCGAAGAGCCAGAGGCCCAGCTCGCCCTCGCCCGCTCTTTGGGAATGGCCGACTTTCAGGCGGTGTACGACGCCACCCAGCCCCTCATGGAGCAGGTGGCGGACGCCTTCGGCGGGCTCCTGGGCGCCGCCGAAGATCGGGAGCCCCTGCCGGCTCCGCTCCTTCGCCTTCTCGACCCGTCTTTGCCGGAGGCAGATCGGGCCGAGGCCGCCCACGCGCTGGGCGTCCGGCGTCCCCACGCCGCCGTGGCCTCCCTGCTGTCCTGCGAGCGCATCGGCGAGGGACCGTTCCATCCGGCCTCGCCGCGCCGGGACGTCGGGGCCCGGCTGCTCTGGGACTGCCTGGACAGCGCGGACCCCGATCGTGCGCTGGCCCGCCTCCCCGACGCCCTGCGGGCGCTGGTGCGACACGGCTCCTACTTGGATCGCCTCCGGGATCGAGGGCTGCGGCGCGGGCTCGCCCACTTCCTGGGCGCCAGCGGCGTCCTGTCCGAGATCCTCTTCCGGCAGCCGCACCTGCTGACCGAGGTCCTGATGCGGCGGAACGGAGAGGTTGACGCCCTGGCCTTCCCGGTCGGAGCGGGCGACACCGAGGAGGAGCTCGAGCAGCTCGTGGACCGCAAGCAGGCCGAGCTTCTGCGGACCGCGGTCGCCGACATGTCGGGCGAATGGGACGAGGTCCGCGTCGAAGAGCGACTGACCCTGGTCGCCGAGGCGGTCATCGACGCGGTGCTCGAGATCGGGACGCGGGAGATGCGGGCCCGCTACGGCGAGCCCGAGGAGGCGAGTCTGATTCTGGTGGCGGGCGGCACCCTCGGCGCCCGGGAGGTCAGCTACCGAACCGACCTCGATCTCACGGCCCTCGTGCTCGGCGAAGGCGACACTTCCGGCGGGCGGCGAGGACGGATCACCGCCTTCGAGTTCCATACTCGCCTCGTGCAGCGGATGATCGGGCTGCTCGGCGCCCGCGGGCCATCGGGCATGCTCTATCCCGTGGACATGCGGCTGCGGCCCTCCGGCAATCAAGGAACCCTGGTGACGAGCTTGGAGGGCTTTCGCAGCCATCCACGAGCTCTCTGGGAGCGGCAAGCTCTGCTCCGAAGTCGCGTTGTGTGGGGCCCACCGGAAGCCTGCGAAAAGGTCGAAGCAGCTCTGGACGAAGCGGCCTTTTCGGGTCCTCCGCCCGACCCCAACGAGATCCGGCGCATGAAGGAGCGACTCGAAAGAGAGGGCGAGGCCGAGGACGACCCCTTGAAATTCTGCCGGGGCGGCCTGCGGGAGCTGCAGTTCCTGGTGCAGTACCTTCAGCTGAACGAGGGGGCAGCCCATGGCCGCTGTCCGTCGACCCAGCGGGCCATTCTTCACCTCGGCGCCGAAGGCATCCTCCCCCGAAACGAGGCCGAGAGCCTTCACGCCGCTTACGCCCGGCTTCGCCAAGCCAGTCAGCGCTCCCGCCTCGCCGACGCCCCTCCCAGGCTCGAAGACCCCGACCTGGCCGCGGCCAGGGTCCGCATCCACGAAGCCTTCAGCCGCTGGCTGGGCGGCGCCCTGGGCGTGTCCTGAGCGAAACGGCGCGAAGCCCGGTCGAAGGACGGCTCAGCGGCGGCCAGTGCTGCCGAAGCCGCCGGCGCCGCGGTCGGTTTTGAGGAGGGAGGTGGCGAGCGCGATCTCGGCCTGCACCACCGGGGCGATCACCAGCTGGGCGACGCGGTCCCCGGGCTGAATGTCCAAGGCCTCCGTTCCATGGTTGACCAGGATGACCTTCACCTCACCGCGGTAGTCGGCGTCGACGGTGCCGGGGCTGTTGAGGACGGTGACCCCGTGCTGGGCGGCCCAGCCGGAGCGCGGGCGCACCTGCCCCTCGAAGCCCTCCGGGATGTCGAAAGCGAGACCCGTGCCCACCGCACGCCACCGGCCCGGCTCGAGCCGGACCGCTTCGGCCGCCGCCAAGTCCAGGCCCGCCGCCCCCGCCGTCGCATAGCTGGGGAGGGGCAGCGTCGGCCGCCCCGGAAGGGGCAGCACCTGGACCACGGGCGGCTTCATCACTCCGAGACCTGCTCGCCGATCGCTTCTTTGCGAGAGAGCCGAATCTTGCCCTGGCGATCGATGCTCGTGACCTTGACCAACACTTCGTCACCCTCTCGAACGATGTCCTCCACCTTGTTCACCCGCTTATCGGCGAGGTCCGAGATGTGGACGAGCCCGTCGGTGCCGGGGAAGATCTCCACGAAGGCGCCGAAGTCCATGATCTTGCGGACGTTGCCCAGGTAGATCTTTCCGATCTCTGGCTCCCGAGTGATGTCCTTGATCATCTTGATGGCGCGCTCGACCATCTCGGCGTCGCTCGACGCCAGGCTGATGGTGCCGTCGTCGCCGATGTCGATGTTGACGTTGGTCTTGGCGACGATGTCCTTTACCACCTTGCCGCCCGGTCCGATGACGTCCTTGATCCGCTCCGCCTTGACCTTGAGCTTCGTGATGCGAGGGGCCCACTTGCTGATGTCGGACCGCGCCTCGCGGATGGTCTTTCGCATCTCGTTCAAGATGTGGAGTCGACCCTCCCGAGCCTGAGAGAGGGCCGTCTCGAGGGTGTCGCGGCTGACGCCGGTCAGCTTGATGTCCATCTGAACAGCGGTGATGCCTTTGTCGGTTCCGCACACCTTGAAGTCCATGTCACCGAGGTGGTCCTCGTCGCCGAGGATGTCCGAGAGGACCGCGATCTCGCCATCTTGCTCGATGAGACCCATCGCGATGCCGGCCGCCATGGCCTTCATCGGAACGCCGGCCTCCAGCATGGCCAGGGTCGCCCCACACACCGATGCCATCGAAGAGGAGCCATTCGACTCCGTGACCTCGGACACGATGCGAACCGTGTAGCCGAAGTCGTCCTGCTCCGGCACCAGCCGCTCGATCGCCCGCTCGGCCAGCGCGCCGTGCCCGATCTCTCGACGGCCCGGCGAGCGGAGGAACTTGGTCTCTCCCACCGAGTAGGGCGGGAAGTTGTAGTGGAGCAGGAAGCGCTTGAACGAGAAGCCCTCCAGGGTGTCGAGCTTCTGCTCGTCGGCGCTCGTACCTAGGGTGGCGGTGACGATGGCCTGGGTCTCGCCGCGCTGGAACAGCGCCGAGCCGTGAACGCGCTCCAGGTTGCCGACCTCGCACAGGATGGGGCGGATCTCGGTCAGCCCGCGCCCGTCGATACGCTTTTTCTCGTGGACGATCTTCTTTCGGACCAAGCTGGATTTGAGGTCGCTGAAGGCGTTCTTCGCCAGCTTCTCCTTCTCGGCGTAGGTCTCCTCGCCCAGCTCTTCCTTCAGCGCGGCCAAGGTCGAGGCCTTGGCCTGATCGATGGCGTCGTAGCGGGCGTGCTTTTCGGGGACGACGACGGCGGTGCTGAGGGTTGGCGTCGCGAGCTCCGAGACCCGCTTCTCGATCGCCTCGTCTCGCACCTCGGGTGGGGCTTCGCGCTTGGTCATGCCCGCCAGGCCCTGCAGCTCGGTCTGGAGCTTCAGGAGCGGCTTCACCGACTCGTGGGCGTACAAGAGCGCGTCGACGACGACCGACTCCTCCACCTCGTTGCCTCCACCTTCCACCATGACCACCGCCTGCTCGGAGCAGGTCACGAACAGGTCGAGGTCGGACTTCTCACGCTGGTCGACGGTCGGGTTGGCGATCAGCTTGCCATCCAGGTAGCCGACCCGAACCGCTGCGATCGGCCCCTCGAAGGGCACGTTCGACAGGCTCATGGCCAGCGAGGCGCCGTTGAGAGCGCAGACGTCGGTGGGATGGTCGGGGTCGTAGCTGAGGACGGTCGCGATGACCTGGGTCTCGCAGCGCCAGGTCTTGGGGAGCAGGGGACGAATCGAGCGATCGATGACCCGGGACATCAGGGTCTCGTGGTCCCGGGGGCGCCCCTCGCGCTTGTAGAAGCCGCCTGGGATCTTGCCGGCGGCGAAGGTCTTCTCGATGTAGTCGACCGTCAGCGGAAGGAAGTCCATGCCAAGCCTGGGATCCTTCGCGCAGCAAACGGTACAGAGTACGGCGGAGTCGCCGAAGTAGACCATGGTGGAGCCTTGGGCCTGCTTGGCAATGTGACCGGTAGAGAAGGACATCTCCTTCCCCTCCACGGTGACGCTTCTTTTGATGTGTTCCATGTGTTTCTCCTCTGCGCGCTCGGGGCGCGCGGGTGCTGCGCCATCGCTGCCGCAGCCGTCAGGGGGGAGAGGAGAAACCGTCGGTGGATCGAGCAATGGGCTGAGCGGACTGCAAGCAAAAGCGGTTCGGATGGCTCGTCAGAAGACGCTCACGGCTCAGCGCCCGCTCAGCCCATTGCTCGACCTACCCACGGGGGCGGACCGAATATCGCCCTTCCGGACTCGAAGGTCCACCCCGAGGCCCGGCTTGGTGTTCGTTCCCTACTCTCCCCGTGAATTCAGCTACTTACGCAGACCCAGCTCTTTGATCAGGCCGTGGTAGCGGGTTTCGCTCCGGCCCTTCAAATAGTCCAGGAGCCGGCGGCGCCGACCCACCATCTGCAGCAGGCCGCGCCGGCTGTGGTGGTCCTTCTTGTGGGTTTGAAAGTGCCGCTGGAGGTCGTTGATTCGTTCCGTGAGCAGGGCGACCTGCACCTCGGGACTACCCGTATCTCCGGCGTCTCGACCGAATTTTTCGATCACGTTCTTTTTGCGTTCCGACAGCAAAGACATCGCTTCTCTCTCTTCTTTTTGGCCGCGGGACGCTACGGGGAGGGACCTTGGGCTGTCAACTCGACACCTGATCGGGTGTCTGAAGGACGCAGAGGTATCGAAGCGGCTTACCCGGGGCTCCGCGCTCTGCCACGCCCAGCAGCCCCCAGCTCGGATGGATCAAGCCGAAGGGCCCCTCTGGGGCCCCCTCGGGGGCGGGGAGGGGCTGGCCTCGAACCACCCGCTGCGTGTCCCGATCGCCGATCTCGACCCGTCCCTCCAAGGCCTCCGTCAGGGGCAGAAGCTTCTCGACGCCGACCGCGTCCAGGCCCGAGGCCTGGTCGACGGTCCAGGCGCCCACCCGAGTCCGGCGCAGGGTCGAGACGTGGGCGGGCAAACCCAGCGCAGCCCCAAGTTGGACGCCGAGGGTCCGAATGTAGGTGCCCTTCGAGACCACGGCCTCGATGCGAACCGCCGGTCCCTCCAGACCCAGCACACGAAGCCGGTGGATGTCGACGGTGCGCCGGGGGCGCTCGCCCGCCTCGCCCCGGCGCGCTTTTTTGTACAGCCGCTCCCCCCCAACCTTCACCGCCGAGTAGGCGGGCACGGTCTGCTCGAGCCGGCCGACCAGACCGGCCGCCGCCGCTCGCACCCGGTCTTCGAGGTCGGGCCCACACGCCACCGCCTTCTCCTCGACCGTCTCTCCTTCGGCGTCTTCGGTGCTGGTGGAGCGGCCCAGCATCACGGTGGCCTCGTAGTTCTTCGCCCGGGCCTCGATGAATCGGAGCAGCTTGGTGCCTGACCCGACGCCGAGCACCAGCAGGCCGGTGGCAGCCGGATCCAGTGTGCCGGCGTGCCCGACCCTCTTGGTCCCTAGCGCCCGTCGGACCCGCGCCACCACGTCGTGGCTGGTGGGGCCGGCCGGCTTGTCGACCAGCAGCAGGCCCGTCGGTGTGGCCAAGGCTCAGTCCTCCTCGTCCTCCGCCTCGGGGGCGACTTCCCGCAGGAGCGCCTCCATCCGGGCGCCGTAGGCGATGCTCTCGTCATGGGAGAACTGCAGCCGCGGCGTGAAACGCAGCGCGAGCCGCTGGGCGATCTCTCGCTGCAGCATCGACCTCGCCGAGCGCAGTCCCTCCAGGGCCAGAGCCGGCGCATCGGTCTCTTCGGCCGGAGGCGGCGCGTCCACCTCCTGCTCTTCGGTGGAGAAGGTCGAGACGAAGACCTTGGCGTACTTCAGGTCCGGCGACATCTCGACCCCGGTCACCGTCACCATGAGCCCGTCCAGGCGCGCGTCCTTGACCGACCCGTCCAGGAGAAGACTGCTGATGCAGGCCTTCACCTGGTCGGCGACCTGGACCATTCGGTGGGTCGGACCTTTGCTGCGACGGGCCATGGCTCAGAAGTGAATGAGCTCCAGCCGCGTGTCGAGCACGTCGGCCATTCCAGCTCCGATGCGCTCGGTGGCGTCGACGATCTTGTCCAGCACCGAATTCGCGACGCCGGCGTCGTTCGAGACCACGCTCACGCCGATGACGGCCCGGTTGAACAACTCGTTCTGGTCCACTTCGGCCACCGAGGCCTTGAAGTTGTTCTGAAGCCGGTTGACGACCTTGCGTACCACCCCCCGCTTCTCCTTCAGCGAGAAGGCGCCCGGGATGCCCAGGGTGATCTCCAGGACCCCGACGACCATGGAGGCCTCGACCTAGGGACGGGCTTCGCCGGAGCCGATGGGCTCGTCGAGGGCCGCCTCCGTCATCACGACCTCGTAGGCCTCGATGATGTCGCCTTCCTTCACGTCGTTGAAGCGCTCGATCCCCATGCCGCACTCGAAGCCCTCGCGGACCTCGCGGACGTCGTCCTTGAAGCGCTTCAGGCTGGAGAGCTTGCCGTCGTAGATCGGCCGGCTGTCGCGGAGCAGGCGCACGTTGGCGTTTCGGCTGATGATGCCGTCCACGACCGCGCAGCCAGCCACCGTCCCCGCCTTGGGCACGTTGAAGGTCTGACGAACCTCGGCTCGGCCGAGGTACTTCTCCTTCTCGACCGGCGACAGCAGGCCGCGCATGGCCATTCGAACCTCGTCCACCGCCTCGTAGATGATGTTGTAGCTTCGAATGTCGACGCCCGTCGAGCGTGCCGCCTTGAGGGCCTTGGTGTCCGGACGGACGCCAAAGCCGATGATGATGGCCTCCGAAGCCACCGCGAACTCCACATCCGACTCCACGACCGCACCCACGCCGCCGCTGATGACCGAGACCTTCACCTTCTGGGTAGTGAGGGCCTGGAGCGAGTCCTTCAGGGCCTCCACCGAGCCCTGCACGTCGGCCTTGACGATGATCCGGAGCTCCTTCTGCTCCTCACCTTCGGCCTGAGCGAAGATATCCTGCAGCGAGACCTTGGAGCTGCCGGTGAGCTCGACCGACCGGCGCTTCTCGCGCCGGTGGGCCACCAGCTCCTTCGCCGCCGCCAGGGAACTTGCCACCCGAAGCTCGTCGCCGGGCAAAGGAACGCCGTCGAGGCCCAGGATCTCGACCGGCGTCGACGGTCCGGCCTCCTTTACCTGAGTGCCGCCGTCCCGAATCATCGCCCGGACCTTGCCTTGGCACTCGCCGGCCACGACCAGGTCGCCCTTGCGGAGGGTACCCTCCTTGATCAGGACCGTCGCCACCGGTCCCCGCCCCTTGTGGACGTGGCCCTCGACCACGGCTCCGACGGCCGGAAGGTCGGCGTTGGCTCGCAGCTCCATGATCTCGCTTTGAAGCGCGAGCTGTTCCAGCAGGTCGTCTACGCCATCACCGGTCTTGGCCGAGATCTTCCGCATCAGCGTGTCTCCGCCCCACTCCTCGACGAGGATGCCGTGGTCGGCGAGCTGCTGAAGCACCCGGTCCGGGTTCGCCTCGGGCTTGTCCATCTTGTTGACGGCCACGATCAGCGGAACGTTGGCCGACTGTGCGTGCTGGATGGCCTCCTTGGTTTGGGGCATCACGCCGTCGTCGGCCGCCACCACCAAGATGATGATGTCGGTGATGTTCGCACCCCGAGCGCGCATTTGGGAGAAGGCCGCGTGGCCGGGCGTGTCCAGAAAGGTCACGCCGCCCGTCGCCGTCCCGACCATGTAGCCTGCGATCCGTTGGGTGATACCGCCCGCTTCCCCCGCCGCCACGTTGGCCTTGCGGATGTAGTCGAGCAGTGAGGTCTTCCCGTGGTCGACGTGGCCCATGACGGTCACCACCGGCGCTCGAGGGGTCGCGTTCTCGTCGATGGTCTCGTCCTCTTCGCCGCCGGCCAGGTGATCGGCTTCGTCGAACACTTTGGAGACGACCTCGTAGCCCATCTCCTCACAGACCAGCGCCGCGGTGTCGTGGTCGATGGGCTGGTTGATCCCGGCCATGACCCCCTGCCGCATCAACCAGGAGATGATCTGGGTCGCTTTGACGCCCATCTGCTGGGAGAGCTCGGCGGCGGTGATGGTGTCGCCGATCTCGATCGGCTGCTTGGCGACCGGCGTCGACGGCTCGGTCTTCTGCTTGCTGCGCTTCGTCTTGGGCCTCTTCCGATTGGGCGCGGGGTAGTACACCTGACCGCGCCGGTGCTCCAGCAGGTCCTTCGCCGACATCTCTTCTCGCCGGCGGCCCGGGCTGCGCTTGCTCTTGGCGTTCTCTTTGCGAACGTCGACGAGCTCCTTACGCTTGCCGCTGGCATCGGTGCGCACGACGAGCTCGGTGACCGGCGACGCGGCCTGGGACGGCTGATCCGCTTTGCCCCAGTCTTTTGGAGGCTCGGGACGCTTCGACTGCTTGAGTCGGGCCTTCAGCACGCTCGGGTCGATACGTCGTAGAACTTTGGTCTCGGGCTCGACCTGCTTTTTGGGTGACACGGCGGGTGATGAGGGCGGCGGGGGAGCGACGCGCTGGCGCTCGTCTTCGTCTTCGCGTTCGCCAAAGTCGAACTCTTCGAAGGCGAGGTCATCGATGTCCGGCTTGTCGTCGTCGTCTTCGTACTCGTCCCGACGGCGATCGGCCCGGACGGCCCGGGAGTCCTCGCCCTCGGCGCTGTCGGCGGAAGCCGCCGGCGCCTCCGGCCGGGCGGGCTCGCTCGGGGTGGCGGGGGTGGGCTCCGGCTCGGCATCGGCCGGCGGCGGCGCCTCGGCCTGGACGGGAGCTTCGGCCTCTGGCTCGGCCTTGGCTTCGACGCCAGCCTCGTGTGCCTCGGCCGCTGGAGCCTCGACTTCGGCTGGGGCCTCGACTTCGGCCGGGGCCTCGGCCGCCTCCTGCGCCGGCGCCTCGGGCTGTGCAGGCGCCTTCGGGCTCGGCGTCTCGGGCTGAGCCTCCGCCTTGGTCTGGGCCGGCTCGGCGGGTGGCGCGGGCTCCGCGTCGGGCCCCGCCTTGGCCTCGGCTTCGGTGGTGGGACGAGCGGGCCGGGCGGGACGAGCGGGGCGTGCGACGCGTACCTCGGGCTTGGGCGAAGGCTCGGACTTCGGCGCGGGCGGCGCCTCTTTGGTGGGATCGGGGGCGGACGCCTCGGGCTCGGCTTCGGCTTTACGGCGGCGGACGACGGTGACGGTCTCGCCCTCATCGCCGGAGCGACGACGCACGACCGACTCTCCGCCGTCCTTGGAGCGGCGCCGGATCACGGTCCGGCTCACCCGCTGCTCTTCGGTCTTCGCCTTGCGGTCTTCTTCGGCCTTCTGCAGAGCTTCACGGACCGCGTCTTCCTCGACCGTCGACGAGTGCGATTTGACCTCGAAACCCAGCTTCTGGAGCTGATCGATCAGGTCCCGGTTCTGGTAGCCCAGCTCCTTGGCCAGCTCGAATATCCGCTTCTTCCCCATAATCCTCTCTTGGTCCTTGCCCTCTCTAGCCCGGGCTATGCCTCACGGGCCCCCTCGTTGGTCAACCGTTGATGACGCTCGCCGTCAGCGACGATGCGGTCGACGAAGACGCTTGGGAGTACCCCCAATACCGCCGTCGGTCCACGCCCGAGCTTGACGCCGAACGCTTCACTCGTCGCGAGACGGAGGATCGGGACCTCCCCCGCCGCCTTCGTGATCTGCCTTGCCGTCCGATCGCTCGCGTCTTCGGCGAGCAGGACGACGGGCACGGAGGAACGCGCGAGCGCCTTCGAAACTTCCTCGGCCCCCACCATCAGCTGGCCCGCTCGCCGAGCCAGACCGATGTGGTCGAGAAGGCGAGCCGCGAGCCGAGCCTCGACCTCGGCGAGGAGCTCGTCGGGCTCGCGCACCCCAGGCACCGAGCCCCGGAAAAGGCGCCTCATGCCCTTCGGGCTCAGAGCCTGCCGCAGGAGATCGCGATCCGGCGAGACGTACACGCCACGACCAGGCGCCTTGCCCGTCAGGTCGACGTGAGGCCGGCCGTCGGGGTCCAGGACCAGCCGCAGCAAGCGCGACTTGGGCTCCCGCTGCCGGGACCACGCGCAGGTCCGCACCGGTTCAGGGCTCTGCTGCACGTTTCCCAAGTCGTCCACCCACATGCGTCCGCGTCCTCCGCGCCCAACATCGTCAGGCCTGGGCCGCCGATTCGGCTTCATCCGCCAGGAGCTCCGAAGGCTGGTAGCCCTCCTCCGGTCCTGCGCCGTCGGCCGACGGCTCCATGTCGACGCCCGCCGCCTCCTTGTCCAAGAAGACGCCTGCAGCGTGGCGGAGCTGATCCAATGTCTCCCGGTCGATGCCCGACTTTTCCGCTACGAGGTCGAGGCGCTGCAGGTCGGCCAAATCTTCTACGAAGAAGATACGGGCTCGCTCCAGCTTGGCCGCCGTTTCCGAGCCCACGCCCTTCACCCGATGAAGGCGATCCGCCTCTGGCATCCGCTGCTTTCGAGCGTCGACCTCCCGGAACATGGCCAAGGCTTCGTCCCGAGCCTGACGGTGGGACTGCACCTTCTTCTGGGCGCTCTCCTGTCTTTCGACCTCGACGACCCGCTCCGCGTCCTTCTTGAGGCGGGCCCCCATCTCCTCACCGATGCCGGGGATCTTGGCGAGGAAGTCGAGCTCGGTGTCCAGGATGTCCTGCGCTGAACGGACGCCGTAGTTGTACAGCGTCTGCATGTGGATGTCGTTGACGCCCTCCAGGCGCCCAAGGCTCTCGAAGGCCCGATCCTTGACCTCCCGCACCTTCGACTCGGAGATGATGTCGAGGCGCCAGCCGGTCAGCTGAGAAGCGAGCCGGACGTTCTGGCCACGGCGGCCGATGGCCAGGGACAGCTGGTCGTCGGGCACGATGAGCTCCATGGCGTGGTTGGACTCGTCCATCAGCACTCGGCTGACCTCCGCCGGCGCGAGGGCGTTGCACACGAAGCGGGCGACGTCCTCGTCCCATGGAACGATGTCGACCTTCTCGCCTCGGAGCTCCTGCACCACGGCCTGGACCCGAGAGCCCTTCATGCCGACGCAGGCGCCGACCGGATCGACGTCGCGATCGCTGGAGGAGACCGCGATCTTGGAGCGGGCGCCCGGCTCTCGCGCCGCGGCCTCGATCTTGACGATGCCCTCGTAGATCTCGGGGACCTCGACCTCGAACAACTTCACCAGCAGCCCCGGCGAGGTCCGGGACAGGACGATCTGGGAGCCACGGGCCTGCTTGTTGACCTCGAGCACATAGGCCTGAATTCGGTCTCCGACCCGGTAGAACTCTCGGTTGCACTGCTCCCGAATCGGGAGCACGGCCTCGGCACGGCCGAGGTCGACGATGAGGTTGCCGCGCTCGAAGCGCCGCACGACGCCGGTCACCAGCTCGTCCGCTCGATCCTGGTATTCCTCGAAGACGTTCTCTCGTTCAGCCTCCCGAACGCGCTGTATGATCACCTGCTTGGCGGTTTGGGCCGCGATCCGGCCCAGGTCCTTCTTCTCGATCTTGAGGCCCAGAGAGTCGCCGACCTCGCAGTCGGGGTCGAGCTCTCGCGCCTCGTCGAAGAGGATCTGGGTCGCCGGATTGTCGATCTCGTCGACGACGGTCCGGAACTCGAACAGCTCCACCTCCCCCGTCTCCTCGATGAACTGAGCCTCGATGTCCCGCTCCAGCCCGAACACTTTTCGGGCCGCCGTCAGCATGGCGGCCTCGAGCGCCTCCACCAGAACGTCCCGTGAGATGCTCTTGTCGGTGGCGACTTGGCCCAAAACCGAATTTAGATTCTCGAGATCCATTTTTTCGTCCCTTCGCTCTGCGCGGAGCTCAAAACTCCAGCAGCGGCTCTAGGTTCGCCTTCGCGACTTCGCAAAGCTCGAACGTGAAGCGCTGGCCGTCCTCGAGGCTCAGCGTCAGCCGCTCGCCCTCGAAGTCTTCCAGGCACCCGGTGTAGGTGCGGCGCCCTTCCCGCTTCTCGAAGGTCTTCACCTTCACTCGGTTCCCCAGCTCACGCGTGAAGTGCGCGGGCTTGGTCAGGGGGCGAAACAGGCCGGGCGAGGAGACCTCGAGCCGGTAGGCGCCGGGGATCGCGTCCTCGACGTCCAGCAGGTCACCGACCACGCGGCTCACGCGCTGGCAGTCGTCCACCGACACCCCCTGCTCCTTCGTCCCGGGCGGGATGCTGTCGATGTACAGCCGCAAGACCGCCCCTCGGCCCTCGCCGAGGAACTCGGTCTCGATCAGCTCGAAGCGCTCCGCCTCCAGAACAGGCTCGACGAGCTGGTGGACGCGGTCGCGGATCTGAGTGGCTCGACTCGAGCTCATGGCCATCCTCGTCCCCCAGAAACGAAAAAAGGTGGGAAGCCCGGGGGCCCCCACCTTCCAACCGCAGCCGGAGGGTATGGCCCGTATATGCGCCTTTTGGGCCGAGCTCGCAAGCGAGAATGCGTCGCCCTGCGACACGGCTTTGCGTAGACCGGGGCCGTGGACACACTGGAGGCCATTCGTACCCGCCGGTCGGTCAAACCGGAGCACATGCGCAGCGATCCTGTCCCCGACTCGGTGGTGGACGAGCTGCTGGAGGCCGCCAACTGGGCGCCTTCCCATGGACACACCGAGCCCTGGCGCTTCGTCGGCTTCCGGGGCGAGGCGCGCCAAGCCCTGGCCGATGCGATCTGCACCGCCAGTCTCGGGGATGGCGAAGCGGAGTGGGCGGCCGACGACGGCCGGCGGCGAAAGATCGAGCGCAAGGTCCTCACCGCGCCGCTGTGTCTGGTGGTCGTGTGTTCGGTCTCGCAGTCGCCGAAGATCTACGAGCACGAAGAGATCGCCTCCACCGCGATCGCGGTCCAAAACCTTCATCTCGCCGCCCGCACCCACGGTCTCGGCGGCTTCTGGTCGAGCGGGAGGAAGGCCTTCGCGCCGAGCATGGCGCATTTTCTGGAGCTGGCACCGAACGAGCGCTGTCTCGGCTTCTTCTACGTCGGCTACCCCGCCGGCGAGTGGCCGGCGGGTGAGCGTGGTCCGATCGCCGAGAAGGTGCGCTGGTTCGGCTGAGGTCGTTTTCCTTCCCCGCCTTTCTTTTCTTTCGCTGAAACGTTCGGTAAGACCGGGGGGTCCGACTTTGGATGGCTCGTTCCGCCCCGCTCTGCGCTGCACGCGTCGAGCGGGGCTTTTTTATTTCCGGACCGATCCCAGCCGTCGCACGCGCAGCCCGAGCGGCCGGCCGTCGACGTCCACGTCCTTGGCCGTCTCGGCCACCCTGGAGGCCTCGTCGCCAAAGTGCACGGTGGCGGCGAGGACCTCGCCGCTCAAGGTCTCGGCGCGCTCTCGGCACAGGGCGACGAGAGACGGATCGCCCTCCAGGCCGAGCTCGATCCGGTCCGCGAAGTCCAGCTGGAGCTCCTTGCGGTAGGCCTGGATCTTGGCCAGCACCTCCCGGAACAAGCCCTCCGCGATCAGGCCCTCGTCGAGGGTGGTATCGAGGATGACCACCCCCACCCGCTCGCTGGCGGCCGCGAAGCCCTTCTTCGCCTCCACCGCGACCTCGACCTCCTGCGGTCCGAGCTTCACCGGCCCGCCATCCAGTTCGAGCTCGACGCCGCCGGCGTCCAGCGCCGCCACCGCCTCCGCCGCCGGCATGGCGGCCAGCGCCTTCTGAACCTGCTTCATCCGGGGACCGAGGCGCTTCCCGAGGACGCGGAAATTGGGCTTGGTCCGGAATTCGACGAAGTCGTCGGCCTTGTCGATGAAGACCAGCTCCCGAACGTTGAGCTCGTCCTTGATGAGGTCTTCGTACGCGCCGATGGCCGCCGCCCGGCTCGGATCCGCTAGAACGACCTTCGCCTCGGCCAGCATCTGGCGGGTCTTCAGCTTGTGGCTGGCCCGCACCTGAAGTCCGAGGCTCACCAGGGCTCGAACGTCGGCCATGTCCCGGGACAGGGCTTCATCCACGCGGCTGGGATCGCCGGCAGGGAAGAGGCGGAGATGAACCGAGTCCGGGAGCTCGTCGCCGTAGGGACCGCGGACCAAGTTCTGATACAGGTCCTCGGCCGTGAAGGGCAGGAAGGGCGCGAGAAGGAGCGTTACGTCCCGGAGGGACTCGTACAGGGTCCACAGCGCGTCCAGCTTGTCCTGAGCTCGACCCGGCGCCCAGAACCGATCCCTCGCCCGCCGCACGTACCAGTTGGACAGGCCCTCGACGAAGGCCGAGAGGACTTGGGTCGCCTCGTAGGAGCGAAAGGCGTCCATGTGCTCGGTGACCTGGATCTTCGTCCGCTCGAGCTCGCTCGCGAGCCAGCGGTCCAGCATCGGACGCTCTTCGGCCGGGCGCTTCTGCCCCTCGTCCTTCACCGGGTCGAAGCCGTCGATGTTCGCGTAGGTGACGAAGAAGGCGTAGACGTTCCGGAGCTTGATCGGCAGCTCCTTCTGGAGCGTGCGCACGTTGGCCAGGCTGTGCCGGGTGCTGTTCCACGGCGGATTGGCCGCGAAGAAGAACCAGCGGAACGCGTCCGCGCCCGGTGCGGGCACCGTGTCCAGCTCGAGTACGACCCGCTGGGAGGGCGGCAGCTTGGGCACTTCGGCCACCCGCACGTCGTCGGGGCAGGGCGCGCGCTCGAGCGCCGTCTGCTCGTCCTCGGGGAGGACCACCACCCGTCGCGGGAGCTTCTTGTTCGCTTCCACTTCGAGCGTGCGGCGGACGTCGGGGCGGGTGCGGTCGTAGGCCTGAAGCTTGGCCCCCGGCCGCAGATCCATCCCTTCGAAGTCCTCCAGCGCGATGAGCGCCCTCCCCTTCTTGGGGCTGACGCCCGCCCTCTCGGCCGCCTCGGCGCTCCACACGCCGAACTCCATGCGGACGGCATCGAGGATGATCTCGGGCGGCGTGTAGTTGCCCGAGGACTTGGATTCCTTTTTCCCGGCCTTGTCGAGAACGTGGCCGAGGACGATGCAGCGCTTGAAGGGCTTGGGCGAAGGGGCCTCCGGGAACACCAGATTGTTGACCGCCTGAAGCGAGTAGAACCAGCCTCGGGTCTGGTCCACGGCCTCGGAGATGAAGTCGGCGGGGAAGCTCTTCTCGAAGGCGGCCTCGCTGCCTTCGGCGTGGGGATAGCCGAGCTGCGCAAAGGGCATGCAGCCCGAGTCGAACCAGACGTCGATGACCTCCGGCTCCCGCTTCATGGTGCCGCCGCACTCGGTGCAGGGCAGCTCGACGGCGTCGATCCATGGCTTGTGAACGATCAGGTGCTCGGCCAGGCTCGGATCTTCGGCCTGCGCCGCTCGAAAGGCGGCGAAGGCTCCCGGATTTCGGGCCTCGATGTCGGCGCAGGACGACGGCGCCTCCATGTGCTGACAGCTCTGACAGACCCAGATGTTGAGAGGCGTGCCCCAGAAACGCTCCCGGGACAGGGCCCAGTCCACGTTGCCCTCGAGGAAGTCCCCCATCCGACCGTCCCGGATGTGCTCGGGCATCCAGGCCACCGCTTGATTGTTGTCGATGATGGCGTCTATCCGCTCGGTGGTCCGAACAAACCATGCCTCCCGCACGTACTGGATGAGCGGGTCTCGGTCGGATCGCCAGCAGAAGGGATACTCGTGGCGGTAGGTCTCCTGCTTGATCAGGAGCTCGCGCTGCTTCAGGTCTCGGATGATGGTCTTGTCCGCATCCTTGACCCACACGCCATCGAGACCGAGGCCGGCCATCCGCTCGTCCAGAGAGCCATCCGGTCGCACGGCGCAGAACATGTCGAGCTCGCCGACCTTGCTCTGGTGGGCCCGCCACAGCTTCCAGTCGTCCTCTCCGAAGGCAGGCGCGATGTGGACGACGCCGGTGCCGCTGTCGAGGGTCACGAAGTATTGCGGCACCCCCGACATGCTCCGGTCGCCGGCCACCACGCTCCAGTAGCGCTCGTCCTCGACGTCCTTGCTGAAGGCGTCGAAGGGCGGCCGGTAGCGCTTTCCTACCAGCTCCGCGCCTTTGAGCCGCCGCCGGATCTCGAGCTCGCGACCGAGCTTGCCGGCCAGGGTGGGGACCAAGGCCTCCGCCATCACGAGGACGTCGCCGGTCTCGGGATCCTCGGCGTAAGCGTAGTCGAAGTCGGGGTGGACGGCGGCGAACATGTTCGACGGCAGGGTCCAGGGCGTGGTCGTCCAGACCACCAGACTCGC
>CAYZFR010000066.1:0-18231 GCA_964477875.1 uncultured Myxococcales bacterium
TGACCGGCCTCCCAAAGCGCGAGGAGCTTTCCGCCGTGGTAGACCACGCTGGTGTTGGCGGCGTTCTTGAAGCGCATCCGAAAGGCGTTGGCGAAGAAGCCACCCGGGATGTTGGTCCCGAAGCCCCGGTAGAGCATTCGACCGGCCCGCTCCTCCTCCAGAAACTCTCGGGTCCGCACCCAGCGATTGCGGTAGTGGACCTGCCCTTGCGAGAGGGCGAAGCGACTCACCATGCCGTCGCCGTCGAAGGGATGCATCTGCGGCGTCCCGTGAACCTCGATACGGCCGACCCCGTTTCGGTACAGGACGCCGGACAGGCCCTCGGGCACCGCGCCTTCGACGCATCGCAGATGCGCGTCGACTTCATCCTCGACCGGTCTGAAGGCATCGACGACGACCTGCGCAGGGTCGAGCCCCGGCCGTTTTTCCGCGGCGTGCATGGCTTCGTTTCTCGGCCGGGGCTCAGAGCGGGACAAGAGAAGCCCCACACTCGACCCGAAGCGCGGGCCCCGCTAGGCCTGCGGCCTTGCCCGCCACGCTCCTCTTTCTGTTGGCCGCCCAGGTGCCCGAGCTCCTCGCCGTCGAGCTCACGGCGCAGCCTTCGGTCGGGCAGCCCGCCGACCTGCGACCTGCCGGCCGGCTGTTCGAGCTGCGAGCCCAGACCAATCTCCCGATCCCGATCCTGGCCCAAGGGCGCTGGATCCTGACTCCTGGCCTCAATCATCAGTCCGCCTTCTTCGACGAGCGTGTTCCGAGCGACATCCCCGTCGGCGGGATCCGAGAGCTCGGCTTTCCCTTGCTGTCCTACATGCGCCTCACGGGAAGCGGCGGCTGGGCCCTCGTTCTGCGGGCGGAGCCGATCTTGAGCTGGACGAGCGGCATGGTCCCCGACCTCCGGATCCGGGGGGTGGGGACCGGCCTCGCCCTCTATCGCTTCGGGCGCGGGCTGACGGTCGGCTTCGGGCTCAGCTTGATCTTCGACCGGGACTTCTTTTTGCCCGCCCCCGTCTTGATCGCTCGCTGGAGGCCGCCAGGTCCCTGGAGTCTGGAGGCGACGCTGCCCCAAGGAGTGCGGATCCGCCATCGACTCGGGTCCTGGCTGCGGGTGGGCGCCGACCTGGACGTGCGGGGACGGCGGCTTTGGAGCGCCGGCTCCGACGTCGCCCAAGCCTACCGCTGGACCACCGTCGACCTGCAGGCGCGGCTTGGATTGCGGGTGGCCCCTAAGGCCTGGCTGGAGCTCGGCGCAGGCTCGACCCTCATCGAGCTGATCCAGGCGGAGCGCCCCGGCCGAGACAAAACCCGGGGCTTCGGCCCGAATTTTCGGGGCTCCAGCCGCCTCGTTTGGAGCTTTCTCTGAAGGCTGCGGCGGCCCTCGCCTCCGGAGAAGCGGGTTTCGGGTCCCCGCACGGCACCAAACGTGCATCATCGTGCGTTCGTGAACGCTCGCCGCCTGCTCCACCTCGCCCTCGCTCTGGCCCTCGGGTTCTCCGCCTGCGGGGGGCCGGACGAAGGCCCGGTGATCATCAGCGACCCGATCCTGCCCGGGGGCCTCGAGATCCGATGGGGCTTCGAGCTCCAGGACGGCACCCCGACCACCTGCGAGGCGGTGGAGGTGGAACGAACCCTGGTCAGCGTCGGCGGCCTGCCCGGAACCCCCAACGCTGGCGCGAGCTTCATCGAGGTCCCGTGTGGCGACACCCAGGAAGTCCGCTTCGACGGTCTTCCCACCGGCCCCCGGCCCGTCGTCATCACCGCCCTCGGCGCCGACGGCGACGCCATCGCCGAGTTCTCGGTCAGCGTCGTCATCGCAGCCGAGCAGCGCACCCAGGTCGACCACACCTTCTCTTTGTCGGGCACCGGCCCTGGCCGCGGCGACCTTCGCATCAGCTGGACCATCGACCGCCAGGTTCCAACCCTCCTCTGCGCCGAAGTAGGCGGGGTGACGGTTCGGGTCGCCACCACCGAGGGATCGATCGGAGACTTCGACCTGACCGTCGCCTGCGAGGACAGCCCCGTCTCTTTCCAAGACCTGCGCCGCGGCACCTACTTCGTTCGGCTCACGCTGCAGGACTCGACCGGCGAGGCCCTCGCCTTCTCTTCGCTCGAGATCACCGTGGAGCCCGGCACGCAGAGCACCATCGACGGCAACTTCGTGCTCGAGACGCGGGAGCTTGCTCGGCTCGTGTCCCGCTGGACCATCGGCGGAGTCCCGCCCGAGACGGCCTGCGGGGACTTCGGGGCCGACGAGGTCGACGTTCGCCTGCAGCGCTTCGACCCCCGGCGGCTCCGCTTCGTCGAGACCACCGCGACCGCGACCGCCGCCTGCGAGGTGGGCCGCCTCGAGCTCGGCACCTTCTCCACCACCGGCCTCCGGCGACTGGCGTATCTCCTCGTCGATACCAGCATCGGCGACCGCTTCGTCCTCTCCTCCACCGTGAGTGCGTCCTTTCGGCTCGAGCCCGGGCGGACCTCGACCGTGACCGGAGACCTGCCGAGCCCGCTTTGAGCTCAGCTCCTGCGGAAGCAGCGGAGCTCGATGACGCGGCGGCGAAGGTGCTCGGGCGGGTCATCGATGCGCTGAAAGGCGCGTTGCAGTGCTTCGCAGGCTTCGTCGATGCGGCCTAGGCGGCGGCGAAGATCGGCGAGGAGCGCGACGTTTTCCGGATCTTCGGGGCGCAGGCGAAAAACGGCCAGGGCCATCGACTCGGCCAACTCCAGGTTTCCGTCGAAGTCGGCCTCCAGCTTGGCGAGACCGTGCAGGGCCGAGGGTTCGTTGGGGTCTCGGCGCAGGGCCTCTCGGAACACCGACTTCGCGTCCTCGACCGCCCCGATTCGGGCGAGCTCCCGACCGAGCTGGACACGGGCGCTGGTCATGCCGGGGAAGCGGTCCACCAGCGCCCGCGCTTCTCGGAGACTCGCCGGCTCGACTAGGCGAACCCTCTGCACCAGCCGCTCCATGAGGCTGTCGTATTCGGCAGCCCATTCGGCCGGGGCCGACAGCACGATCGCGTACCGATAATAGCCTCGCTGAACCAAGACGTTGCGAGACACCTGAGGTCCGGCCCGGGATTCGAGGTTCACGTCGATCTCGATGGCCCGGGCCCCGTCGAGGAGGAAGGGACGCTCCCGCCCGACCTGCACCTGGGTGATGTCTCCGTTGGCGACTTGGCCCTGAAGCTCCTCCTCCAAGAACCAGCGCCGGATCTCGCGCATCGTGTAGGGCGCCGAGCTTCGGCGTTCGGCACGGACGCCGAGGGCCGTGCCCAAGCTGTTGCCCTTCGCGGCGTAGCCGAGGTGGTTCTGCCCGGTCTCCCAGTAGGCGGGGTACACGAAGGCGAGGCCCGAGCGCTCGTCCCGCACCGGCTCGAAGACGAGCCCCACCGTTCGGATCACCGGGCCCAAGGCCACGACCAAACCGACCAGCGCCAGGCTCGCGCCCGTCGTCCACCATCGCTGCACGAGGCCGCCCTGGGCGAGCCCCCGAGGCACGAGAGGCAAGGTGGCCATGAGTCCGCCCAGAAAGCCGCCCAGGTGGCCCCAGTTGTCGGTGTCGGGGCTGGCCAAGCCCAGATAGAGGATGAAGAGGGCGTAGGGCAGGACCGCGCTTCCGAAGTAGCGACGATAGCGAGCCGGCAGGTCGCGCGCGTAGACGTAGCCGAAGACCGAAGCGCTCCCGAATAGTCCCAGCACCATGCCGCTCGCCCCCACCGAGGCCACGCTGCTCGACATCAGCGTCGACAGGATGGTGGTGCCGAGGGCGCTCACGACGAGGATCCAGGCGTAGTCCCGAAGCCGGAAGGTGTTCTCGATCGAGCCTCCGAGGTTGAACAGGAAGAAGCTGTTCACGAAGAGATGGAGCACGTCCCGGTGAAGGAAATTGGCGGTGAGGAGGCGCCAGGTCTGACCGAGCTCGAGCACGTTGGGCCGGGCCTTGGCACCGGCGCGGATCAGGGGGTCGAGCGCGATGAAGCGATTGGGCCCGGCCAGGACCAGGAAGAGGACGATCTGGCTGGTGCACAGAAGCAGCGTGAAGTGGGGGAAGCGACCAAGACTGAAGGCCCGAACGAAGGCGAGGCGGGCGGGGGCGTGGAGGCGCTGAAAGATCTCGAGCTCTTCGGCCCGTACGTAGTCGTCGCCGGTCACCACCGGCAGCCGCACGAGGGTGGAGGGCAGGATCTTGCCCTCGCGGACCCTCTTCTCGAACGCGTCGAGCTCCATGGTCTCGACGCGACCGCGGCTGCGCACCGAGATCATGCCCCGCCAGGTTACCGGAGGCCGAGGAAGCTCACAGCATTCGAGCGACTTGCCACCCGTCCTCCGCGTCGACCGCCTCGCCCCTGGGAAGAGGCGGCCCTGGAGGGGGCCACCGCCGTCGACACCGCCGACCGGCACTTCGGCTGGGCCTGGGGCCCGCCGGCCGGCCCCCGGATCTTGCTCGTCCACGGCTTTGGGGGACGCGCCTCCCAGATGGGGGTCATCGCCCAGGCCTGCGCTCAACGAGGTCTGGACGGGCCCGCTGGGGCCGCGCCTCCCGAGCGGCTGCTGATGGAGGAGGTGAGGCCGAGGAGTCAGTCGAAGAGCGGCGTCTCGGTCCGGTTTCTGCCCTTGCGCTTGGCTTGGTAGAGGCGGTCGTCGGCCCACTCGATCAGTTCCGAGGAGGGATTTTGTTGATTCGGATCGAGGGTCGCGACGCCGAGAGACACCGTGCATTTGATTCGGTGACCCTTGTGAACGATCTCCAGCTTCTCGACCGCGCGGCGGATCCGCTCGGCGACGATGAAGGCGCGCTCCTGGCTGCACGCCCGAAGCAGCAGCGCGAACTCCTCGCCCCCGTAGCGGGAGAAGATGTCTTCCTTGCGCTTCGTCTCCATGACCGCCTGGGCGACGGTGCGGATCACCTGGTCGCCGGCCGAGTGCCCGTGGCTGTCGTTGACCTGCTTGAACTCGTCCAGATCGAACATGATCAAGGACAGGGGCTGATTCTGGCGCCGGGCGTAGCTGGCCTCCTTGTCGATCTCGGACATGAAGGCTCGCCGGTTGAACGCCTCCGTCAGATGATCGTGAGTCTTGAAGTTCTGCATCATGGTGTGGAACTCCAGCTCCTGGTCGTCCTGGTAGCGGAACTGCAAGATGGTCGCGGTCCCCAGCTGAATCTTGACCGCGTCCTCGAGGGTCACGACCTGGATCCGCTCGCCGTCGTGCCAGGTTCCGTTGGTCGACTCCAAGTCGAGCAACACCAGCTTCCCTTCTCGACGAACGACCTTTGCGTGGTAGCGACTGACGCCCTCGTCATCGAGGAACACGTCACACTCCGGCGCCCGACCCAGCGTCGTCTCGTCCTTGTTCAAGACGAAGGCATGCCCGATGGAGCGGCCGCTGATGCATAGAAGGGCGGCCGAGCGCTCGAGGCTGCCGTCGGGCCCGAGGGGTGATACCTCGTGCACCGCCGTCTGATCTTCGTCCGCCGGTCCAAAGCCTCCATCGAAGAGGTCGTCGTACGCCATTGCGCTCGTGTCACAGTACGCGAGGCGGCAGCGATGTTCCAGCCGCTGTGCGCGGACACGGGGGTGTGGGTGAGAGTGAGAGCATCGAGAAACGAAAGTCCCCTTGCCCCCTCGACATGACGCTTCCCCCGTGGGACAGCCTCCTACCCATGAGGACCCCGGTCGTCGTACTCGCTCTGCTCGTCTCCGCATCGGCCCTGGCTGCCCCGCCCTTCGCCGGCGACCCGGACGCGGACGCCGTCGGCCCCCGACCCGAAAAGCGAACGTGGGGCATCGTCCAGGGGAAGATCGAGGTGGGCTTCCTCTTCGAGCCCGGCATCCCCAGCCCAGGTGAAGTGATGACCATCACAGTAGTGCCTCAGGAGGTCAGCGGCCGGGGTCTGGCGGGCCGCAAGCGGATCGAAGACGCCGACTTGGTGCTGACGGTGACGGATCCAGAGGGTCGGGAGGCCGGTCGCTTCAAGCTGCACGCCTATCCCAGGGCCCAGGCGAAGTACGGCACCCACTTCACGCCGACGCAGGCAGGGATCTACGAGCTGCGGCTCGAAGGACGCACGCGAGCGGGGGCCCTGGACGGCCGGCTGGAGATGCCGGTCGACGTGTGGCCCCTCCCCGAGCGCCTCGAGGGCAGCGGCGAGGCGGCGGTCAAGACCCGAACACCCATGCGCGGTCCCATCACCAAGTGACGAAGCCGCTTCGCCCTCGCCCCGCCCCCCGATAGAGGTCGAGGGGTGGAGCGCCCCTCTCCCGCCGCCGTCGACCGCCTCGCCAGTCAGCTCGACCGGGCGCTGGGCAGCGGCCGGGCCCTTCGCGACCGAGAGGTCCTGGAGGCGTACACCACCGACTGGTCGGGCAGTCCGCCCGCCTGGCCCGACCTTCTGGTTCGCGCCCGAGGCGCGGAGGAGGTGGCGGTGGTCCTCGCCGCGGCCCAGGAGGCCCGGGTCCCGGTGGTCCCGCGGGGCCTCGGATCCGGCAAGTCGGGAGGCGCCCTCGCCACCCGCGGCGGCCTGCTCTTGAGCCTCGAAAAGCACGCCGGGGTCGAGGAGGTGGACGCCGGGGACATGGTCTGTGTGGCCAGGGCGGGGACGACGCTTCGCGCGGTGTACGACGCGGTGGAGGCCGAGGGCCTGTTCTACGGGCCGGATCCGAGCTCGGCCCACCTCTGCTCCATCGGCGGCAACGTGGCTTGCAATGCGGGCGGCCCGCGGGCCCTCAAGTACGGGGTGACCAAGCAGCACGTCCTCGGGCTCGAGATGGTCTCTCCGGCCACGGGTCGAGTTCAGCTGGGCAGTCGCGGCATCAAGCAGGCGACGGGCTTCGATCTCACCGCCCTCATGGTCGGCTCGGAGGGCCTGCTGGGCGTGATCACCCGAGTCACCCTGCGCCTGCTTCCCGAGCCCAGGGGCCGCCGCGCCGCCCTGGCCGGCTTTGCCGACGTGGAGACGGCGAGCCGCGCCGTCACCGCGGTGTTCCGGGCCGGCCTGTGGCCCCGGGCCTGCGAGCTCCTCGACGAAGCGGCGACCCGAGCCGCGATGGCCGCCCACCCCGACTGGGACCCCAAAGGTGCGGCGGCGCTGATCGTCGAGGCCGACGGCCCCACCCAGGAGGGGGCCGACGATGCGCTGGCCCGGATGGCCGAGGTCTTGGCTGCCACCGCCTCCGAGATCGGGGTGGCGAGCACGCCCGCCCAGCGGGACCGCATGTGGGCCCCCCGCTACATGCTGAGTGACACCCTCCGCAAAACCGCGCCCTGCAAGATCTCGGAGGACGTGACGGTTCCCCGCTCTCGCATTCCCGAATTGATGCGCGGCCTGCGAGAAGTGGCGGCCAAAGTCGGGGTGCAGGTTGCGGCCTATGGCCATGCGGGGGATGGCAACCTGCACGTGAACGTCTTGTTCCAGCCCGACCAGCACGACGCCTCTCGGGCCGCGTTGTTCGAGGTGGGTCGTCTCGCCGTCGGCCTGGGCGGCACCCTGTCCGGCGAGCACGGGATCGGCGCCCTCAAGCGAGATCTGCTCCCGATCGAACAGAGCCCCGAGCTCATCGAGCTCCAGCGCCGTATCAAGGCCCAGTTCGACCCCGCCGGCATCTTGAATCCCGGCAAGGTCCTGCCCGAAAGGTCCGAATGAGCGAGCTCGTCGAGATCTCCGAACAGTCTCTGGAAGAGGTCCCCATCTTCCCCCTCGCGGGCGCGGTCCTCCTGCCCCGCACCCTCGTGTCGCTCCACGTCTTCGAGCCCCGCTATCGGGCCATGACCCAGTTCAGTCTGGAGGGGTCGCGTCTGATGGTCCTCGCCATGACCCGGCCCGACGAAGCGCCCGACGACTTCGGGCGCCCTGCCGTTCACGAAGTGGCCGGCATGGGCCTCCTGCGCCAGTCCGCCCGGCTTCCCGACGGGCGCTACAACATCATCATCGAAGGCCTGTGTCGGGTGAACATCGCCGACGAACACCCGCCGAACCTGCCCTTTCGCCGCGCCCGAGCCCGGATCCTGGAAGACCAGCTGCCCGAGGAGCCCCGCTGCCTCCTTCCGGCCATGGCCAGCCTGCGCTCCTTGTGCACCCGGGCCATGGTCCACGTGAACCCGAGCGACGCCAACGAGCTGCAGGGGCTCAATGAGGTCGACGAGCCCGGCCCCCTCGCCGACCTGGTGGCCGCCGCCGCTCTCACCGATCCCCAGGAGCGCCAGGACGTCCTCGCCGAGCCCAACGTCGAAGCCCGGATCAACATGGTTGCGGGCAACCTCGGGGCCTTTCTCCTCGCCCAGCAGAGCGGCGACAGCGACGAGCAGCCGGTGGGCTGGGGCATCACCCCCGGAAAGGCATGACCCCCTAGGACTACTTGGGGTGGATCAACCTTCGACCGGGGTGATCATGTGCCCGCACTTGTCCCGCTTGGTCGTCATGTATTTTCGAGAGTGGATGTTGGTCGGGGTCTGCAGGGCCATCCGGCCCTCGACGTCGACGCCGTGGGCCTCCAGTTGGCGAACCTTGTCCGGATTGTTGGTCATCAAGCGAACCGACTGGATGCCCAGGTCCTCGAACATGGCTGCCGCCACGTCGTAGGTCCGCAGGTCGGTGGCGAAACCGAGCTGGTGGTTGGCCTGGACGGTGTCGGCGCCCTTGGCCTGGAGCGCATAGGCCTTGATCTTGTTGCCGAGGCCGATGCCCCGGCCCTCCTGCCGCAGGTAGAGAACGACCCCCGTCCCCTCCTCGTGGCAGAAATGCAGCGCCGCCTCCAGCTGGTCGGCGCAGTCGCACTTCAGAGAGCCGAAGACCTCGGAGGTGATGCACTCGCTGTGGATCCGGGCCAAAACCCCATTCCGGCCCGGATGCCCCACGACCAGGGCGACGTGCTCCTTTTGGGCATTGGGCTCGCCGTCAGCGACCTCACGATAGACCACCGTTCGAAGGGGTCCCCGTGCGGTGGGGATTTCGGATTCCGCATAACGCACCACTCGCGAAAGCGGCGCGGCGGACGAGGACTTGGGCAGAATCATGGGAAGTGGCCCGAATCGGGCGACGGCAACCTAGGAACGGCCCGGAGGTGAGTCAACTTCCCGCGCACATCCCGCGGCAAGGCCGAGAGTCCTGCGTGCTTCTTCGCCTGTTTGCTAGGCTGGTGTCATGGAGGACGTCTGCCTGCGGGCGCGCACCAAGGATCACCTGGAGCTGACGGTGGCCCTGACGACCACCACGTGCCGGAGCGCACAGGCGGTCCATGGCTTAGGCTGGACCTCGGGCGTCGCCATGAGCCGGTTGCTCACCTGCGCCGGCCTGATGGCCGTGGCCTCCAAGCGTGAGGGAAAGACGAGCCTGCAGATCATCTCTCAGGCTCGGATCGGTCAGATGCTCGTCGATGCGACCCACGCCGGGGATCTTCGTGGAACGCTCGGCGACCCAAGCCTCGCCTTTCCCAAGTCCGGCGGCACCGAGCGCCTCGTGATCGCCCCCGCCCTTCTTCCCGGCAAGGTCTCGGTGGTTCGTCGCGGCGCGACCGGGGACTACACCCAGTCGATGACTCCGCTGGTCTTAGGAGAGGTGGACCGGGACATCGAGTTCTTCATCGAGCAGTCGGACCAAGTCCTGACCGGCCTCGCCGCCGACGTCCTCCTGGACGCCAGCAGCCGGATCGAGGTGGCGGGCGGCCTGCTCGTCCAGGCCCTGCCCGACGGCGACCCCGAGCACTTGACCGCCCTTCGGGAGCGGGTCGTGGCGGGCGGCCTCATCCCGATGCTGCGGGAGGCCCGAAGCGCCGAGGCTCTGCTCCGGGCGGTGGAGCCCGAGGCGGAGCCGGTCGAAGAGCCGGTGCGCCTGCGCTGGCACTGCCCCTGCAGTCGGGAGCGCGCCCTCAACGCCGTCCGCTTGATGGGCCCGGCGGAGCTCGCCCAGATGATGCTCGAAGACGAACCGGTCCGGGTCGACTGCGACTTCTGTACGAGTCGCTACGAGATCACGGTGGCAGAGCTGGAGCGGCTGGTCGCGGAAACGACCACCGTCGAAGGATGAAGACGGCAGGCATCGTCGCCCGCGGCTTCGCCATGGGCGCCGCCGACGTCGTCCCCGGCGTCAGCGGCGGGACGCTGGCGCTGGTCCTCGGCATCTACCCCCGCTTCATCTCCGCCCTGTCGGCGCTGGACGCGAGCCTGCTCCGAAGGCTGCTGGTCGGGCCTTCGAGGAGGGCAGCCCTTCGAGAGGCCGACGTGCCTTTCCTCTTCACCCTCGGCGCGGGGATCGTCCTCGCCATCGGCTCGCTGTCGAAGATCATCCCGCAGCTGATGGCGAACCACCCCGAGGCCATGAACGGCCTGTTCTTTGGGATGATCGCAGCCTCGGTGGCGGTCCCGCTCCGGCTGATGAAGCGAGTCGGCCCGGCAGAGGGCTTCGCGCTGGTGACGGCGGCGGCGGGCGCCTTCGTTCTGACCGGACTGGGCGAGCTCACGGTTCGAGACTCGCTCGGCTTTTTGTTCGCGAGCGGCGCCATCGCGATCTGTGCCATGCTGCTGCCCGGGATCTCCGGCTCTTTCTTGCTCTTGATCCTTGGACAGTACACCAGGGTCTTGAGCGCCATCGACGAGCGCGACCTGCTCGTGCTTGCCGTCTTCGGGGCCGGCATCATGGTGGGAATCCTCGGCTTCAGCCGGCTCCTGAAATCCCTCTTGCACGTGGCGCCCGATCCGACCTACGCGGCGCTGGTCGGCCTGATGCTCGGCTCGCTTCGCAAGCTCTGGCCCTTCGGCGTGGAGCTGGAGGCGCCGGTAATCATCGGGGGGAAGACGGTCCAGTCGACGCGGGCCGTCTGGCCCTGGGATCCAGGCTACGGTGGTCCCGTCATCCTGCCTCTGGCGCTGGCTGCGCTGGGCGTGGTCCTGGTCCTGGTCCTGGAGCGCTTGGGCCGTCAGAGCAGCATGGCCAGCCCGTCGAGCCGGTGAAAGGCGCGATAGAGCCGGGCCACGGCCGGAGCGTCGGGCATGGTGGCGACCACCGTCATCGACACGTGGTTGCCTTTGGCGGAGGAGCGTGTGGACACATCGGGCTGCGCGTTCGGGTAGTCGCGGTTCAACAGCTCGAGCGCCTGCACCTGGAAGGCGCCGTCGCTCGCTCCGATCAGCTTGAAGGTGTAGCGGGTCGGAAACTCGTGGGCGGTCTCGAGCTTCTCGATGAAGGCCTCCTCGGAGTTCATGCCTCCACTGTGCACCCTCGGCTTCAGAACTGAAAGTAGATGTAGGTCTGGACCTCGAAGTCGGCGATCCGCTTGATGACGAGGGCGACCGCGAGGAGGAGCGCCGCCCGCGCCGGAACCGGCAGCCGCACGAGCCGCGCCGACACCCAAGCCCACAGGTTCGTCGGCCCGAAGTGAAGCAGCGTGGCGACCAGCATCACCGCCAGCACCCGAGGCGTCAGATTCGGCGCCGCCCAGGTCCCGCTGGGCGCGAGGCCGGCGAAGATCTCGCCCGCCCGCTGCATCGACTCGGCCCGAAAGAAGATGCGGGCCAGCATCACCGAAGAGAAGGTGATCACGAAGCCGAGGGCAGTGCGCCAAAAGGCCGGTCGCTCGGGGATCCCGAACTGCCACCAGTACAGCCGAGTCAGGCAGAGCCCCACTCCGTGCACCCCGCCCCACAGCGCCATCCGCCACGAGGCGCCGTGCCAGATGCCGCCCAGAATCATGGTGATCATCACGTTGCGAAGCGTGAGCCAGCGGCCCCCTCGGTTCCCGCCGAGGGGGATGTAGAGGTAGTCGCGGAGCCAGGTGCTCAGGGAGATGTGCCAGCGCTGCCAGAACTCGGGGAGATTTCGGGCCTTGTAGGGGCGATTGAAGTTCTCGGGGATGTGAAATCCGAACAGCGCCGCCGCGCCGATGGCGACGTCGGAGTAGGCCGAGAAGTCGTAGTAGATCTGGAGCGTGTAGCTGAACACACCCGCCCAGACCTCGACCGGCGTGTAGAGCTCGGGCGATGCGAACACGCGGTCGATCAAGTTCGCGGCTAGAAGGTCGGCGATGAGCAGCTTCTTGACCAGCCCCTTCGCGATCCGAAAGAGCGCCGCTGCCCCCGCGTCTTCGGGCAGCTCGGGGCGGGCGTCGAGCTGGGGCAGGAAGTGGCTCGCCCGCACGATGGGCCCAGCGATGATCTGAGGGAAGAAGCTGATGAAGAGAGCGACGTCCACCCAGGAGCGCCGGGCCTCGCAGTCGCCCCGATACACGTCGATGGTGTAGCTGAGGGTCTGAAAGACGACGAAGGACAGGCCGATGGGAAGGAGGATGTCGAGGCGGTGGTAGACGATCTCCACCCCGATCCAGCCGCCGACCGTGCTCGCCGTCTCGTAGAAGAAATTGGCGTACTTGAAAAAGCCGAGAACGGCGAGGTTGCTGACCACGCTGGCCGTGACCAGGGCCTTGCGAGACTTGGGCCGGCCGGTCCTCGTCATGGCCTGGGCCAGCCCCCAGTCGACGGTGGCGCAGTAGAGCACGATCAAGAAGGGGAGCGGGTTCCAGGCCATGTAGAACACGGCGCTCGCGACCAGCAGCAACCAGCGGCGGACCCGGGGCCGCTCGCCCACCCCCCAGTAGAGAAAGAAGACGACGGGGAGGAAGACCAGAAACTGAAGGCTGTGAAAGAGCATTCAGTCCAACCCTCCCCGCCGGTCGAGCGGGTCGTCGTAGGCCTTCATCAAGGACTCGGCCAGCATCTCGCCGATCAGATCCGAGCCCCGGCTCCGAGGGTGGATCAGATCGGCCAGCATCAGGTCCGCGTCGAGCCAGCGCTTCAGCGAGCCCGCGCCTCCGATGGAGGCGTACATGTCCCACAATCCACAGCCCCGCTCTTCGGCCAGCTTTCGCTGCAGGGCCGCTATCTCCAGAACCTCGGGCTTGGGCTCCATGCGTCCGTCGGCCTTGGCCCGCACCGCTTCGAAGGGCGTGATGATCAAGCAGTCGGCGCCGGGGGCGGCTTCTTCGACCCGGTCGAAGAACTCGTTCATCGCTGCTTCGACCTGGGGCAGCTCGGTCCGCTTCTTGGCGAGCATCAAGCCATCGTTCCCGCCCACCATGTGCACGACGAGGCCCGGCTCACGGACCGCCAGCATGCGGACGAAGTCCTCTCTATCGGGCCGGGTCCAGACCTCGGAGGTGGCCCCCGGAAGACCGATGCTCTCGTAGACCACCCCGGGCGCTCGGCTCTCGAGCACCACCCCGAACACGCGCGGACCCGAAGTGGTCGCCTCCAACTCCAGGGCCTCTGCCCCCTCGGGTAGGTCGAAGCGAGCCACCTTCGCTTCGCTGCGCGGGCGATCCGCCTGGGTGTCGACCTCGCCCACCGCCGCGTTCGAGGCCCGCAGCGCCAGTCGCCCGCCCTTCGGCTCCTCCAGATAGTGGACCTCGACCCGGTCCGCCCCCGCCACCGGCGCGAAGCGGGAGGACTCACCCGCTCTCTGGGCGGTGAAGGACGCGCCGGTGTAGCCAAAGAAGCGGTCCCGCAGGACACCTTGCGTGATCACCTCCAGGACCCAACCCGGCGAGCCATCGCCGGTCCGGTTGCCTCGCTGAAAGCGATTGAACTTGCGGACCATCAAGAAGCCCCGTCCCGCGGAGCCGAATCGCTCCTGCAGGCGCATGCGCGCGGTGTCGGTGATCTTGTCGCTCGCGATCAGCGAGTCGCCGAAGTGAATGACCCGGACCGGGCTCCCCTCACCGGCTGCCGCCTGCTGGAGCCGGCGAAAGAAGCGCTCCATCGCGAAGCGGCGGCAGCCCTCGGGGCTGGAGTCGGCGCAGCCGCGCTCGAGAGGCGCGGCCTTCAGGCCGAGCAGCTCGGCGTAGCGCTCGAAACGCGGCCGCTCGGGCTTCTTCCACTCTTCCTCCGGCGCCCGCTGCACCGGCAGCGAGGGAACCGGCTCCTCCGCGCTCCCGTCCGTGGGCAGGGTGTCTTCGGTGGCGATGTTCAGGGCACCCCCGCCAGCCACGTAGCCTTGGGAGGGACGCGGCACGGCGTCCGGCGGTGTCACGACCTGTGTCGCGAAGGCCCATAAGGGGTCTTCGCGCTCGAACACGAGCAGCGGTCGAAAATCATCGGGGACGGGGAGCGCCGACAGGCCGAAGGTGAAGAGGATGAACAGGAGCAAAGTGCCCGCCGTTCCACGGGGAAATGGGTTCCGCGCAAACAATTCTGCCCTGTCCTCAGCGCCAGCCCGGGGCCTTAACATTCGCGATGCGCCGGTGCTACTTCCTGAATGCTTGGTTCAGTCACAAAGGAGGTTCTCGTGACGCAATTCATCGTCCTCAGCGACGGACCCGAAGTCATCGGGCTTTGGCAGACGGAACGGGAGACGACGGCCGCGCGCTTTCGGCTCACCTTGGGATTGACCTATCCCCACTGCGAAGTCGACGTCGTCGCGGCCCATGACCTGAACTCACTTCGCCAGACGCGCCCCGACACCCAAAGTCTGCGGCCGGAGCGAATCGACGCCTCCGCGCCCGCCTGAGCTCCCACCATCGAGCTCCGGCGAAGCCAGCCGGCTGGCCTCAGCCCGCCTGCTCCGCTTCGCGCCCCGGCTTCTGTTCTTCTTCGCGGCGGGCCTCGGCGCGAGCGGCGGCCTCCGCCTCGGCCACCAGCGCTCGCCTCGCCTTCAGCGCGTCCGACCGCGGAAAACGCTCCGCCATGGCGTCGAAGGTCGACTGCACGCGGTCGACCTCACCCAGGCGTGCGCTGACCCGGGCGATCTCGAGGAGCAGCCCGGCGTCGAGGCCGACGTCCGGAAAGCGCTCCCGGATCACCTCCAGGCGCCCGAGGTAGGCCCGGTCCTTGCCCAGCCTGCGGTAGAAGTCGGCGGCGTAGCGCTCGTGCTTCATCAAGCGCTCTCGCACCTCGGCGTAGACTTCCTGGGCCTCCTCGACGTTCTCGTCCTGGGGAAAGCGCCGCAGGTAGGCGGCCAAGGCCTTCTCGGCTTCTTCGACCGCGGTCTGATCCTTCTCCTCTGCCGGTGGGAGGAGGAAGAAGTTGCCTGGAATCTGCTCGTACTGGGCGAGCCCGGTTCGAAACATCGCGTAGGGGACGAGGCGGTGGCCGGGGTGAAGGCGGACGAAGTTGGAGTAGCTGTCCACCGCCTCCAGCCAGTGCTCACGGGCGAATTGGCAGTCCGCGATTCGGACGTCCGAGAGGGCGGCGTAGCGCGCGTAGGGGAACTTGGCGCGGATGAAGGCGTAGTACTGCTGAGCCGCCAGGTAGTCCTTCCGTTCGAAGCGGCGCTCGGCCTCGTTCCAATTCTCTTCGGCGGTCAGGAAGAAGCGAACCTTGGGGACGGTCTCGCCCCGATCGGGGTTGAGGCCAACGCCCTGGAATTGGTCGTCGAAGTCCGAAGGCGGCCCCGCCGCCGGGGCCCCCGCGCCACCGCCGGAGGCGCAGCCCAGGACCGAGCCGGCGAAGGCGAGCCGGGCCAAGCGCAAGATCTTGCCGTTCCGAAACACCGGATGAGGGTACTGGCAGCGGAGCCCGAGGCCTATTCGAAGTTTCCGTCCAGAGCGCGAAGGAGCTCGTCGACGTTCTCGGTCTCTTTGGACTTCCCCGCAGCTGGCCCCGGGACCTCGTTCATGAAGCCGGTGGTCTCTTCGGTGAACTCGCCGAGATCTTCGCCCAGCGGCGGAAGACCATCGGTGGATCCCAAGGAGGACAGGGCCGCCTCGAACTCGTCGTCGAGGCTGGCCGATCGACCGGCCGAGCTCTCCGCTCTTTGGGCGCGCTCGATCAGCTGCTGCTTCTCGAGCTCGAGCGTCTTGACGATGCGCTTGGCCTCCAGCAGCTCCTTGCGAAGCCCCTCCACCTCCGTCGCCCGCTGCTCGTCCGAGTCCTTGAGCTGCTGCATGAAGTCGTCGTTCATCTCTTCCAGCTCGCGGAAGTAGCGGTTCTCGAGCTCCTCGAGCTGCTTCGCCCCCTCGGTCTCGGCCTGCTTCGCCGCCTCCAGGCCACGCTCGGCCTCCTCGGCCCGCCGCGTCTGGGCGTCGAGCTCCCGCCCCTTGGCCTCCAGCGCGCGGCCCAGCTCGTCCCGAGCCTCCTTGAGGGCCTCCAGCTCGCCGGTCGTTTTTCGAGCCTCTTCCCGAGCTTCGTCCCGCTCCCGAAGCGCCCTTTCCGAAGCCGCCCGCAGCGCCGCCTCTTGCTGTTCGAGGGTCCCGACGCGCCCCTCCAGCCGGCCGATCTCGGCGCCTCGCTGGTCGAAGCGACCTCGAAGCTCCTCCAGCTGCTGGTGGGCAGTCTCGGTCTCTTTTTGCTCGAACTTGTAGGCCTCGTGGAGCTCGGACAGCCTTCCTTCCCGCTGGGCCAAGGTCTCCCGGGCCTGGGATAGCTCGCTCTCGACCCGCTTCAGCTTCGTGCTCGCATCTTCGAAGCGACTTTGGGTCTCGGCCAAGGAGTGGGCGAGCTCCTGGCTCTTCTGTTCGGCGGCTTGGAGCTGACCCGAGCGCTCCTCGAGCGCGGCCGCGGTCTCGCCCCGCTGGCGCTCCTCCGCCCCGAGCCGCTCCTCCGTTCTTGACAGCCGTGCCTGCAACTCGTCCCGCTCCGACTCCAGACCCTGGACCCGGGTGCGCGCCGTCTCGTCGTCCCGGCGGTGTTGCTCGGTCTCTTCGGCGAGCTGGGCCTCCAGGCTCGCGTTGAGGTCGGCCAGCTGCGCGATCTTCTCGTCGGCCTCGGCGCGGCTTCGGTCGAGCTGGCCTCGGAGCTCGGTCTCCAGCCCCTGGCGCTCGGTCTCGGCGGTCCGTTGGGCCTCGGCCAGCGCCCGGGCGTGGGCTTCGTCCTTGGCCTTCGCGGCCTCTTCGTGCTCGGCGCGCAGCTGCTCGATGTCCTCGAACAAGCCGGCCAGCTCGGCCTCCCGGGAGGCCAGCGCGTCTCGCTGTTCGGTCGCCTGTCGCTCGGCTTCGGCCCGCTGGGCCGCGAGCTCGGCCTCCACGCTCGCGATCTTCTCCTCCGCCGTCGCCTGGGCTTCGTCGAGCTGGCTCCTCAGGGCCGTCGTCGCGTCCCGATGGGCCGCCTCGCTCTCTTTTTGTTCGGCACGGGCCGCCTCCGAGGCGTCCCGCGCCTCGGCCAGCTCCCCACGCACTTCGCTGAGGAGGCGCGTCTGTTCGTTCAGGGCTTCGGCCCTTCGGCCGAGCTCCGCCTCGTGTTCGGCCTGGGTCGACTCCAGGCTTTGAATCCGCGCGTCCCGTTCGGCGACTTCGTTTTGCAGCCGCCCGATGTCGTCTTTGCGGTCCTGGAGCCGAGCCTCGAGCTCGGCGGCGTGCGCCTGCGAGCCGGCCAGGGTCTCTTCGAGCTCGTTGACCCGAGCCTCCAGGCGCCGAGAAGTCTCCTCCAGATTCTCGCGGATCCGGCCGAGCTCTCCCTTGGTGTCGGCGAGCTCTTTCTCTTTCTCGGCCACGACCTGGATGAGCTCGTTCTCTCGGAGGATCTTCTCCTCCTGCAGGCCGTCGTAGGCCGCGTATTGCTCTTGGGCCCGCTTGTCGTTTTCGGCTCGAGTCTCGTCGAGGGAGCGGCTCAGCTCTTCGACCTGCATGCGGAAGCCCTGAAGCTCGACGTCCTTCTCGACCAGCTTCTCGTTCCACTGGTGGTACTCGCGCTCCTTCGCCCGAAACAGCTCCTTGTACTTCGCGACCTCCGACTCCTTCTGGCGCAGCTGCTGGCGGAGGCGGTCGAGCTTGGCGTCGGCGGTGGCTCGGCGAGCGCGGCCCGGCGGCGCTTCTTCCACCGGGCTCGGCAGCTCGTCGGGCTCGCCGACGATGCGACCGATCAGCTCCTGATCCTCGGCGCTCAAGCTCGGAGGCTCGGAGGCCGCTCCCGCGGGCAGGGGGGGCGGCACCTCGTCTCGCGCCACCCGCGCGAGGGCGGTCTTCGCCGCCGTCTTCAGCTCCTCCCATCGGTACGGCGGGTGACTGGGGAGCACGGCGTAGCCGTCGGCGGGCGTACTCTGCTGTTGATGGGCGTCGAGCGCCGGCTGGTTTTCGGGATCGGCGGTGTAGAGCAACACCGCCGTGCGGCGGAAGCGACGGTTGTTCTTGATGCGACCCACGAGAGCGAAACCAGACTCGGAGCCTCGGCCCTCGGCGCGAACGACGACGAGATCGGGACGCTGCCGCTTCAGCATCTCCATCGGATCGTCCGCTTCTTCAGGGAAAGAGACCGCGAGGCCTTCGGACTGCAGAGGCGCGCCGCTGGCTCCTTTCCGGTGCACGGCATCTATGCCGAAAG
>CAYZFR010000067.1:0-18063 GCA_964477875.1 uncultured Myxococcales bacterium
TCGGCCCCCTCGGTGTCCCCTGCGTCGAGTGCGAAGCCCACGCGAGGTCGCGAAAGCGCCCCCGCCACGGTGGCGGTCAGGGCCAGACCACCGCCGACGGCGTCGGCGGCCCGGAGCGGCACCAGAGCCTTCAGCGGCAAGCGGCGACCCCCGACCTGGACGTCGAGCGGCCAAGCGAGAGGGTCCTCGCCATTGCGCCGCAGGCGGCCGGCCACGGCCAGGGCGTCTTCGAAGGCGCCGAGCTCGAAGTCGATGTGCTGCGGCCGCGCGTCGGCCCGCACCGCCGCCGAAAACTCGGGCTGTCCGTCGAAGATCCGAGCATCGCGCAGGCGAAAGCGGGCCGCGCCCTTGGCGCCTCCTTCGGTCCAGCTCAGGCGTCCACCCAATCGCCCTTGTCGGAGAACGGGGAGCGGATAGAGGGCTCGCAAGCCGGTGACTTGAAGGTCGTCGATACGAAGCTCCAATGCCTCGGGCCGTGGCTCCCTCCAGGGTGGCCGCCCCCGGAGGGAGGTCACCGCGCGGCCGAGCCCCTTGCCGGCCACGGTGGCGGAGGCAGTCCAGGCTTGGTCCCGAAGCGTGCTGTCCACATCGACGTCGATGCGGGGAGAGGCGGGGTAGGGCTCGACGTCTCGGGCCGCTAGAAAGAACGCTCCCTCCATTCGACCATCGCTTTTCGTCAAGTCGGCCTGCATGCGGAGCGAGCCTCCTACCGGAGCGTCGAAGGGTTCGGGGAGCCGGACGAAGTCGGCAAACCGGTTCATCGTCACTCGCTCGATGGCCAGCCGTCCGCTCGCGTCCGCGCTCGCCCACTGATCGGCCTCCCGCCAGGAGCGGGCCACGGTGGCGCTCAGGGTTCCGATCGGCACGTCGGCTCGGATCTGGCCGGCGACGGCGGTCTGGTCCGCGTCGCCCGTCGCCGTCAGGGCGAAGGAGAGCGGGGCCCGCATGCTTCGGTGCTTCAACCCCTCGGTCCGGAAGCGGCCTTCCAGCCCCTCTCCCTTCAGGTGCAGTTCCCCGTTCGCGATGCCGGCGACACCTTCCAGGCCGATGATCTCGGTCCAGGCGTCGAGCTTTGCCTCGTCCAGGGCGGCGTCGACCAGGCCCATACGCCTCAGCCACCCGGGTCCGTCACCCCACGCCAGCAGGCTCGGGGGCGACGCGGCCTCGAGGTCGAAGGCGATGCGACCGAGCTCGCCCCCGTCGACCTGTCCGCCCGCCTGCACCCGGCGCCGGTCGGCCACGCCCTTGAACCGGAGGTCGAGCGGCGCCGGCACCGACGCGAGCTCGATCTCCGCGTTGCCCGAGGTCTCGCCGCTGATCCCGGTCGCCGTCCAATCGGCCTCGGCGCTCGCCCGCAGTGCTCCCCCCTTCAGGGTCGGGATCAGAACGGCCAGGTCCGCGAGCTGGCCGAGCTCGGCTTCCGCCCGAACCGAGCCGGACATCGAGGGGTCCCACCGGGCCCGGCCGTTCAGGTTCAGGCGGCTTCGGGGCGTCGTCGCCTCGAAGCCCTCGACCCGAGCCTCCTGCGCGTTCACTCGGAGACGCCAGGGGGCGAAGCGCCAGGTCGAGGTCCCAGTCACGACCTCGCCTTCGTCCAGGCGCAGATCGAGAGGCCAGCCGATCTGGCCGGTGCCCGACAGCGCCACCCGGCGCAGCGGTCGGGCGCCGGTCGAGGTCAAGGTGAAGCGCTTGCCGCGGCCGGCGGGCCGGACGGCGAGGGTCGTCTTGCCTTGCCGAAAGCGGCCCACCTGCAGGTCTTCGGCCCTGAGCCTCCCCTCCAGATCCAAGCCCCGTCCCGAGGCTTCGGCCGAAAGGGCGGCGACCTGCACATCGGCCATCCGAAGCCGCCGCGCCCCCAGTCGACCGGTCCACTCGCCCTCGACCCAGGTGCCCTCGATTTCCACGGCGCCCTCGGGGTCTCCGGGGATGGGAAGCCGCTCCAGGCCCGAGGTCCTCAGGCTGAGATCCAGCCTTCGCAGGCCCGGCGCGACCAGGAGATCGCTCAGCTCGGCGGCCACGTCGGCCGAAGCCCCTGCGCCCTGGACCGTCATCCCCGTCTTCAGCCGGCCGTCTCGGTCGAGGTCGGCCTCGCCTTCGGCCCGGAGCCGAACCTGGGTCCGAGTGTTGGGGATGGTGAGGGTCGCGGTCGCGGTGGCGTCGACATCGCCCCGGAGAGGGAGGAGGAGGAGGCGACCCTTCACTCGGGCCGAGGCGAGGCCTCTCGGTGCCTGGGAAGAGACGAGGCGAGGCGGCAGGTCTTCGACCCGCGCCTCGAATTCGGTCCCGTCCCCGCGGGCCATGCCCCGGGCCCGCAGCCGGGTCTGGCCGGCGTCCGCGTCCACTCTCCACGCGACGCCGCCGGGGCGGTCTGGGTCCGGGCCGCTCTGGGCGGACAGGCGCAGCCCCAGCTTCGGTCCGCCGAGCCAGGCCGCCAGGAAGCCCTCTGGAAGCTCGCTCTCGACCTGGCCCAGCGGGACGCTCGACCCATCCCAACGCACTCCGTCGACCCGAAGACGAGCCCTGGCCACGGTGGCGCTGGCGGTCAGGCGGTGCTCACCCTCGACGAGCTGGTAGCGGCCCTCGACGCCGACCTGCCCTGGGGTCTTGGTCTGCAGGTGCGCGTCGAGCCGGGCCACCCGGGCTGACAGGGCAGCGCCGACGAACCCGAAGTCGCCGGCCAGGCTGATCCCATCGACGACGATCTCGGGTTCGACCATCTCGAAGCGACCATCGCCGAGGACCACCTCGTCGACCGTAATGGGGATCGGCGTCGCGGGCGGGCCGGCGGACGGAGGCTCTTTTTCGCTCGGGGGGCGTCGAGGCACGACCGCGGCCACCCCCCCCGCTTCGCCGGGGCGAAGAACGACCCGCGGCGAGTCGATGATCACCTCGCGGACGTGGATCCGGCCGCCGAGCGCCGCGAAGATGTCCCACCGGACCCGGAGCCGCCGGATGGCGTAGGCGGGCTCTCCGGTCTCGTCGGTCAGGACGACCTCGGTGAGGCTGAAGTCGCTGCCCACGAATCCCTCCAGCTCCCCGACCCTCAGCTCGCCGGCGAAGACCTGGCGGGACAGGGTCGGGAGGACAAAGGACTTCGTCAGCGCGAAGCCCCATGAAGTGTGGGCGATGGCTACCGACAAGATGGCCAGGACGAGGACGGTGACGAGGCTCCGAAGCAGCCACGCGAGCGTCTTCTTCAGCCAGGCGCGCGTCCTCTTCAAAATGCCTGCCCGATCGCGAGGTGCCAGGCCAACCGGTCGAAGAGCCCGGATACGGGCCGTACGTCTTGGCCTCGGTTGACGCGGTAGCCGATGTCGAAGCGCACCGGACCGACCGGGGTCTGGTAGCGAAGCCCGAGTCCGGGCGCCCAGTGCAGGTTCGGGACTTCGATGGACGAGAGGCTCTGGGCCACGTCGCCGCCGTCGAGGAAGGCGACCATGCCGAAGGTATTCCCAAACAACTCGAAGAGATCCTGCCGCAGCTCGAGTGCGAGCTCGACCTCGTGCTCACCGCCGAGCGGCGTGACGTCGCCGTCGTCGTCCCGGATCGATGGCGCGAGCCGTCGGTTGGCGAAGCCCCGGTGGCTCTGGGCGCCGCCGGCGAAGTAGCGCCGTGTCGCGGGGAGGATGCCGAACAAGGTCGTCCCGACCTGCAGCCGACTCGCGAGGACGGTGGAGGGGCTCAGGGGAAGGTAGCCTCGCAGCTCGGGGGTCGTCTTCGTATAGCCTCCGCCGTTCAGCCGCGCGCCGCCTTCGAAGGCGAGCTGGACGAAGAAGCCGCTCCGGGGTCGGTTCGGTCGGTCGCGGCCGTCGTAGGTGAGCGTCGGTTGAAGATAGACGAGGGGCAGCTCCGGCTCGATCCCGAAGGCGCTTCGCTCGGCTTCGGTCGTGGATCCGTCGATGTCGTCGAAGCCCACGGAGAAGTAGTAGTCCAAGTGGGCAGTCAATCGAGCGACGAGTCGGTCGAGGAAGAAAGCGCGCTGCAACCCGAGCTCGACTCGCGGACCCTGGACCTGGATCCCTTCCAGCTGAAGGACCTGGAAGGCGAGGCTCGCGGAGCCCTCCAACCGCGGGAGCAGAAAGTCGTCTCGAATCACCGAAGCGCGAGCCTCGATGTTGGGAGCGAGCTTGAGGAGGTCTTCTTGAAAAGTGAGCGAAGGGCGGAGCTCGAGGCGGAGGGTCTGTAGGGGGTGGAGAAAATTCGCTTGGGTATATTCTCCTCGTAGCCGCAGCTCCCAGTTCACGGTGTCTCGGGCCGCTCCGCCGCCGAGGCGTAGCTCCCGAGGAACGCCGTCCCGGACGGTGGCGCTGACTGGGAGGGGATCTTCGCCGTTGGGCCAGTCGAGCTGAACCGATCCCAGCAGGTCGAGCTGGTACAGGCGACCCTCGGTGAGCTCGACGAGCTTGGGCTCGAAGACCTGGCCCTCCTTCCAGGCGATGCGGTTGCGGATCGCCGACTCCGGGACGCTGGAGGTGCCGACGACGGAGGTCGCTCCGAAGCGGACCAGAGGACCAGGGCGCAGGGTGTACACCACTCGGGCCTGGGGCAAGTCCTGTTTGACCTCCACCACGCCGTTCACGCGAGCGTGGGCGTGGCCCTGTTCGCGAAGGGCTCGGGTCAGCCTCGCTTTGCCTCGGACGTAGGAGGCGTAGTCGACGGGGGCCCGGTCCTTCAGCGGGACGAGGCGCCGGAGCGCGCCTCGGGGCAGGGGCAGGGTGGACGCAAGGACGAAGTCCAGGTCTACGAGGCGCCCCGGCGGGCCCTGGTCCACCACGAAGACGATGCGAACGCCTTTTCGGACCTTTTCCACCCGCACCTCTCGGACCACCGCGTCGAACCAGCCCTGTCGCTGGAGGAAAGCCTCGACCCGGCGCCGGTCGAGCTCCAGCGCCAAGCGGTCGAGGGTGTGCTTCTTGCGAAACAGCGGAAGTCCGTGAGGCGGTCGATGGCGCAGGCCTTCGACGCAATCGCCCCGGTCTACCCCCTTCATGCCCTCGAAGACCACTTCGCGCACGACCGGCGCTTCCGCCTCCGCGGCATCAGCCTCTGGCGCGGCGAGCGCGCACATGAGCAGGAGCCCCCTCATGCCCGAGGCGGATCTTCCCCGGCGCTCCCCGCTCCGTTGGGCTTTGATTGACTAGCCTCATGTCGCGTGGAACCTCGTATCAAGGAGGAACACACGACATGGCATTTGAACTTCCCGCCCTTCCTTACGAGAAGAACGCGCTCGAGCCCCACATTTCGGCGGAGACCTTGGAGTACCATTACGGCAAGCATCACCAGAAGTACGTGACCACGCTGAATGGGTTGGTGAAGGGTACCGGCGACGAGAACAAGTCCCTGGAGGACATCATGAAGTCGAGCAGCGGAAAGCTGTTCAACCAGGCAGCCCAGGTGTGGAACCACACCTTCTACTGGAACTGCATGGGACCCAACAAAGGCGGTACGCCGAGCGGAAAGATCGGTGACGCGATCAAGAAGTCTTTCGGTGACTACGAGACCTTCAAGACCAAGTTCAACGAAGCGGCGGCCGCCCAGTTCGGTTCCGGTTGGGCGTGGCTGGTCAAGGACGGCGATGGGGTCGCCATCGTCACCACCAGCGACGCGGGCAACCCCCTCGTGGACGGCAAGACGCCGGTGCTGACCTGCGACGTCTGGGAGCACGCCTACTACATCGACTACCGCAACGCCCGGCCGAAGTATCTGGAGAACTTCTGGCAGGTCGTGAACTGGGACTACGTCAACCAGCAGCTCTGAATCCCCCTTTCTCCATCCTTCACGAGGACGCTCGGCTGGTCGTGATCGACAAGCCGAGCGGCCTCCTCTCTGTGCCTGGAAAAGGTGCAGCCGGCGCGCGCAACGCCGAGGCCCTCCTCGCTTCGCGGCGGCCCTTCGTTCGCATGACCCACCGCCTGGACCAAGCGACCTCTGGCCTCTTGGTGGCCGCGAAAGATATGGACGCCTACCGCTTCGTGCAGCGGGCCTTCCAGGAGCGCCGGGTTCACAAGGCCTACCTCGGCGTCCTCGGACGCCGGTGGTCGGGGCCCGACGCAGGTCGGGTCGAGCTGAAGACCCGGCTCGACCCTGAAGACCGGCCGCGGCAGGTCGTCGACCCCGTCCGCGGGAAGCTGGGGATCACGAACTGGCAGCTGCTGCGGACGGGCCCGCTGGGGCCGGTCTTGCGCTTCGAGCCCGAGACCGGGCGCACCCACCAGCTCCGGGTCCACGCCGCGGCGCCGGAGGGACTCGGCACACCCCTGCGCGGCGACCGTCTCTATGGGCGGGGGGGAGATAGACTATGTCTCCACGCCTGCGAGCTCGGCCTTCCTCATCCCGATGGCGGATGGCTGGCGCTGGAGTCGCCCGCGCCCTTCATCGGCGGCTGACCCTCGCCTCTCAGCGGCCTCGGCATGGGGCGGCACCTCGTCGAGGCGCTGGCCGCCCTTGATGCCGAAGTCCAGGGTCGTCGGCGATTGCGAACCCGTCTGTAAACTCAGAGCCCGTAGCGCCGGAGGCGGTCGAAGAAGGTCGATTTGGATATGCCCAGCATCCGAGCGGCCTCGGAGCGATTTCCGCCGCTGGCGTCGAGGGCGCGGACGAAACGCTCTCGTTCATTCTCTTCCGTTGCGACCGTTTCCCCGAAGGCATCGTGGCTGAAGCGGAGGTGCCCGGGACCGATGTCGCCCGACTCGCGGGCGAAGACCGCCCGGACGAGGACGTTCCGAAGCTCCCGCACGTTGCCCGGCCAGTCGTGGGCGAGGAGCTTGTTCTCGGCCTCGGGCGCGAGGCCGGCGTCGGCGCCGCTCTGCTCCAGCATCACGGCGGCGAGGATCGAGATGTCTTCCCGGCGGCGACGCAGAGGCGGGATGCTCAAGGAGAGCACGAAGAGCCGGTGAAAGAGGTCCTCCCGAAATCGACCCTCTCTCACCGCCGACTCGAGGTTTCGATGGGTGGCGGCCACGATCCGGCAGTCGACGGGGACCTCCTGGGTGGCGCCGACCGGGCGCACGCGCTTGCCCTCCAAAACCCGGAGCAGTCGGGGCTGAAGCTCGAGCGGAAGCTCGCCGACTTCGTCCAGGAACAGGGTGCCACCCGAAGCGGCCTCGAAGGCACCCTTCTTGTCGGTTAGGGCGCCGGTGAAGGCGCCTTTGACGTGGCCGAAGAGCTCCGATTCGACGAGCTGGGCCGACAGGGCACCGCAGTTGAGGGCCAGGAAGGGGCCGGTGCAAGTCGACTCGGCGTGAATGGCCTGGGCAACGAGCTCCTTGCCGCAGCCCGACTCGGCGTGGACCAGCACCGGCTCCGCGCTCCGGGCGAGGCGGGGGATGGCGTCGAAGACAGCCCGCATGGCGGAGCTGCGGCCGATCATGCCGTGGAAGACCTGGTGATCTTCGAAGCGCGGCTCGAAGACCCGTAGATCCGTCTCGCCCACCGTGATGGTGGCTCGGGGCGGGACCTCGACGTCGCCGATCCGAAGACCGTTGATCCGGGTTCCGTTGGTGCTGCCGAGATCTTCGAGGTGCCAGCGCTCGCCCCGGAGGACGAAGCGGCAGTGGAGCCGAGAGGCGAAGTCGTCTCCCTCCAGCACCCAGTCGTTGCCTTCGTCGGTGCCCAGGGTGAAGGGGCCCGGCGGCTTCAGTCGGGCGCTGCGGCCGGCGCCGGCGAGCAAGAGCTCGGGCCCGGCGCTGGCCTCGGGGGTCCGGGCCAGGGTCGTGCTCCCGGTTCGTTCGTCGATGCGCTTCAGCTCCAGCTCGAACGGACCCACCCGAATGGGCGCGCCCGGCGCCCACGGACGCCGCTCTTCTCCATGTTCCAGCTCGAAGACTCGTCCGCTCCTGCACACGACGCCGGCCTGGGCCGGTACTGCGGGGTCGGGCAGAACCACGTCGGCGCCAGGGTCCGAGCCGAATCGCGTCCGCACCCGGTCCAGGGACAGGGTCAGTCGGGTGCTCCCGGAGCGGATCAGCAAGGCGGCATGCACCGAGGTCGAGCTAGCCCGCTCTGCCCGCTGGCTTCAAGCGGGCCGCTTCAAAATTCCTTGTGCTGAGAGGGAGCCGGTGCGGTCGAGCAGCGCCATCGCCTCGGACCACGCTCCCGCGACCCGGAGTTTCAGCCGCGTCCTCAGCAGGGTTCGAGGTCTTCGCGGAGGGCAGCCTGGCACGTGGACAGCGCCCACACCATGCGGGCGGCGCTGCGGGCGGCGGTGACCTTGGCCGCCTTTACGCTGGCCTCGGCCGCTTTGCTCTCGCGGAGGAAGACGTCGAACAGATCGGCAGTTCCGATCTCGAAGCGGCGCCGGGCGGCACCGGCCGCGATCTCGGCGGCTTGCTGCAGATTTCGAGCGACCGCGGCCTGGGCGTCCAGCGCGTCGATGGTCTGGGCGAGCTTTCGAAGCTCGGCGGCCAGCTTCTCTCGGGCGAGCTGGGCCTTGCGCTCCACCGCCTGCAGCTGGGACCGGGCCTGGGCCGCGATGCCCCGACCCTTGCGGAGCAGGACCGGGAACTGGACCGAGAGCCCGAGCTTGAGCTCGGTCGGATCCAGCTTGACGAAGCGGTCTTCATCTTCCTCGAACTGCTCTTCGCCTACGTCCTTGGAGAGGGCAGCCTTGGCGTCCACCTTGGGAAGGGCCTCGTTGCGCCGCAGGCGGGTCTCGATCTCGGCTTTGGCGACCTTCTGCTGGAAGGCCACCGCTTCGGGGCGCTGGGGAACGACGTTGGGGATGCGCTCCGACTCGACCGGCGACGCGGGCTCGAAGGCGAGCATGCCCGGGGCGACCTCAGGCGAGGGGACGAAGGGCAGGCCGTCCTCGGTGCGAAGGAAGATCGACAGGCTCACGCCAGCGTTCTGCAGGTCCCGGTAGGCGGCGAGGGCATCGTTTCGCCGGTCGAGGACGGCGCGAAGGCTCTCCGCCCGCTCCAACTCGGGGAGGGTGCCTTCTTCGATCCGGCGCTTCACGAGCTGGTCCCGGCGTTCGGTGAGGGCGGCGAGGCTGCGCAGGACGTCATAGGCCACCGCGGCTGCGCGCCACTTCCAGTAGGCGTCCAGGGCCTGGATCGCGACCCCGAGACGGGCCGCCCGAAGCTGGGCCTGGGCCTCTTCCACCGAGAGGCGGCTCTGTCGGAGCTCGGCCCGGCCGGGGTCGATGGGGCCTCCCTTCAGCAGGGGGAGCTTCGCCTCCACCCGCACCTCGCCGGCGTCGAGGGTCTCGAGCACCTCGTTGTAGGGCGAAAAGTCGTTCTCCCCTTCGAGACCGATCCGGTAACCCGCCGTGAGCTGCAGCCCCCACAGCGGCGTGGCTTGGGTGATGCCGGCGTCGAAGTAGGTATAGTCGTAGTAGCCCGCCGGGACCGTGGTGAGGTCGGCGTCGAGACGGGGGTCGAAGAAGCCACGGCTCGCGGTCAGCTTCGCCCGAGCGGCCTGAGCCTCGGCCATCCGGCCGAGCACGGTGGGGTGGGCGTCGGCCACCGAGGCCAAGACCGCCTCCGGCGGGACGCCGCCCCCGCCCTCGACTCGCTCGGGCAGCGGTCGCATGGCGAGGACGCGCTTCTCTAGCGCGGCGATGCCGTCCAGGGTGGGAGTGGCCGCCAGCGCCACTCCGAGGAGGATCATCACTTGAGCGCCTTCACCTTCGGGATGGGCGCTTTGCTGCGTGCGGTCTCGGGAGGGAAGCCGTTCAGCTGACGCCAGGCCTCGTAGCCGAGGGCTACGGTGTCGAGGAGGATCCAGCCCTTGGCTCGTACGCCCTGACGCAGCTCGGTCTCTCGGGGCCAAGGGGCGTCGTCCTCGTCGGGCCGGACCATGACGCGGAAGTTGCCCTGGCCGTCGTCGGTCGCGTCTACGAAAGCGACCACGCCCCCAAAGGTCCCCATCGCCGCGCCTGGCCAGCCACCGAACTGGACCGCGGGCCAGCCTTCGAACTGGATCCGGACCTTTCGACCCGGCTCCACCCAGGCCGCGTCGTTCCCGTCGATGAAGAGCTCCACCGACCGCTGCGCGGTGTCGGGGACGAGGACGGCCAGCTTGCTGCCTACTTTGACCTGGCCCTGTCCGTCGGCCAGGAAGAGCTTGAATACGGTCCCGTCCCGAGGCGCCCCGATGATCCGGTCCACCTGGCGGGCGACCTTGGTTTGGGTGTTGAGGAGCTTGGAGCGGGCGTCCTCCCGGTCGCTCTGCACTTTCTGGCGCTTGGCCTCGGTCTCGGCGATCTTCGCGTCGATCTCGGCCAGCTTGTTTTCGAGGCTGCTCCTGGCCTCGAAGATGGCCTGTGTGGCGGCCTCTCGGTCCGCCGCCGCGCTCCGGAACTCGGCATCGGCCTTTCGCGCAGAGAGTCGGGCCAGGTCGAGGTCTCGGGCCGAGGAGATCCCTTCCTCGCGAAGGGACTCGATCCGCTCCAGCTGTACCCGGGCGACTTCGGCCGCTTGCTCGGCTGCGGCCTGCTTCTGCTCGGCCGCGGTCAGCTTCTGCTCGGCCTGCCGGATCTTGGCGAGCGCGGCCTGCCGGGACGCTTCCTTGGCTCCGCGCAGCGCCGCGATCTGGCCGGACAGCGCCTCCTCGTTTCGGGTCAGGGCGTCGACCTTTCCAGAGAGCGCCTCCGCTTGCTGGGTTAAGCGCCGGCTGAGCTCAGGATCGTTGTCCAGAACCTCGACCAGCGGGTCGCCGGCCTTCACCCGGCTGCCTTCGGAAACGAACCATTTGTGCACCCGACCCTTCACCGGGCTCTCGATGGTCTGCTGGCGCTCGACGGGGCCGAAGGCGACCACCTGTCCGGTGCCGGAGATGGTCTGGACCCACGGCAGAAGAGCCAGTACGAGGGGCAGCAGCAGGACGAACAGCAATATCGCGATGGTGAGCCGGCGGGGATCCGCGGGTGGGGGCACCATCCGATTGACGGACAGCTCTTGGCGCAGGCCGGTGGTAGCCGGGAGAGACTGAGGCTTCATCCGGACGTCGTCTCCTGGGCCGACGCTTCGCCAACGCGAAGCACCTCCTGCGCCCATTTTGCGCGCGCTTCGTCGTGGGTGCAAAGGACGACCGTCCTGCGCCCTCCCCCGTGCAGCGCGTTCAGGAGCCGGAAGGCCTGGCCGCGGTCCAGGGCGTCGAACAGGCCGTCCACGACCACGATCCGGGCGTTCTGGGCGATGGCCCGCGCGACGAGGAGGGCCACCGCTTCACCATGGGAGAGAGGATGACCACGGTTGTCGATCTCGGTCTCCACGCCTTTGGGCAGAATGGCCATGGCGGCCTCCAGGCCCACGGCCCGGAAGATCCTTTCGAGCTCGGCTCGGTCGAGGGGACGGCCGAGCCGGACGTTGTCCTCGACCGTACCTTCTACCCAGCCTTGGGATCGCAGGATCACCAGCCGATCGTTGTACCAGGTCGGGTCGATGAAGCCGACGTCGACTCCGGCCAGCTCGAAGCGGCCTTCGGCCCGCAGCGCACCGTCGAACAGGGCGTCGACGATGGTGCTCTTGCCCGCCCCCGACGGGCCCAGGAGCGCGACCCTCGAGCCGGGGTGCCACTGAAAGCGGAGCTTCTTGGCCAGAACCCGATCTCGACGAACCACGGCGAGATCGTGGGCGCTGAGCGTGAGGGGGGCGTCGGCGCTGGGGACCGTCCCCTTGTCGGTCATCATCTGCAGGTCCAGCAGCTCGCCGACCTTGTCCGAAGAGGCCACGAGATCGTAGAAGCCTTCGATGTGCTTCCCCAGCTTCGCGATGGAGGACACGACGACGGCGAGGATGAGCTCCGAGGCCACCAGCTGGCCTAGGGTCAACTGGCCTTGCATGACCAGCCAGCCGCCGAGGCCGAGAAGCGCGCCGCTGGCCAGGGCCTGAATGCTGAGGCCGCCAATGGTTTGAATGATGACCACACGGAAGTGCTCCTGCCGGCAGCGCATGAACTGACGGGCATGGGCATCGATGCGGTCTCGGCTCCACTGCTGGCCGGCGCTGGAGCGAAAGACGCTGTTCTCGTTGGCGACCTGCTCCAGCCACTCGACCAGTGCGTGCTTGGCCTTCGACTCGTAGATCCCGGTCGAGATGCCTTTTCGGCTCGGCCAGAACAGGAGCAGGCCGAGGGCGGCGATGAGCACGAAGTCGAAGCCGAGCAGAAGCGGGTGGTAGACCGCGAGCAGAATCATCCCGAGGATGGTCCGCAGAACCAGGTCCAGGCCGTCGAGGAGCAGGTATGCGAGCACCTTGTGGAGCAGAAAGATGTCGAAGAAGCGGTTCATCAATGGCCCGCCGCGCCGGGCCTGGAGGTCGTCGCGGTCGGCCCGAACCAAGCGGTGGGCGAGATCCGAGGCGAGCCGCACCAGGAGGCGGCGCTGCATCATTTCGACCACGTGCACCTCCAAGGTCCGAACCACCGCCAGCAGACTGAGTGCGCTGACGAGGAGGATGGTCAGCACGGCCAGAGGTTGGAGCAGGGTGCCCAGTCGCAGGGTCGAGATAAGCGCCTGCACCGCCAGGGGCGTGGTGAGAGTCAGGGCGCCGGTGATGAAGGCGTACAGCCCCACCATCTGGAGGTCGGCGCGCTCCAAATCGAGCAGCGCCCAGAGGCGGCGGAGCGCCCCGACCTTGGGCCAGTCCTTGAGGATCGGCTCCGGTGCGATGGCCCAGGCCACGGTCCGGCCCTCGGTGTCGAGGGGGGGGCGCCAGTGAGGGCGGACGCCGGGGGCCACCGCCTTGGCTCGGCGGCCTCGGCGCTTCACCCATAGCTCGGGGGGACCCTCGCCTTCGTCGTTCCACCACAGGATGGGGTGACGGGGACCGATGATGTCCCGGGCTTCTTCGGCGGTCACGTGCAGCGTCTGTACCGAGACGCCCAATCGGTCCAAGAAGGGGAGGACGGCCTCGGGACCCGACTCGAGCGAGGGCACGCCTTCCATCGCCCGCCGGGCGGTTTCGGGGCTGAATCGGCTGCCGGTTGCTTCAGCCACCAGCTCCGCCCACTCCATGTGTCGTCCCGTTTCCATGGCTACGTAGGGATGCTAGTCGCCCGCGGAAAATTCGGGAATGCAGAAAATCCCGTGCGAATCATTGGGCTCATCCGAAGGCCCGAGGCGCGTGGAGAGCCTGAAGCATCAGCGCCTGTGCTTCGTTGGATGGCGGGCCGGGCCGGCATCACCTCGGGAGCCCCTGCCCTCCTCGACTGGCATCAGGGCATTCAGCCGTCGCCTGGTCTTCTTCGGCGGCGCAAGTCGAGGCTTCGCTCTGCCCGGGTCCCGTTGTAAGCCCCGGCCATGTCCAAGACGACGATCACCGTCGCCAACGGGGACGGCATCGGTCCCGAGATCATGGCTGCCACCCTCCGCGTTCTGGACGCGGCGGGCGCGCCGCTCGACTACGAGACCATCGAGGTCGGCAAGAGCGTCTACGAGCGCGGCATCACCTCCGGGATCGAGGACAGCTCCTGGGACTCTCTCCGCAAGACGCAGATTTTCCTCAAGGCTCCGATCACCACCCCCCAGGGCGGAGGCTACAAGAGCCTCAACGTCACCATCCGCAAGACCTTGGGCCTGTACGCGAACGTCCGACCCGTCGTCACCTACGCCCCCTTCGTACGCAGCCGCTTTCCCGGCATGGACGTGGTCATCGTTCGCGAAAACGAAGAGGATCTGTACGCCGGCATCGAGCACCAGCAGACCAACGAGGTCACCCAGTGTCTCAAGCTCATCACGCGCCCCGGCTCCGAGAAGCTGATCCGCTACGGCTTCGAGTATGCGCGCATCAACAAGCGGCACAACGTCACCTGCATGTCGAAGGACAACATCATGAAGTTGACCGATGGCCTGTTTCACAAGGTCTTCGACGAAGTCGCGGCCGAGTACCCAGACATCAAGGCCAACCACATGATCATCGACATCGGGGCGGCGCGCCTGGCCAACGACCCGACCAGCTTCGACGTCGTCGTGACGCCGAACCTGTACGGTGACATCATCTCGGACATCGTGGCCGAGATCAGCGGCTCGGTGGGACTGTGTGGCTCGGCCAACATCGGCGAGCGCTGCGCCATGTTCGAGGCCATCCACGGCTCGGCCCCGGACATCGCGGGTCAGGATCTCGCGAACCCCTCCGGCCTGCTTCTGTCGGCGGTCATGATGCTGCTCCACATCGGTCAGGGCGAGGTCGCGGAAGTCGTCAACAACGCCTGGCTCAAGACGATCGAGGACGGCATCGCGACCGCCGACATCTACATCGAAGGAAAGAGCAAGGAGAGGGTCGGCACGCGCAACTTTGCCCTTGCGGTCATCGATCGCCTCGGCCAGCGTCCCTCGAAGCTGACCGCGGTCGACTTCGACAAGGATCCGAAGGGCATCAGCATAAGCCTCTCGGAGCCGCGTCGGATGAAGAAGGCCACCGTCGGCGTCGACGCCTTCCTCGACTGGGACGAGGAGGGCCGGGACACGAACAAGCTGGCCGACCAGCTGATCGCCGCTCAGACCGACGCCCTAAAGCTCAAGATGGTGACCAACCGCGGCGTGAAGGTCTGGCCCGGCGGGGTCGAGGAGACCAGCCGCTCCGACCACTGGCGCTGCCGCTTCGTCGCTCCCGAGGGACAGACCGTCACCCACGCCGACGTCATCGAGCTCCTGACCCGCCTCGCCGACCAGGGCCTCGACTTCATCAAGACCGAGCATCTGTGCACCTTCGACGGCGAAAAAGGCTACAGCCTCGGCCAAGGCGAATAAAAAGAGCGCGGCGCGGGCTCCGCCCGCGCCGGGCCCCTAGCAAAGGGCCGCAGCCCGCGTAGCGGTCGAAGGCCCACGCAACGAGCGAATGTAGGAAATCGCGGCGCGATTTTCGAAGTAGCGAGTGTAGGAGGGTGGCGCGGGCTCCGCCCGCGCCGGGCCCCTAGGTCCGCCCTGTCTCGATGCGAAGGGTGTCAACGGTGACGCCCTGGCCGTCTTCGATGCGGAGCGTGCCCTCGATGAGAACGCGTTGCTGCGGGATGTCCCAGCGGCCCTCTTGGCCGGTGGCGAGCTGGCCTTGGAGGCGGAAGCTGATGGCTTGTCGCGAGCCCTCGGCGCGGAAGGCGGGGATGTGAAGCTTGGCTTGGCTGAGGTCGAGGCGAAGAGGGGCCTCGTCGAGGAAGCGAAAGCGCTGAGCGTCGAGCTCCATCCCGGACAGATCGAGGAGCGTCTCTCCCCCTCTGCTCCACGACACGCCGGTCGTCCCCGTTAGGCCCACCAGCTCCATCGCCGGCCCCGCTAGACGACCGTCCGAGAGCACCGCTCTTCCCTTCAGGAGGATGTTCTTGCCCAGCATCTCGACCGAGAGCTCGGTGCCCTCGCCGAAGGAGACGTGACCGGCCGGCCCCAGATCGAGCCGGGCATCTCGGAACGGGCGCAGGGCCTCCAGACGCAGTTCGAGCTGCGCCCCGCTCCGCTCCAGGTCCGAGGTCGGCGCCGAGTGGGCGGCTGGTGCGGGGGGTTGGGAGCGCCGACTCCGAGGCAGTCGCCCCTCCAGACTTCGCCACAGCTCCACCGGGTCTTCGGGGATGCGCGGCAGCAGGGGGACCAAGCGTGTGAGGTTGAAGTCGCCGAGACCGTTCAGCTCCAGGATGAGCTCGCCGTCCTCGGTCAGCTTCAGCCCCCGAACGCCGACGCCGAGAGGCAGAGACAGCGGCGGCTCCATCCGGGTGCGGGCGCTGGAGCGGTCGATGAGGCCCGCTCGGATGGCGAGTCGGAGATGAAGCGCGTGCTCGCCGAACCACTCCCGCTCCAGGGGTCCGAGGCGCAGGCGCTGTCGGGGAAGCGGGAGCTTCAGGTCGAGGGAGGCCGACTCCGCCAGCTCGAGGAAGGACTCGGGTCGAAGCTTCGGGATCCGGTGAAGCGCGAAAGGATGGGCCATGTCGCCGCTCAGGCGAAGGTCGCCGCGAGCTCCTTGGCCAGCCGCTCGACGTCGTCCTGCTGGGGAACGCTCGCGCGCTCCAGGTTCCAGGCCAGGCCGACCCCCGGCACGTCCTTGCCGGCCAGGACCCGCGGCGGGGCCTCCAGCTCGTAGAAGAGCTCCTCGGTCACTCGTCGAACGAGATGCTCGCCAAAATTCGTGACCTCGGTGTCTTCGTTCACCTGGAGGAAGCGACCAGTGTTTCGAACCGAGCGCACGATGGCTTCCCAGTCGTAGGGCTGCAGGCTACGCAGGTCGATCACCTCAGCCGACACGCCCTCTTGCTCGGCCAGTTTCTCGGCAGCGGCGAGGCTGACCGGCGCCATGCGGCCGTAGGTCACGATGGTGAGGTCGGTCCCCTTGCGTAGGATCTTGGCTTCGCCGATCGGGATCTCGAAGTCGTCCAGTTCCGGCCACTGGGGCGTCCAGCCCTCCCGGGCCGCGCCCAAAGGCGCGTCGATCATCTTGTTCAGGGTTCGCTGGTCGTCGGGCTCGCCGGGGATCTTGGCCTTCCCCGCCGTCCGAATGAGCGCTTTGGGGTACAGAAACATCACCGGGTTCGGGTCCTTGATCGCCGAGACCATCAGACCGAAGCAGTCGATGGGCGTCGAAGGCAGGACGATCTTCCAACCCGGGATGTGGGTCATGGCCGCGTCGAAGCTGTGGGAGTGGTACAGCGAGCCGTGGATGCCGGAACCGACCGGCGTCATCACCACCAGCGGACAGTTGAATTGACCAGCTGAAGACCAGCGGCAGTTTCCGATCAGCTTGAGCAGATCGATGGTGTTGTAGATGTAGTCGCAGAACTGGATCTCGGCCACGTTGGGACAGCCGGCGAGGGCGAGGCCGAAGCTCGTCCCGATGATGCCTCGCTCGTCCAGAGGTGAGTTCCAGGCCGTCTTCAGGCCTTGGGTGCAGGTGAACACGCCGCCGAGGGGCGGGCCGACGTCTTCTCCGAAGACATCGGTCACGCCGTGGCGGGTCTCACCGACGTGAAGGGCGAGGCGAATGGCTTGGGCGATGTTGGCCATGGATCAATCCTCTTCCACGAAAGCGTACTTGTAGATGTCTTCGGGCTGAGGGTCGGGCTCCTTGCGGACCTCCTCCACCAGCTCCAACATCCGCTTCGCCTCCTGCTCTCGGAGCCCGTCGGCGTCGGCCTGGGTCAAGACACCTTGCTCGACGAGGCGCTTCTCGTACATTTCGACGCAGTCGGCTTCGTCCTCGACCCGGGCCGCGCCCGAGGAGGAGGAGTGGCCGTGGAGCCGAGACACGAAGGCTTCCAGCACGAAGGGCTTCCGTTCGCCGCGGATGTAGCTCATCACCTCGCAGAGCTTGTTCCAGCTCGCCTCGGGATCGTTGCCGTCCACCACGTCCCAGCGGATCCCGAAGGGCTCTCCCCGGCGGGCGATGATGCGGTCGCCGTGCACCTCGTCGAAGGGGGTCGAGATGCCGTACTTGTTGTTGACGACCAGCACCAGCACCGGGAGCTCCCGGTTGGGACGGCTGATCCAGTTGAGGCAGGTCGCGAAGTCGCCCTCCGCCGTACCGGCGTCGCCGCCGTTGACGATGGTCAGGGCTCGGCCGCCGTGGCGCTTCTGGGCCAAGGCGGTGCCGGGGGCGACGGCGTACTGGGTCTCGATGGTGCTGGCGCCGGGGACGACGTTCCAATCCCCGACCGCGAAGTGGTTGATGAAGTTGCGGCCGGCCGAAAAGGGATCGGTCGCCTTCGAGGCCATCTGACGAATGGCGTCTTTGGGCTCCATGCCCATGGCGAGGAGAATGGCCGAGGACCGGTAGTGCAGATGCAGATAGTCGTGGTCCAGGCCTTTGCCCTTGTCGACCAGCAGCCCGAGCGGAATGTTGAAGGCCTCTTCCCCCGGACCGCCGATCCAGAAGTAGCCGTCGCTCGACTTCGACATCCTGATGAGGCGCTCTTCGAGCACCCGGGCCGTCACCATCAGGCGATGCACCTGCTGCGCATCCATGGGGCTCGCAGCCCCGATATGGGCCTCCGGGACGCCCCTCAGATCTTCAGCGCGCGTCGTCATCCCTCGGCTGCCTAAACCCCGAGACGTCCCCCGTCCAGTCTTAGGCTCCGCGCCGGACCCCTGAGCGCGGGCTCCGCCCGCGCCGGGCCCCTGCAAAGGGCCGCAGCCCGCGTAGCGGT
>CAYZFR010000068.1:0-1638 GCA_964477875.1 uncultured Myxococcales bacterium
GGCGCATCATCGCCAACGAGCTGGCCTACGAAGTCCCGCCCTTTCAGGCCGGCGTTCTTCTCGGATCGGACATCGAGGGCCTGCTCCTCTTCGCGCCCTTCGACCGCGCCCGCTCGTGGCTGCGTTTCTCGACCGCCGCTCTTCTCAACGGCTGGACCTCGCCCCTCGCCCCCGGGCCCAACTACTTGCGCCTCGGCTTGGCCGGTGGCCCCGAGTTCATGATCTCGCCCCTGACCGGCAGCTTCATCCAGACTTCGGTTGGCGCCCGAGTCGGCTGGCAGTTCAGCACCGAAGACGACGGCGGTTTTCGCGACTGCTTGCCCCGCCCCGAGCAGCAGGACCCCCGCCTCTGCAGCCAGCCTTTCGTCCAGCCCTACGTCGCCATCGGCGCCATCGATCGCTTCCGCCTTCAGCTCGGTCTCGACGTCTATCCCGAGAGCACCCCCTCCGGCGTCGGCTCCGGCGGCGTCCGCTTCCAGCGCAATCACGTCGGGCTCGATTTCGGAGTGGGTATATTATTTTGAGTGGAGAAGCTGCGCTCAGCCGAAGAGACGGAGGAGGAGAGTGGTGCTGAGCAAGGCGACGGGGAGACCAAAGCCGACCAGCTGCGCCGCCAGTTCCGGGCGCAGCTCGCTGTCTTGAGCGAGGATGGCGGCGGTGACCATGGGGGGCATGGCGCACTGGAGGATCGAGACCTTGGCCGTTAGCCCGCTCAGAGCTTCAGGGGCGAGCAGCCACCATCCGGCGGCCACGATCAGCGGGGCGAGGAGCATCTTGTAGGCGAGGCCGCCGAGGAAGACCGGCGTCATCGGGGGGAGGGCGAGCGGTACCCGGGTGCCGAGGGCGACGAGGGCTACCGGAACGAGGCTTCCGCTGATGGGCCCCAGCACGGGGTCGGCGGCGTCCAGGCCTCGAGCCAGGGGCGGCACCCCAAGGGCGAGCAGCCCCACCGCGAAGGCGACGAAAGGCGGAAAGCGGAGCAGGGCGAGCCAGGACCTCGAAGTCTGGGCGCCGTGGCGGCGGGCCACGGCGGCGCCCAGGGTCGAAAAGACCAAGAAGGATCCCAGCTGGTCGACCAGCACCGCCCGGCTCATGCCCGCCTCGCCGTAGCTGCTCCGAACGATCGGATAGCCGACGAAAGCCGTGTTGCCGAGGCCAGTGACCAGGATCAGACAGCCGATCGTCCCTTGGTCCAGCCCCAACCGGGGTCCCAGCCCGCCCCACAGCAGGACAGCACCGGCGAACACCACCCAGGGGCCGGCGCAGGCGAGCAGCAGGTTCGGGTCGGGTTTGATGCCGGGCACCGTCCGCAAGGCCAGGGCTGGGATGGCGACCGCGATGACGTAGCGGTTGAGTCCCGCCGTCCCTTCGGGGCCGAGACCTCGGCCGCGCAGGGCCATCCCCAGGGCGATGCACACCCCGACCAGCCACCAGCCGCTCATGACACGAGGCTTGTTCGATCGGCGTTTCGAGGTCTACTTCGAACCCTGCGGTGGCGGCGGGCAAGAAGAAGGCGGGCGGTGCGAAGCCCGAGAAGAAGGCAGCCGGGAGCGGAGCCGATGTGCGGCTTTGGGCCGCTCGCTTCGTCTTCGCCTACCTCGGATCGGCGATCTTCATTCTCAGCCTGCCCGAGCCCGA
>CAYZFR010000068.1:1738-17874 GCA_964477875.1 uncultured Myxococcales bacterium
GATCGGATGCGCAAGTTCATCTCTCGGGCCGTCCGGGGCGACGAGACCCCGGACTTCGTCCGTTTGGCCCGCTGGTTCGCCAAGCAGGCCGCCGTCGACTTCCCGGAGGCGGAAGCCGTCCGCGTCGTGGCGCGCTACGCGAAGCTGGACGGCACCGATGCCTGGCTCGCGGGCGCGCCCCTCGAGATCGAAGACAAGAAAGCGAAGGTCTTCCGGCTGGAGAGTTTTCGACCATGAGGTCGCTGCTGCGCGGCTTCGACGCTTTTGGTTCGGCAACAGGAGGACGGCAGGGTCCTCGCTATGCTCCGGATGGCCTTTGGCCTTCTGTGCGCGTGGAACATCGCCGGGATGCTCGTCCATGGCGTGGTCGACAGCGTGTGGCTGGGCTCGGGCGCAGGCGGGCTCACGCCGGTCCAGCGCGGCATGTGGCTCACCCAGTGGATCCCGCTCACGCCGGCCACGGTCCGAACCCTGGTCGCGGTGTGCGTAGGCGCCAGCCTCCTGTTCGCAGCAGGGCTCGGCGCCTGGTTCTTCGGGGCGGTGGCCGCGGTCAGTTTTCATGCCCTGCGAAGCCTCAATCCCCCAGTGACGGGGGGCAACGACGCGCTGCTGCTGAACGTCCTCATCTTCCTCCTGTTCGCGGACTGCACCCGGACCTGGTCCCTCGACTGCTGGCTCCGGAACCATCGCTGGCGCAGCGAGGAGCTGGTCGCCGCCTGGCCGCGGCACCTCGTCACCTTCCAACTCGTCATCCTCTATTTGGCCACCGGCCTGAAGAAGATGAGCATCGTCTGGTCGCCCTCCGGCGGCTACACCGCGCTCTTCTACGTCTACATGGATCCAACCTGGCGGCGGATGGAGTCGGTGGACTTCATGCATTGGGCGATGCCGTTGTTGCGCCTTGGGACGGCGCTGACCTGGCACTGGGAGCACTTCGCCTTCGTCCTCCTGGTCCTCGGCTGGTTCCGCTTCACCAAGGACCGGGACGGGCCCATCCACCGGTTCTTGAATCGATGGGATCTCCGGTGGCCGTGGCTCGCGATCGGCTTCGGGATGCACGTGGGGATCTGGCTGACGACCAACGTCGGGCCCTTCTCCGCCATCACCCTCGCCATGTATCCGGCCGTGTTCGGCCCCACGGAGTTGGAACAATCATCAAGGACCGCGAGAAGGGCCGTCAGGGCGGGGGCGGCATGCCGTAGACCTGGCGGCGCACGAGGCGGGCCGCCTCCAGCATGCCGAGGCCCGGATCCCCGAGCACCTCGGGGGGCAGGGCGATCACCTGGTCGGGGCAGGCCGACAGGTTCGCGCCCAGGAGACCCTCGCACACGGTGTTCGGGGTCTGGGTCAGGATCCAGCTCGGGTCCAAGGCGATGACCCGCTCCGGCGGCAGGCGGGGCCAGCCGGTGAAGCCGGCCTCGGTGGCGAGGTCCCGCAGGCCACCGTGGATCAGGACGTCGTGGTAGCTCGAGCCCGCCGCCCCGCCGAACAGGACCCCGTCGTAGGGGATCAGCACCAAGCCCCCGGGTCGCGTGGGGGCAGCGACGTCGGCCGCCACCGACCGCATCGCCTGGGCGAAGCTCCGGGCGAGCTGCTGGCCCGCCGGCGCGGCGCCTACGGCCGCGCCGATTTCCACCACGTCGTCGAGGAAGCTCTCCAGGCCCCCCAGAGGCCCGAGGTTGAGGACCGGCACGCCCTCCGCCTCCAGTCGGGCTATCGCCCGCCCGTCGCCGACACCGTTCGCGAACACGAGATCCGGGCGAAAGCCCAAGATCACCTCCAGGTCCGAGAGGCGCTCCACCGCCCGGAAGCGGTCGAAGGGCGGACCGCTCCGCTGGCTCACGCCGGTCACCGCCACCACCCGGCTGGGCTCGAAGCCGTCTTCGATCAGACGCCACAGCACCTGATCGGCCCGGGTACTCCCAGAGACGATCCGCTGAGGGCCTTCGGCGGCGTCTGGGTTCAACGGTGTGGACGGGCCTTGGGTTCGAAGCGGAAACGCGACGACCCAGGCCGCCGACAGCAAGAGCGCAAACAGGGCGCCCACGGCGGTTCGACGATCGCTCATCGCTCTCTCCGCTCGAACAGCGGTGCGGCCTCGGGGATGGCTCTCAGCCCCCAGACTCGGTCGAGGACCTCGTCAGCGAGGGCCGCGGCCGGCGGGCCCTCGGACGCCACGCGACCCTCGCGGAGCACGACCAGCCGATCCATGAAGCGGGTGGCCAAGCCCAGGTCGTGAAGGACCACCACCACCGCTCGGCCCTGGCCAGCGAGGCGACGGAGGAGGGCGCACAGATCGAGGGCGTGTCCGAGGTCCAGGCCCCCGGTCGGCTCGTCGAGCAAGAGAACCGGCGCCTCGGAGGCCAGCGCCCGGGCGATGAGGACTCGCCGCTTCTCACCCTCCGACAGGTGGAGGTAGCGTCGCTCGGCCAGGGCGCTGGCTCCCGCGTCGGCCAGCGCGACGTCCACCACGCGGGCGTCCGAGGGCTGGAGGCGGCCTCCGCCCCGTGCCCGAAAGCGCCCTTGCGCTACCACCGAACGCACCGCCAGGTCCGAGCGCAGCTCGGAGCGCTGCGGCACCCAGCCTACCGGTCCGCTTCGAAGCACGCGGCCGCGATGCGGAAGCAGGTCGAGCAGCGCCTCCAATAGCGTCGTCTTGCCGGCGCCATTGGGACCCAGCACGCCCAGACAGATCCCCGCTTCGGCGTCGAGGTCGATCGGGCCCAAGACCGGCCGGCCGTCCCGGTCGACCTCCAAACCCCGGGCCTGAAGCAGCGGCTCAGCCAAGCTCGCCCTCCCGCTTCATCCGGATCAGCATCTGCAGGAAGAGGGGCGCCCCGACCAGGCTCGTCATCACGCCGAGGGGGAGCTCGGAGCGGGTCGGCAGCGCCCGCAACAGCCCGTCGGCCGCGATCAAGAAGAGCGCGCCGCCGAAGGCGGCCCAGGGGAGCAGGCGCCGGTGGCTCGGGCCGACCACCTGCCGGGCGGCGTGGGGGACCACCAGCCCGACAAAGCCCAAGTTGCCGGCCACCGAGACCGCGGCGCCGACCAGGAGGGCAATCCACACCGTGACGGCTCGCGTGCTCTGTCCGACGTCGAGGCCGAAGGCCGCTGCTTCCTTCTCGCCGCTCAGCATCAAATCCAGGCTTGGTGCCCAAGAAAGCCCGAGCCCGAGGCCGAAGCCGACCCAAGGCAGAGCGAGGCCCAGGCTCAACGGACCGGTCCCAGACACGCCGCCGAGCGCGAAGGCGACCACCGCTCGGCCGACCTCGAAGCGCTCTTGGGCGAGGCTGATCGCCACGCCGCCGAGGGCGAGGAAGAGCGCGGAGAGCACGAAGCCGATCAGGATGAGGGTGATCCGGTCGGCGTGGCCGCGCCCCAGGACGAGGATGAGCAAGAGGGCGAGGCCGGCGCCGGCGAAGCAGCCGAGAGGCACCCAGACCTCTGGGCTCACGACGGCGCTCGCTACGAGCGTCGGAAGAAAGAGCAGGATCACTTGTCCGCCGAGCGCCGCTCCTGCCGTCGCCCCCAAGACCGAGGGGCTGGCGAGAGGGTTGCGAAAGAGAGCTTGCGCCAGCACCCCGGCGGTGGCGAGGGCAGCCCCGGCCAGCCCTGCGGAGGCGACGCGATACAGACGTAGCCGCAGAAAGACGGGGCCGAGCTCGGGGTCGAAGAGGTCACCCGGGCCGATCGACAGTGTCGTCGCCACGAGCGCGAGTGCGAGCAAAACGGCCAAAAAGGCCTTGGTTGACATCCCGTGGGCTCGCTTCTAACCGTCCCGCCCTTGGCCGGGTCAAGGCGCGAAAGGTGAAGCTGCTCCTCTGGTGGGCGATGGCGGCGTCGGCGACCACGAGCTCCACCGCTAGCATCGACCGCGTGGTCGTCGAAGGTCGCCAAGCGGGTTTGGCCGAAGACCCGAGCCTGCCTCAAACCCGGATCGAGCTCCCCGCTTCGCCGGGCGTATTCGACGATTTGGGCCGAGCGCTGAGCGGGGCTCCCGGGGTGCAGGTCCAGCGAACCGGCGCCATCGGCGCCTTCACGGGGGTCAGCATTCGAGGCACCGACTTCCGCCACACCCGGATCTTCATCGACGATCTGCCCCTCGCCGGCCCCGAGAGCGGGGCCTTCGACCTGAGCCTGCTCCCGCTGGACGCCTTCGAGTCGGTGGAGGTCTTTCGCAGCGCGGCGCCGACCGAGCTCTCCTCGGGGGCGATCGGCGGGGCGGTGCGCCTTCGCACCCGCCGGAGCGCCGCCAACGAAGCGTCGATCTCCGCCAGTGGCGGGTCCTTCGGCAGCCGCGGCCTGCGGGGCCGGGTGTCGGCGGGGGACGAGGGCTGGCAGACGACCGTCCTCGGAACCTACACCAGCGCCGACAACGACTTTCCGCTCCTCGACGATCAGGGCACGCGCTTCGATCCCGGCGACGACGTCGAGATCCGACGGCGAAACGCCGACTTCACCCAGGCCCACGGCTTTGCGCAGTCTGCCTTGCAGGGCGGCTGGGGTCGCCTGCAGCTCGTCGCCGTCGGCCTTCGCCGAGAGCAGGGCGAGCCAGGGCCGGCCCTGGGCGCTGCCCGCTCCACCCGGCGAGTCCGAAGCTTCGGCTTTTTGAGTCTTGGGTGGAGCCACACCGTGTTCCCTGCCGCCACCCCGGTGCACTTGAGCGCCTCCGCCGGCGCCGGCCTGCAGCGCGACGCGCTCGAAGACCCCTTCGCCGAGATCCGCGCCACGCCCGAGGATGCCACCCTCGCCTTCGACAGCGGCCGAATCAGGAGCGCGGCCCGGGTCGATTGGCTGCCCGCTCTGTCGACGACCACCGTCCTCACCGGACGGATCGAAGACAGCGGCCTCCGCAACGCCCTCGCCCCCGAGACCAACTTCGACGGTCAGCGCCTCGCCTTCGCCCTCGCCCAGGAGCTGGCGGTGCGGGGCGAGGTGCTCGGCCTCGAGTCCGAGCTGGTGGGCTCGGTTCGCTGGGAGCGACTGGACAGCGAGCAGGTCAGCGCCCGGTTCGAAGGCGAGCGGACCCAAGATCTCCTGACCGGCCGGGCCGGGCTCCGGGTCGGCGGGGAGCGCTTGCGCTTCGTGGCCCAGGTGGCCCGAGGCGCTCGGGCCCCGACCCTGCGGGAGCTGTTCGGCGACGGCCGCTTCTTGATCGAAAATCCCGGCCTAGTGTCCGAGCGGGGGCTCACCGTCGACGGTGGCCTGCAGGCAAGCCTTCGGCTAGCGCAGGCCCGCTTTACCGCCGAGGCACGGGGCTACCACACCTGGGTCGACGACCTCATCCGTCTCGTCAGCACCGCGAACGGGCAGGCCTTTCGGGCCGAAAACCTGGAGCGAGCCCGGATCACCGGGGGCGAGCTGGGGCTGAGCGGAGGATGGGGTCGATGGCTCGACCTCGGCGGAAGCCTGAGCCTCGGCTTCGCCCGCCGGCCTGGAGCGGAGGAGGAGGCGGTGGCCCGGATCGCCTTCCGCCCCGTGGTGCTGGGCGCCGTCGACCTCGGCCTGCACGCTGGCGGAATCGGCGATTGGTTGGACGACTGTGCGCTGCGGGGGGGACTGCGCCATCGGTCCTCGTTTCTCCAGGCGGATGGCGACGCGCCGGCGCCCCCGCGGATCGGGGCGCGGACCCTCGTCGACATGGGCTTGGAGCTGGATTTCGCCGGCGGTTGGGCGGCGAGCGCCCGAGTGCTCGACCTGGCGAACGACGGCGGCAAGCGTCGAGCCGCGGAGTCCGGGGGTTCGGATTTTTTGGGCTTCCCGCTCCCTGGTCGACGCTTCGAGGTCGGTGCGCTATGGCGCGGCCCGTGGTGAGGCCGACCCTATTTGCATGCCTCTTCGCGCTGGTGAGCTGCGGGGAATCGGCGCCGCCGGTGGACCTGGGCGTGGCGCGGACGCCGGCCTTCGCCGCGGTGAGCAGCGACGGTCAGGCCTCGTCCGCCGTCTCCCTCCTGGGGCCGGAGCTCGAGGTCCTGGCGGCCCCATGGCTGGCGTCCGACAGCACCGCACCGGGCCTGGCCTCGACCATCAGCGCCGACGTGGTGGTGGCGGCGCCCCTGGGCCCCGACGGCGCCGTCACCGTGATCGACCGCTTCGGCGTCGACGTCCTGACCCGGATCGCGGTCCCGAGCGGCGAGGTGCTCGGCCAGCTCTCTCTTCGCAGTCGGACCGACCAAGCGAGCTTTTCCTCCAATCCCCAGGACGTCGCCATCACGGGCCCGGGTGAGGCCTGGGTCTCGCGCTTCGGGGTCAACCTCGACCCCACGGCGCCGCCCGAGCAGCGAGGCAACGATCTGCTCGGCTTCGACCCTAGGACGCTCGAGCTGGACGGCCGCCGGATCGACCTCTCCCGCTTCGACGCCCCGATCGATGGGCCCGACGGTCCCGTGACCGCCCAGGCCCGACCGACCAGCCTGGTCCAGGCTGGCGGGGCTGTCTGGGTGGGCCTGGCCCGGCTCTTCTTGGCGGCCAGCGTGGATGGGCTGCGGGCGGCTCCGGGGAGGGTCCTTCGGCTCGATCCCGACGGCGAGGTCCAGGTCGTCGCTGCCCCCCCGGGCCTCAAAAACTGCGTCGGGCTTCAGCAGGCAGGGCCGGATACACTTTTGGTCCGCTGCGCCGGTCTGCCGGACCAGCGGGCCGAGACTTCGGGCTTGTTCGAGCTCGATGTGGCGTCGGCGCAGATTGGCCGGGTCTTTCGTCCCCGAGGAGAAGAGGACGCGGTGCCCTTCTACGTCCTGCCCTTCGGAAACGATCGCTTTCTCGGCGTGCGGACGGTGGGAGATCTGGACGGGTCCGCCTGCCGGGACGGCGAGGACGAGCTCCGCCTGTTCGATTGGGAGGGCGGCCCTCCCGTCCCGGTCGCGACCAGCGCTGGCTGCGCCCTCACGGACCTCGCGCCTGCCCCGAACGGCGTCCTCGTCGCCGACCAGGTCGCGGGCCTTCGCCGCTTCGCAGAGACCGAGGGCGGGCTGGAAGAAGTGCCCTTGGAGCTCGGGCTTCCAGAACCGGTCCGAAGCATCGTGGCCTTGGAGGGATCCCGATGAGCCCCACCCTGGGCGGATGTGTTCTTTTCCGGTAACGCAACTCGTTCGCCAGCGCCCAATTCTTGGTCTGGCACCGGAGCTGCAAAGAACGGCCTCATGGCGCTCGCGGACTCCCCGACGCATCGGTCGGTCGTCGCCCGCTGGGACCAGGCCGTGCCGCGGTACACCAGTTATCCCACCATAGCGGACTGGCGGTTCGACTTCGGAGCCGGTGATCGCCTCCGGGCCCTCAGCCAGGGCCACCCGGAGCGAGGGCTCGGGGTCTACGTGCATGTCCCCTTCTGCCGCTCTCGCTGCCGTTTCTGCGGCTGCAACGTGGTCGTAGCTCGGGACCAGAAGCGAGGCGACGGCTTCGTGCAGACGGCCCTCGACGAGCTGCGCCTGGCCCTCCGGCCCATGCCTGGCGACCGTCCCCGACTGGACGCGCTCCACTTCGGCGGCGGGACGCCGACCTTCTTGACCTCGGAGCAGCTGCAGCGGTTGACCCGAGGCATCCTCAGCCACTTTCGGGTCGAGTCCGACGTGGAGATGGGCCTGGAGGCCGAGCCCAGCGTCACCACCGACGAGCAGCTGATCCGGCTGGCCGAGCTCGGCTTTCGCCGGGTCTCCTTCGGTGTTCAGGATGTGGACAGCCGAGTGCTGCAGATCGTCGGCCGCCCGGAGCACGCCGAGAACCTTCCCGCCCGCATGGCCACCGCGCGGGCCCTGGCCTACGAGAGCGTCAACGTCGACCTCATCTATGGTTTGCCCGGCCAGTCCCCGACGAGCTGGGAGGACAGCATCGACCGCGTCATTGGTCTGGGGCCGGACCGCATCGCGCTCTTCAGCTTCGCTTTTCTGCCCGACCGTCTCCGCCACCAGCGGCCGCTCGCGAAGCACCCTCGACCAGAAGGCGAAGCCAAGGTCGATCTCTTCCTCCGGGCCCGGGAGCTCCTCTTCGAGGCGGGGTACGTCGCGGTGGGCATGGACCACTTCGCTCGGCCCGAGGATGGGCTGGCCCGGGCCCTGGCCGAGGGGCGACTGGGTCGCAACTTCCAGGGCTACACCGACCGCGCCCTGACCGAGCTCATCGGCATCGGACCCTCCGCCATCAGCGACGTGGGCGGCGCTTACTTTCAGAACCCGAGCGAGCTCGCCGACTACTACGCCGCGGTCGAGCAAGGCGAGGTCACGCCGGCTAGGGGCCTGTGGCGCAGTCGTGAAGACGACGATCGGCGAAGCGTGGTCATGGAGCTGATGTGCACCGGCGCACTTCGACTCGGACCTTCGGAGCGGCGTGTTCTCGCACCCGAGCTCGAGCGGCTGCGTTCGACCGAGTTCGCGGAGCTGGTGGGCTTCACCGAACACGGCCTCGAGCTGACCGAGCCAGGTCGGCTCTTCGTTCGCAACGTAGCCGCGGTCTTCGATCGCTATCGGCGCGCAGGAGAGGAACGCTTTTCGCGGTCGGTCTGATGTCTGCGCTGTCCCGAGGCTCTGCTAGCCTCCGCATGATGTCGCCCTGGGATCGCATCGACGCCTGGGTGGTGGAAGTCGACGCCGAGGGATGCATCGTGCGCGCCAACGAGGCGTTCGAGCAGGGGATCGGGCGCGACCTATCGGAGCTCCAGGGCGAAAACGTGCTGTCGTACCTCGGTGAAACCGGTCTTCGTTTCGAGCGGCCGCTGCCGGCCGCCGCCAAGACCAGCTTCGAGACCTTCCTCCAGGACCGGGAGGTGAGCTGGCGGGTCTATCCGGTGGCCGAGGGGCGCGAGGGGGCGCTCCTCTTCGGCGAGCCCGTCGACGCCAGTCACCGTCTGCTTTCGGTCGAGGCCTCCCGCCAGGCCGAGGTCTATCAGTTCGCGCTCGATGCCTCGGCCATCGTGGCGATGACGGATCGGCAAGGCAACATTACCTACGTCAACGACCGCTTCTGCGAGGTGGCCCAGTACGAGCGGGAAGAGGTCCTTGGCAAGAACCACAACATTCTCAACTCGGGCCTTCACGAGCGGGCCTTCTTCAAGAACATGTGGGCCACCATCGCACGGGGCCAAGTTTGGCGGGGCGACATCCGAAACCGAGCCAAGGACGGCAGCTACTACTGGGTGGCGACCACCATCGTCCCGGTCATGGACCACCGCGGAAATCCCCGGCAGTACATGGCCATCCGCTACGAGATCACCGAGCGCAAGATGACGGAGGCGGCACTGGAACGCACGGTGCGCGAGCTCGCCCTGGCCCGGGAGCAAGAGCGCCTGCACGCCGAGCAGCTCGAGAGCGCCCTCGTCAACCTGCAGCGCGCCCATCGCACCATTCGGGAAGAGCAGGCGAAGCTCGTTCAGGCCGAAAAGCTGAGCTCGATCGGCTTGCTCGCATCGGGGGTTGCCCACGAGGTCAACAATCCCCTCGCCGGGGTCATGGCCTGCATGAAGCGCCTGCGCAGCGATCGGCTCGAGCCGAAGAGACGGGAGGAGTACTTCGACACGGTGCAGGAAGGATTGGAGCGGATCGAGAGAACGGTGCGGGCCTTGCTCGACTGCTCTCGCGCACAGCGAAGCGCCGAGGGCGAGTACGATGGCTTGGGGCTCGTGCAGTCGTGCACGCGTCTCGCGTCGCCGGCCGCGGCCCGAAAGAACGTCCGTTTGGAGCTAGACGAGGGCCCACTTCGTGCTTCCAAATTCAAAGTGGACAAAGGCGGTGCACTCCAAGGGATCATGAACCTGGTCGTGAACGCGGTGCAGGCCTCACCGAGTCACGAAGTCGTGCGCATCGGCATCGAACCGCCGACACGAGAGCGGCCAAATTTGGCGGGCATCCGCGTTCGCGACGAAGGCAAAGGCATGACGTCCGAAGTCCTGGAGCGAGCCCGGGATCCGTTCTTCTCCACCAAACCCGAAGGTGAGGGCACCGGCTTGGGCCTCGCCGTCACCTCCAGCGTGGCTCTCGCTCACGGCGGGGATCTCAGCTTCGACAGTGGTCCCGGCGCCGGGACCACCGCCGTCCTTTGGCTGCCGCTTTCGGTGGCCACGTGAAGATCCTTCTCGCCGACGACGAACCGACCATCCGCCTTGCGGTGGCCGACGCCCTCGATCAGGCGGGGCATGTGGTTCGCACCGTCGGCGACGGCGCTTCGGCCTGGGACCTGATCCGTGAGGAGCCGCTCGACCTCGTGATCAGCGACATTCGCATGCCGGGCATGGACGGCATGACCCTTTTCCGGCGGATCCGACAGGAGCATCCGGACGTCGACGTCATCTTGATGACCGCCTTTGCCGAGGTCTCGGACGCGGTGCGGGCGCTGAAAGAGGGGGCGGTCGACTATCTGATGAAGCCCTTCGACCACGAAGAGCTGCTCGTACGGATCGAGCGCCTCGAGAGCCAGCGCGCCCTGGCGCATCAGCTCACCCAGGCGCGAGCCCAGCTGTCTCACCAGGATCCCTCACGGCTGGTGGTCGGCGACTCGTCGGCCATGGTGAAGCTCAATCGGATGGTGGAGACGGTGGCCGACAGCGAGGCACCGATCCTGATCGCGGGCGAGAGCGGGACGGGCAAGGAGCTGGTCGCCCGCACGGTGCACAAGCTGAGCCCCCGGGCGCAGGGGCCCTTCGTCGCCGTCAACTGCGCCGCCTTCCCCGAGACCTTGCTCGAAGCCGAGCTCTTTGGTCACGAGCAGGGCGCCTTCACCGGCGCCCACGCTGCCCGGACCGGGCGCTTCGAGGCGGCACGGGGCGGTACGCTCTTTCTGGACGAGGTGGCCGAGATCCCCATCACCGCCCAGGCCAAGCTCCTGCGGGTGCTTCAGGACGGGACCTTCGAGCCCCTCGGCACCAACAAGACGCTGACCGCCGACGTGCGGATCATCAGCGCCACTCATCGGGACCTCCGGAGTCGGATCGGCGAGGGCTCGTTCCGGGAGGATCTCTTCTATCGGCTCAACGTTCTCGACCTCGACATCCCTCCGCTGCGAGAGCGGCGCAGCGATCTTCCGCTGCTCATCGAACACTTCCTGCGAAAGCACGTTCGGCCCGGGGTGGAGATCCCTGCCATTTCGCCCGACGCCTTCGCCGCCATCTCCGAGTACGCCTTCCCTGGCAACGTCCGGGAGCTCGAGCATGCGATCCATCGGGCGGTGGTGCTGAGCCGCTCCCAAACCATTGAGCTGGCCCATCTCCCGGAGAGCATCTCGGGTCTTTCGGGCGGAGCCGAAGCCGAGCAGGCGTCGGACGGTCTCACCCCTCTTCACGACGCCACGCGCGTCTTCGAGCGAGAATATCTGCTCCGTGCCCTCCGCATGGCCGAAGGCAAGAAGATGAGGGCAGCCGAGATGCTCGGTATCTCCCGCAAGAATCTGTGGGAGAAGCTCAAGAGCCACGGCATCAACGACGCCGAGGTCTGAGCGCAGCGGAGCCGTCAGTCCGACGGTAGCCCCGTCCATTCGGCGCTGCGTCGCCAGAGCTCCTCCTGGAGGGCTTCGTCGTCCGCCACCGGGTTGGGGGCTTTGGGGCGCGTGCGGTGGTAGTAGCTCCCGGTCGGGACGTCCTCGGTGCACAGCAGCAGCGGGCCCTCGGCGCCCTCAGCGGGCGTGATCATGCTGCGGGTCATCAACCAGCGTAGGGGCTGCGGGATGCGGCGCCAGATCTCGGTGCGGACCACCCCGGGGTGGACGGCGAAGGTGCGGATCGCCTCCGGCAGTCGGCGAACGAGGGCCTTGGTGAAGAGCACATTGGCCAACTTCGAGACCTCGTACTCGGCGACCCCGGTCACGGTGCGCGTCGACCGCGTGACCGCGCTCCAGTCGATGCCGGTGGCGCGTTCGTGGGCCTTGCTGGCCACGTTGACGATCCGAGCCGGCGGCTCGAGATGGTCCAAGAGGCAGCGCGTCAGCAGATAGGGGCCGAGATGATTCACGCCGAAGGCGAGCTCGAAGCCGTCCTCGGTCTGACCCTGATGGCCGGCGAGGCCGGCGTTGTTGACGATGAGGGCCAGGGGCGAGCCCTGCAAGAGCGCGTTGGCCGCCGCCCGAACCGAGGGGAGGGAAGCCAGATCCATCTCGATCAGCTCCGGGGGCGCGGTCGCGACGCTGCGTAGCTCCTCCAGGACGGTTTCGGAGCGGGTGCGCGAGCGATTGGCGAGAACGATCTGGGCGCCTCGTTTGGCGAGCTCGACCGCGATGACCCTGCCGATCCCCGTGTTCGCCCCGGTGACGAGGGCCCGTCGACCACGAAGTTCCACGCGACCGGACATACGGGGGCCAGACTCGGCGTGGCAATTGATCTATGGGCTGCCCATGGCCGGAAAACTTGTGCTCATGCGCCATGGACAGAGCGCTTGGAACCTCGAGAACCGATTCACGGGATGGGTCGACGTCGATCTGACCGAGCAGGGACGAGACGAGGCGCGGCGCGGCGCCCAGGATCTGAAGGCGGAAGGCGTGGACATCGATCTCGCTTTCACGTCGGTGCTCAAGCGCGCCATTCGGACCCTTTGGATCACCCTGGAGGAGCTCGACCGGATGTGGATCCCAGTCCGCCGCAGCTGGCGGCTCAACGAGCGCTTCTACGGAGGACTGACGGGGCTCGACAAGACCGAGACCGCCAAGAAGCACGGCGACGAGCAGGTCCACGTCTGGCGCCGCAGCTACGACATCCCGCCGCCTCCGATGGAGCGGGACGATGCGCATCACCCGCTGAAAGATCCACGGTATCAAGGCCTCGACCCGCGCCTGATGCCCGACACCGAGTCGCTGAAGCTCACCCAAGAACGGGTGCTGCCCTACTGGCACGACGCGATCGCGCCCGAGCTGCTGGCGGGCAAGAACGTGCTCGTCGCCGCCCACGGGAACAGCCTCCGCGCGCTGCTCAAATATCTGGAGGACGTGTCCGAGGACGACATTACGGGCATCAACATTCCGACGGGCATTCCAAGGCTCTACGATCTCGACGACGGGCTCCAGCTCCGCCACGTCCGCTACCTCGGCGACCCCGAGGCCGCCAAGGAGGCCGCCGCTGCCGTGGCCGCCCAGGTCCAGGCCGACAAGTAGCCATCCATCTGACGGTCCATGCGTGGCATGGACCGTCGGACACGGTAGCTTCGGAGCATGCACCGGAGCGTCACGTGTGGGTGCCTGGTTCTCTGCCTCGCAGGGTGTCGCGAGGGGGCGGGCACCGAACCCCCTCCCGGGGGCTGGGCGAACACGGCCCCGACGGTGGTGGAGCGAGCCGTCGATCGGGACCGCGTCCAGCTTCTGAAGGTGCGGCAAGGCGAATTGACGACCTGGGTAAAGGTCCCTCAGGTGGACGCCGAACCCGGAGACTACGTCCTCCTCGGCCAGGGGCAGGCACGAACCGACGTGGAGATCCCCGAGCTGCGGCGGAGGGTGCCGCAGCTCGTCGAGATCGACCATGTCCGCGTGGTCGATCTCGAAGCCGCGCGCCGAGCCGTCGCCGCCAGTGCGCCCGAAGACGCCGTCTCCATCGGGAGGACCTACGCCGAGCTGAACGAGCGAGCGGACGAAGAGATCGTGGTCTTCGGCACGGTCGCGAAAGCGACAGGCGCCATTGGCTGGAACTGGGTCCACCTCCGAGATGGGACGGGCGACCCGTCCGCCGGCACCCATGACCTCACGGTCCAGACCAAGGCGCGGGTGGGGGAAGGCCAGCGAGTGGCCTTTCGCGGGGTGCTCCGCAAGGACGTCGACCTGGGCTTCGGCTACCACTATGACGCGTTGGTCGAAGAGGCCGAGCTGGTCGAGTAGGGTCCCGAACGAGAGCGGGGGCAGAGGACAGGGCTCAGCTCATGGCGCCCTGCGCATCGGGCTCGGGTCCGCTTTGAGTTCGCCGTCCGCCGGTGCTAGCCCTGCGGGCGGCCATGGGGCGCATCGGTGCCGTCGCGATCGGACGAAACGAGGGTGAGCGCCTCGTCCGCTGCCTTCGCTCCTTGACTCGAGACGTCGACCACGTGGTCTACGTCGACTCTGGATCGACCGACGGCAGCCTCGATGAGGCGCGGAAGCGGGGCTGCGCCATCGCGGAGCTGGACCGCTCGGTACCTTTCACGGCCGCCCGAGCCCGAAATGTGGGCTATCGCCGGCTGCTCGAGCTTCACGACGAGGTGGAATTGATCCAGTTCGTCGATGGGGATTGCGAAGTCGTAGAGGGCTGGATGGAGCGCGCCGTGGCACGGCTCGATGCACGGCCTGAGCTCGGCGTCGTGTGTGGACGGCGCCTCGAACGTCACCCCGATGCATCGGTCTACAATCTGCTCTGCGACATCGAGTGGGACACGCCGGTCGGGGAGACGAACGCCTGCGGGGGCGACGCCTTGATGCGACGGGAAGCTCTCGTCGAAGTGGGCGGCTTTGATGCCACCTTGATCGCGGGGGAGGAGCCCGAGCTGTGCCTCCGGCTGCGGCGGGCGGGCTGGAAGATCGAACGGATCGACGCCAACATGACCCTCCACGACGCGGCCATCGTGAGCATGGATCAATGGTGGAAGCGGGCTCGACGAGCCGGCTTTGCCTATGCCGCGGGGAGCGCCAAGCACGGCGAGGGGCCCGAGCGGCACTGGGTGCACGAGACCCGCCGCATCGTGTTCTGGGGGGGCGTTCTCCCGGCTATCGCGGTGGGCGGCAGCCTCCCCACCTTGGGCCTCAGCCTGGGCTTGCTCTCCGCCTACCCGGTCAACTTTCTCCGGACCCTTCGATCGGTCCATCGCCGGGGGCGGGATCTGCGAAGCTCGGCCCTCTACGCGGCCTTCACCCAGATTGGGCGAGTCCCCGAGCTACAGGGCGTGGTCCAGTTTCATCGGGAGCGCTGGGCCGGAAAGACCTCGGAGATCATCGAGTACAAGTCCACCCCCCTAGATCCCAAAGCTTGACGGGCGAATTCAGGCTTTCGGTCCGCCTTGGCTCTGTTCTTCCAGCTCCAGCTCGACCATGAGCTCGTTGGCCAGGGACTCCAAGGAGTCGCGGAGCGCGGCGATCGACTTGCCAGGGGGTACGGCTAGCACGGCGTGGGCTCGGAAGATGGCCTCGCCGCTCATGGGCGCGCGCTCGGTCGAGGTGACGAGCTGCTCCATGCTGATCCCGCTTTCGGCGAGGACGTGACCGATCTGATGGATGATGCCGGGCCGGTCCGCGCCCACGAGGTCGAGTTCGACCGAGCCATGGGGGGCCTCGGCTTCTTCGGCGTCGGCAATGGTCACCCGTAGGCCCGGCAGGTCCGACAAGGCTCCGCGCACGGCCTCCAGCTTCTCGTCCGGCACCTCGACGTGCACGATCCCCGCAAATTGTCCCTGCAGTCTTACCAGCTGGCTCTCCTCCCAGCTGCCGCCGTGGTGGGCGATGCAGGCGGCGACGGAGTCGATGATGCCTGGCCGATCTTGACCGATGAGCGTGAAGACGAGACCTCGCATGGGTGCGAACTACCGTGCCCCCGTCAGTGAGTCACGCCCAAGGCCCCCAATTGCCTTGGCGGCGAGAAGCACCGAGCGCGAAGTCTTTCATTCAGGCGTTTTCGGGCGGGGAGGCGTGATCATGATGTGGGCTCCCGGGGTGCCGGCGTGCATCAGCCAGGGGCCTCTCGGATTCGGCTCATCCGACAGACCCGTACTCTCGGCGGTGGCGAAGGGAACGTAGACGACCCAACGACGAAAGGCTTTTTCCACTTCACCCCGTTGGGGGTCGAAGTGGCTTCCGCTCAGGATGTGGAGCGTCATGGGCGTCCGCGGCAGCGCGAGCTGGCCTGATTCGACTTCTTTCCATCGCTGAGCGCGGTTCTCGTCGCCGGCGACTCCGTCGGCCCGCAGAGCTCGACCTCGGGCCATGTAGTCCGCCAGACCCCGATGGTAGCACGCTGCCTTGAAGCTCTTTTCCCTGGGATCACTGGCCAAGCAGATCAGATCTCCATCGCCCTCTCGCGCCGTCCGGAGCTGGCCCGAGTCGTCGTAGACCATCACGCTGGCGTCGGTCCGCTTCTCTTCCGGTGCCGCGAGGAGCGCGCCCGCCATCTGGGTCCGCGCATCGACGGTGCCACCTTCGGCTTTCGCCAAAAACGCCAAGCTCGAAGCCAGAGCGAGCCCTAGTAAGGCGCTGAAAAACGGCTTCAGCTGCATGGCCAA
>CAYZFR010000069.1:0-4772 GCA_964477875.1 uncultured Myxococcales bacterium
TGGAGCGCTCGTTCACTTCAGAATGCGGAGCGCGTTGCGCCTCAGGGCCGGCGCTCCGGTGCGCTTCAGCGCCGTCCCTTCGAGCAGGGGCTGCAGCACCTCGTCCCCTCCTTCGGCGATCGAGGGGTCCGGCCAGGCGAGGGCGGGGCGCTCTCGGAGTTCGGGGTCGGCGTCGACTCCGAACTTGTTCCAAGGACAGACCTCCTGGCACACGTCGCAGCCCGCCAGCCAACCGTGGAGCTCAGGCATGTCCTCCCGCGCCCGCCGGCGGTCTTCGACATTCCAGGTCGTGATGCAGCGCCGGGCGTCGAGCTGTCCTGGGCCTACGAAGGCTTGGGTTGGGCAAGCGTCCAGGCATCGGGTGCAGCTGCCGCAGCGGTCAGGCATCGGGGCGTCGGCGGCGAACTCGGCGTCGGTGATCAGCGTCCCCAAGAAGGTGTAGGTCCCGAGCCGGGGACTGATCGCCATGCACGACTTCCCTAGCCAGGCGATCCCAGCCCGCGCCGCCCAAGCGCGCTCGAGGACCGGCGAGGTGTCGACGCTCGGCTTCACGACCGCCTCTGGACGCTGGGCCAGGATCTCCTTCCGGAGCTTGCGGAGGCGCTTGCGAAGGACCTTGTGGTAGTCACGGTCGGTCACGTAGCGGCTCACCTTGAGGGGCGCTTGCGGCGGCGCGTCGCGGCGGTAGCTGATCGCGAGCGCGACCACGCTGCGCGCCCCCGGCACCAGCCGTCGAACGTCCTCCCGCTCGGCCACGTTGCGCGCCATGTAGTCCATGGGGCCGTGGCGCCCCCGAGCCAACCAGTCCCGGAGTCTCCCCTCGGCGTCGATGGGACCGACGCGGGCCACGCCACAGGCGTCGAAGCCGAGGGCTGCGGCCCGGGCTTTCAAGGCATCGGCGTCCACCCAGGGGACGTTGGCCTTTGCCCAGGACGGGAGCAAGGATAGTGAGCCTCTCATGGACGTTCAGACCGAGGACGGGCTTCGACTGCGCGTCTTCCGCCGCGAGGCCGAGGACCCTCGGGCCGAGATCCTCCTCGTACACGGCTACGGTGAGCACGCCGGGCGCTACGCCGAGGCCGTGGAGCTGTGGGCGGGACGGGGGCTGAGCGTGACCGCCTTCGACCTCCGCGGCCATGGCCGCAGCGAAGGCGCGCGGGGCCACGTCGCTCGCTTCGAGGACTACCACCTGGACCTCGACGCCGTCATCGGGCTCGTCCAGGCCCGCGGGCATGGTCCTCGACTGTTGTTCGGTCACTCCATGGGCGGACTGCTGCTGTTGCACTACCTTCTGAAGCGCGGCCTCGACGACTGGCGGGGACTGGCCCTCTCTTCGCCTTACGTGGGTCTCGAGCTCGAAGTGCCGAGCTGGAAGGTGGCGGCGGGGCGGCTGCTGAATCGCCTCGCGCCCAAGTTCGCGATACCCACTGACCTCAGCGGGTCGCAGGTCGCCAGTGACCCCGAGATCGCGGTGCGCTACGACACCGATCCGCTCAACAACAAGAAGGCGACCGTTCGCTGGTTCCAGGAGAGCCAGCGCGCGATGGAAGAAGTGTTCCAAGGCGCCCATCGGCTCCGGCTTCCGGTCTTCCTCCTCTACGCAGGCGCCGATCAGGTGGCGAGCCCGTCCGCCAGCCGCCGGCTGGGCGAGGCCCTTCCCGACGCCGACGCCGAAGAGCTGACCGGCCTGCAGCACGAGATCCTGAACGAGCCCAAGCCCACCCGGGATCAGCTCGCCGAGCGCTACGCCGACTGGTTCCTGGCTCGAGCCGAGTCGTGAGCGCTGCGAACCAGACGCCGATGATGCAGCAGTATCTCGGCGTAAAGGCTCGATACGGCGACGCCATCGTCCTCTTTCGGATGGGAGACTTCTTCGAGACCTTCTTCGAGGATGCGGAGGTGTGCGCGAAGCTCCTCGGCATCACGCTCACCGCCCGCAGCAAGGAGAAGGACGTGCCCATGGCTGGGGTGCCGCACCACGCCATCGACGGCTATGTGGCTCGACTCATCGGCTTGGGGCGCAAAGTGGTTCTGGTCGACCAGGTCGAGGACCCCCGAAGAGCGAAGGGTCTCGTCCGCCGGGCGGTGACCCGGGTGCTCACGCCGGGAACCTTCCTCGATCCCCAAGCCTCGGCCCGAGAGGTGGCGCCTCTGGCCGCGGTGTGCCGGGGGACGGGCAAGAAGCACGAGCTCGGTCTAGCGGTGCTGGAGCTGTCGACCGGCCAATTCGTGGCGACCTCGGTGTCCGACCGGGACGCCCTCGAAGAGGAGCTCTCGCGCCTCGGCGTTCGGGAGCTCTTGGGGGAGGAGGGCGAAGACTGGGGTTTGAGCGTGCCCTTCTCGGCGCGACCCCGAGGCGAGCGAGTGGGGGCTCGCTCCCGGCTCGAAGCGCAATTCGGGGCCGACGAGCTGCGAGGTCTGGAGCTCGCCCTCTCGCCCCAGGCTCTGGATGCGGCGGGCATGGTGCTCGCCTATGTCGACGCTACTCAGCTGCTCCCCGAAGCCCAGGATCTGACTGGTCGGGCGACTCTGGACCACGTCGCCCGGCTCGTTCCCTACGTCGCCACCCAGGGCTTGGTTCTGGACGGCCTGACCCGCGAACACCTGGAGCTCTTCTCGGCCCGAGGCGAAGGCGGCCGCTCCTTCCTCGACTGCATCGACGAGACCCGCAGCCCCGCCGGTGCCCGCCGGCTCCGGGCCTGGCTTGGCCGCCCACTGGACGAGCTGGCCCGCATCGCCGAGCGGGCCGACGCGGTGGAGCGACTTTGCGCCCACCCCTCGGTGCTCGACGAGGCCCGGGACGCGACGGGCCACATGCCCGACTTGGAGCGGCTCTTGGCCCGGGTCGCCCTCGGGCGCGCCCATCCCAAGGAGCTCAGGGCCCTCGCCGACGGGCTCCGGGCGGCAGGCCGTTTGCTGGACGCCTTGCGGCCGGTGCTGGCGGACGAGCTGGTGGGCGAAGCGGGGCGCCTGCAGACCCTGGTCGAGACGGACCGCGCGGAGGATCTCCTCCAGCACCTCGAGGCGGCGTTGGAGTCTGCGCCGCCGACCGATCCAGCCGAGCCCGGCGTTTTTCGGATGGGCTTCGACGAGCGCCTCGATCGCTCATCGGAGCTGTCCTTTCAAGGGAAGCGTCTCATCGCGGAGCTGGAGGCCAAGGAGAAGGCCGCGACCGGGATCAGCTCTCTCAAGATCCGGCACAACAAGGTGTTCGGCTACTACATCGAGGTAACGAAAGCAAACTTGCATCTGGCTCCGGAGCGCTTCATCCGCAAGCAGACGACGGTCAACGCGGAGCGTTTCTTCACCGACGAGCTCAAGAAGCTCGAGGACGAGGTCAGCCACGCCGAGGAGCGCCGCCAGGAGAGAGCCTGGGAGCTGTTCCGGGAGCTGATGGCCGGTCTGGCGCCCCAAATACCGCGCCTTCGGACCCTCGTCGACGCAGCGGCAGAGGCCGACGTGCTCGCCGGTCTGGCCTACTTGGCGGAGCGCCGGGCCTGGTGTCGGCCCCGGATGGTGGAGGAGGACGTCCTCGACGTGGAAGAAGGACGTCACCCGGTCCTGGAGGCATTGACCGAAGAGCTGGGCGAGCGCTTCGTTCCCAACGACATCCGTCTCGACGCCGGCGAGCGTCTCCTCATCCTGACGGGACCGAACATGGCAGGCAAGAGCACCGTCATGCGTCAGACCGCGCTCATCGCCATCCTGGCCCACATGGGGGCCTTCGTCCCTGCCCAGCGCGCCACGGTGGGGCGCATCGACCGGATCTTCACCCGGGTCGGGGCCGGGGACGAGCTGTCCAAAGGCCGCTCCACGTTCATGGTCGAGATGAACGAGACCGCCAACATCCTGCGGGCGGCCACGGATCGTTCCTTGGTCCTCTTGGACGAGATCGGCCGAGGGACGAGCACCTTCGATGGCTTGTCCATCGCGTGGGCGGTGGCCGAGCACCTGCACGACGTGGTTGGCGCCAAGACCCTCTTCGCCACGCACTACCACGAGCTGACCGAGATCGGTCGCAGCCGGGCTCGGGCCGGCAACCGGCACGTGGCGGTGCGGGAGCGGGGCGACCGCATCGTCTTTCTCCGCAAGCTCGAAAAAGGGGGGGCCAACCGTTCCTACGGCGTGCAGGTGGCGCGGCTCGCGGGCCTCCCGGCGCCGGTAGTGGCGCGGGCGCGGGCGTTGCTCGAGAGACTGGAGCGAGGTCAACCGCTCGGGCCTTCCGATCAGCTCGACCTCTTCGAGGGCCCCGCCGAGGCGCCGAATCCGAATCGGGAGCTGGCGGAACGGATCCTGGGCCTCGACCTCGACGAGCTCAGTCCCCGCGAGGCCCATCAGCTGCTCGTGGAGCTGCAGGATGCCCTGCGCCAGGACTGAGCCGGCCAAAAAGTTGCGCCCGTGATCGGGCGCTTTACGATCTCGGGCGTGATCGCGCTGCTCGTCGCCCTCGCCGCGTCTCCGCTCATGGACCGGGCCGCCGCCGCCGATGCCGCTCTGAGCGGCTCGGACCGAGCGAAGCGCCTCCGCCACCGGCACGTTCGGGTTCTGAAGCTCTGGCAGACGGTCGTGCGCAGAGGTCCGGCGAACGAACACTGCCCGGCCCGGGCGAAGGAAGTCGAGGCCTGGGCTCGGCTCGCTCACTGGTCCGGGAGCGCGGCGGATGCCGGAAGGGCCGAGGCCGAGCGTCGCGCCTACGAGGAGGCTTGTCTCGCCGCGGCCGAAGAGCCGGTGCCGGAGAAGGCGACGCTCGCCGCCGTGTCGCTCGAGGCGTC
>CAYZFR010000069.1:4872-17581 GCA_964477875.1 uncultured Myxococcales bacterium
GGCGCCCCCACCATCGTCCTCGATCCCGGGCACGGCGGGACCGAGCGCGGCGCCCGGGGTCCGGGCGGGCGCTGGGAGAAGGACTACAACCTCGACGTCGCGCTGCGCCTCGAGGCGCGCTTGGCCCGACGCTTTCACGTCCTCATGACCCGGAGGAAGGACGAGACGGTGGGCCTCGACGAGCGCGTCCACATCGCCAATCGGTCCGACGCGGTCCTGTTCGTCTCCATCCACGGCAACGCCCACCATGAGCAGCGCTTCCATGGGATCGAGACCTATGTCCTCGACGCGGCAGGCCGCCGCTTCGCCCGCCGGCTGGAAGACCGGGAGGCCCAGCTTCACCTGCCCGAGTTTCCGACCGATACGCCGGAGCGACTCCGCGACGTCGAGCTGCTGCTGGCCCGCATGGCGATGCAGAGCGCGACGCAGCGCTCCGAAGATTTGGCAAACGCTGTGCACGGAGAGCTCATCGACGCCCTTCGGTCCCAGATGGGGGCGGTCCGCGATCTGGGCCTCCGCCGGGCGCTCTTCCACGTCCTGCTCGGCGCTCGCATGCCCGCCGTCCTGGTCGAGAGCGGCTTCTTGAGCCACCCGGTGGAGGGGCGCCACATGATGCAGGACACGTGGCGGGAGGCGGTGGCGGAGGGCTTGGCCCGTGGGATCACGCGTTACGTCGAGGGCCATGCCGGCCACGGAGAAGGTGGGTGGCTCGCCTACCTTGGCTCCGAAGGAAGTGCTTCAATGACGCATTCTATTTCAGCTTCGCGAGGGAAGTCCGAATCAGCGAAATGAGATGACTGCAATCGCTCCACCGGTCGGTTATGGTTCGCACGAGGTGTCGGTAGCTCGCATGTCCTCTTCGGTCGCGTCGGTGCTCGAGTCCCACGGCGTATCGACCGAACTTCACGTCGAACTGTTCGACTGTGCGGAGATGCGTGACGTACTGCACAGCTTGGGCGTCACCCTCCACGACCACCCCGAGCCCTCCACCGTGGCGGCGGCCGTCCGCGCCCATCGCGTCACCGTCGTCGTCACCCACGCCCGTCGCGCGACCGAGATCATGCGAATCCTGAGCGTGGACAGCGCCCCGGTGGGGGTTCTGGTCTTCGATCCCGACGGCCACGAGAGCAACTCGGCCGCGCTTCGGGCCCAGGGCGTCATGGACGTCCTGACCGAGCGGCGCGCCGAGCCTTGGGCCGACGTGCTCTCTCGGTCCTTTGATTTTCGGGCCCTGTTGATGCTCGAGCTCGACCACCGCTGCGAGTCCAAGCGCCTCTCTCAGCGGGAGCTGGAGCTGCTCGGGGAGCCGCCCGAGAGTTTGTCCGACGATCTCGACTCCTTCCAGCCGCCCCCGCTCCCCGTCGGACCCATGTCGATCCACGACCTCGAAAGCGCCAGTGACGCCTTCGAGACGGCCTACATCGAACGGGTCCAACATCTGTGCAGCAGCGCCCGCGAGGCTGCGCAGGTTTTGGGCGTATCGCCCGCTACGCTATCGAGGCGCCAACGAAGAGACATCGAATGAAAAAGAACATGCCTCGGGGCGCCGTGATCGCGGTGTTGGACCGAGGAGACCTGAGCGATGAACTGGAGTCCTGGAGCGCCAAGCACGGTGTCGGGCTCGACCTTCGCAACTTTACCTCCGCCCTCGAGCTGACCGGCGACGGCGGGCCCCGAAGCCTGGACGGGCTGGCCATCGGCGTTGCTGCCGCAGGTCCTTTTTTGCCGGAGGTCCTCCGCTGGGCCGACAACCAGCTCTCGGACCGAATGCCCACTCTGCTGGTCGGGAGCGGCAAGGAGACCGAAGACGACGTGGCAACGCGCCAGATCCTGGGCCGAGAGCAGATCACCTGGCTGCCCTCCGGGGCCGACCGCGACGACTTGAAGCGCTGGTTGCTTTTGACCCTCGAAGTGAAAGAACTTCGGGCCTTTCGCAGGCAGCACGACCAGATCGCCCACAGCCTCCGGAGAGCGCGGATGCAGCTCTTTCACGGACACACGCTGGACGTGGAGCCTCCGGAGGGGCCGCCCTGCGGACCGCCCTTGCCGACGAACCTGGAAGAGGTCGAGCCCCTCAAGGAGGCACGGGCGCGCTTTGAACGCGCTCATATTCAGGCCGTGATCCGGGAGCAGGAGAGCCTGAAGGAGGCGTCGGTCGCCCTCGGGATCTCCTACACGTCGCTTTGGCGGCGCCTACGATAGCGACCCGTCCGTCGCCGTCACGAGGAGCATGGGGTCGATGCCGGCCTGCGCCAGGGCCGCGTTCCAGCGCTCTTCGACCGGAGTCTCGAAGACGACGGTCTCGTCGAGCTCGACGGGGATCCACGCGCCTTGTTGAATTTCCACGTCGAGTTGGCCTTCGGCCCAACCGGCGTAGCCGAGGACCAGCATGTGCGCGGGGGCGGTCCCTTGCTCGCTCAGCCGGGCTAGGCGGTCCCGGCTCGGACTGACGCGGATCCTCTCCGCAACCCGAATGGTGCCATCGTCCTCCGGGGCGTAGCCCCCTTGGTCTGCGCCGTAGACGATCCAGCCAGTCTCCGGGGAGACGGGCCCGCCCATCATGACCGGCACCTGGGGGGCGGTCTGGGCCGCACCAGGGTTCAGCTCCCGGACCACCCGTGAAAAGCGAATGTCGGCGGGGCGATTCACCACGAAGCCCAACGAGCGCTCGGGGCCGTGCTCGACCAGGAGGATGACGGTCCGCATGAAATTCGGGTCCAGGAGACTGGGAGACGCGACCAGGAATCCAGGGGCCAGGGACGAGAGCATGGACAAAAGGGTGGCACCCGTCCCCCCGGGTGAGCGAGCCATATCGACGCGTCCGCTCAAGCCCTCGGGGTTCCCGCCCGATGAAGGATGTAGTGCCGGGATCTCGACGCGCTACGGATCAGGAGAGGCCCTCGATTCTGCTGATTGAAGACGATCGGACGAGCCAGGTCGTCTTGGCGCGTCACCTCGAGCGGGAGGGCTACCGGGTCGCGCGAGCCAGCTCCGGCGAGGAGGGGTTGTCGGTGATGAAGCAGGACGCCCACCGGATCGTGCTCCTCGATCTCGGGCTGCCCGGGATGGACGGGACCGAGTTCTGCCGCCGGATCCGACAGACCGAAGAGGACGTCTACACCTACATCGTCGTCCTGACGGGGAGCGAGGAAGAGGACACCCTCGTCGAGGCCTTCGAGTCCGGCGCCGACGACTACATGACCAAGCCTTTCAAGAAGCCGGAGCTCTCCGCCCGTCTCCGGGTGGGGGAGCGTCTCCTTCGTTTTCACGGACGGATGAAGGCGTCGGAGCGTCGCCTCAAGGAGCTCGCTCGGGTGGATGGCTTGACCGGCGTCATGAATCGAAGCGCCTTCGACGCGCGGGTCCAAGCCCGGCTGCAGGACATGCAGCTCGGGGCCGGTCCAGTGGCCTACCTGATGGTGGACCTCGACCACTTCAAGGAGATCAACGACACCCACGGTCACCAGGCCGGCGATGAGGTCCTGCGCGTCGTCGCCCAGAGGCTGCAGAGCTCGGTCAGGGCCGAAGACGACGTGGGGCGCTACGGCGGGGAAGAGTTCGGTGTTCTTCTGTGCGGCGCCGACGAGGCGGCGATCCGGACCGTCTCCATGCGGATCTGGGAGAGGCTTCGGGGGACGCCGATCGAGTGGGAAGGGCGCCTCCTCGAGGTCCGGGCGAGCATCGGCCTGAGCTTCGTCGACTCGAAAGGAGCGCCCGCCAAGCTCTACGCCGCAGCCGACGCTGCGCTCTATCACGCCAAGCGCACCGGCCGGGACCGTGTGGTTTTCCTGGGTGAGCGGGATGAATTCGTCGAGCTCGCGGCGCCGGAGGGCGCAGGATCTGGATCAAACGCCCCCGCTATTGCAGTCGGATCCTGAGGAGCGCCCGGCGCTCCGGGTCCGTGCGTGCGCTCTGTCTCACCCTCGTCGCCTTGTCGTCCTGCCGAGATGGCTCGGAGGATGCTCGCCACGTCCAGCTTCGCTATACCGCCGGCTTCGCGGCGCAGCTAGAAGCCGAAGCTGGCCTCGCCCCCCTCGTCGCCCAGCTGAGCCGGGACCCTGGGCAGCGCTGGCTCGACCTAGGTGACCTCCTGCCTCCCGACGCCGATCTCGAGTTCGCCCGTCGTCTCGCCCGGCATCTGGGACCCCACGCCCTGGCGCTGAACCTCGGCCCCCATGAGGTTCGGCAGGCGGACCTGCTTCAGCGCCTTCGTCGCGAAGGGGCGCTGCCGTGGCTCAGCGCGAACGCGCGGCCCATCGACGAGTGGTCCCTCGCCCGCTCCTTCATCCGTTCCGTGGACGGCGTCCGTATGGGCATCACCGGTGTCGTCCTGCCCGAGTCGGCGGCGTCCGAGGACTTCGTGTTGCTCGAGCACGGCCCCGCGCTGGCGAACGAGATCCACGCCCTGCAGAGCGCCGGCGCCGAGGTCCTCATCCTCCTCGCCCGGATGGAGCGAGACGAGGCCGAGGTCTTGGCCGAGGTGGCGCCCCAACTCGACTTCATCATCTACGGAGCCGAGAGCAGTCAGGTCTCCGCCCCTGCTCGATGCGGCGACACGTGGCTCCTGCACGGCGGGGCTGGCCGCGCCGTGGGGCGCCTGCGTCTTTCGGTTCGAGCCCCGCAGGCCGCCTTCAGGCTGGGCGAAGACGGTGAGGGTCACCCGAACCGCTTCTGGCTCGACCTGCGCCCGGTCGAGGAGCCGGTCCGCTGAAGCTCAAGAGACCGACACCGCGGACGATGTCTCCGCCCACGTCGGATCCGGCTCGGAGTTGGATGGGTCGGGCTGAATCGGAAGCGTGAAGGCGAAGGTGGTCCCCTGGCCATCCTTGTCCTTGATCCACATCTCCCCGCCGTGGCGCTCGACGACCCGCTGGGCGATCGACAGCCCCATGCCGCTTCCCTCTCGATTCGCGCTGAGGCGCTTGAAGGGCTGAAAGGCCGAGTCACGGAGGCTCTCGGGGATCCCGACGCCCTGATCCGAGACTTCTACGCGAACTCGGCTCTGGTCCTCCATGGCCCAGGTGATCTCGATTCGGGGCGGTTCGTCGGTATACTTGAGAGCGTTGCCGAGCAGGTTTTGAAAGACGGCGCCTATCCGGCTTCGGTCGCACCACGCCGAAGGAAGGGGAACGGGGAGCTCGATCTCGGCGCCTGAGGTGTCGATGGGGTCGGCGAGGCGGTCGAGCGTCTCTTCGAGCACGGCCTGTAGAGCCACCGGGCCTCGGTCGAGCTGGGTGCGCCCGACCTTCGAGAAGTCGTGCAGCGATTGGATCTGGCTCTCCAGGCGCTGGGCCATCTCGGTGATTCGGGTCAGACGCTCGTGCACCGGCTCGGGCAGCGCGGGCCCGTGGTCCTCGTCGATGAAGCGGACGTAGTTCCGAATGCCTCTCAGCGGCTCCTTGAGGTCGTGGGAGATGACGTAGGCGAAGTTGTTCAACTCCCGGTTGCTGTCCTCCAGCTCATCTTTTCGTTTCTCGAGGATCCGCGTCGTGGCTTGGAGCTCCTGCTCGGCCTTCATGCGGATGGACACCTCGCGCTGAAGAGACTCGGTCATCGCGGCGAGGCGAGGCATGCGGAGGGCTTTTGGGAGGGCGGGGAAGAGGGCGAAGACGGTCGCCCAGGACGCGACGGCCATCGACACCTTGAGCACGGCCGAGATGCGATACAGGGGGGTCCAAAAGATGACCGCCTCCAGGAGGTGGACGGTTCCGCAGCTGAAGATGAACAGGCAAAAAAGCCAGAACAGCCTGGGGAAGGGGAGGCCCCGCCGGCGGAGCACGAAGGCCGAGATCAGGAGCGGAATGGTCGTATAGGCGAGGAAGGTCGCGAAGTCGGCTCCGATGTGGACCCACCCGAGCCAGGTCGACCAGTCTCCGCAGTCCCAGCGCGCTGGATACGGGCCGGTGTCCGTGAGCCAGCTGATCAGCCCCATGACGCGACACTTAGCCATGGGACGAGGCGTCGTTGTCATCTGCTTTGATGTTCAGTAAAGCGTTCACGTGGCCGAAGCGCGCTCCATCGACGAGCTCAGGCGCGAGCTGCGTAGCCGTGCGCCTTTCCTCGGCCAGCTCGCGTTCATGGCCAGCGGGTGGCCCGAGCTGGATCACCGTCTCGGGGGCTGGCCTCGAGGCGGCATCGCCCTGGTGACGGGGCCGGTGGGCAGCGGCCGCTCGAGCCTCGCGGCCGGGGTCCTCGCCCACCGAACCCGGGAGGGCGAGGTGGTCGCCCTGATCGACGGAAGCGGGCGGGCCCATCCTCCTGCCTTTTGGCAGCGTGGGGTGGTGCTCGAGCGGACCTTGATGGTCCAGCGCTCCGACGAGCGGGTGATGTACGGCCTCGAGCAGATCGTCGCCTCGGGAGTCTTTTCGGCGGTGGTGGGCCTGGGGCTGGATGGGTGGCTGACGCCGCCTCGCTGGCGTCGTCTCCAGAGCGCCACCGAAGGCGCTCGGGTGGCCACCATCTTGGTGACCTCCTCCGAGGCGGCGGCTTCGATCTCGGGCGCGGCGCTGCGTCTCGAGCTCGCGTCTTCTTCGCGCGGTGTGACCGCCAGCGTTCTCAAAGACCGAAGCGGACGACTGACCGGGCAGCGCATCGAGCTCCCGGGTATGCACCGAGTCGAGGCCGAGTTCGGGTCGGCTGGGGACTCCCCAGCCGCCGATCAATCGGACTAAATGGCGCCGGTGACCGGGGACCTGTACGCGGAGCTCGGCAGCACTCCGTCTGTGACCCCCGACGAGCTTCGGGCCTCCTACAAAAAGCTCGTCCGGGAGAATCACCCTGACCTCCATCCGGGGGACGAGGCGCGCCACCTGCGCTTTCGGGCCATCACCGCGGCCTTCGACGTCCTGTCGGATCCCAAAAAGCGGGCGCTCTATGACCGCTTCGGGCGTGCGGCCATAGCGGCGGGCTTCGATCCGGTCCGCTTGGAGTCGGTGGGGCCAGGGGCCGACCTTCGGCTCGCCATCACCCTCAGCTTCGTCGAGGCGGCCAACGGCGCGACGCGCGTCGTTCTCGTGCCGCGCACCCAGGGCGCCTCGGGGCCGGTGACGGTCCGCGTGCCGCCCGGCATGAAGACGGGCCAGACCCTTCGGGTGGCCGAGGCCGGCGAGCCCGGCCGGCCGCCGGGCACCCTGTTCATCGACGTCACCGTGGCACGCCATCCCCTGTTCGAGCGTATCGAACGCGACGTTCGCCTCGAGCTTCCGGTGTCGCTACGAGAGCTGGTGTGCGGCAGCGACGTCATGATCCCGACCCCGTCGGGGCGCGTCAGCTTCCGCATTCCGGCTCGCAGCCAGCCGAACCAAGTGGTGCGGCTGCCGGGAGCCGGCGTGGCCGCTCACCGAGACCGCCGGGCTGGAGATCTCCTGGTGCGCTTGAAGCTCGTCCTCCCTTACGGAGCCGAAGGGAGCGAAGAGGGCCGGGCTCTACTGGATCGCCTCGACCGACACTACGAAGCGCCGGTGCGGGACGGGCTGTTCGTTCAGCCGAGCTCTTCGTCGGCCTCGTTGCCGGGGCGCTCGGCGTCGGGCTCGGTGCGGCCAGGCTCGGTGAACTCGGCGCCTCCGACCTCCGGGGACGGGTCCGATGAAGACCCACCGACCCTACCCTGAAGACGCTCTGCCCCCCAGCGGGTGGCGTATTCGCCGAGCAGCTCCCCCGCCATGGCGCCGCCGAAGGCTCCGACCAAGGTGCCGACGCCGGGGAGCAGGCTCCCCACCCCTGCGCCGAGGGCCGCTCCCCCGGCGCTGCCGGTGAGGCTGCCGACGCACTGCCCCATCTTTTTTTTGTATTCGTCGGCGTTCACTTCGCCGGACCAGTACTTGCGGGTCTCTTGGCCGACCTGAACGCCGAAGCGGACCGCGAAGCCGACCACCACCGGGTGGCGGAGACGCTTGTCCCAGTCAGGGGGAATACGGCTCATAGCTTTCGTCGGGGAGTTGGCGTGGGCTCGGCCTCTTCGGGCGGGGCCGAGGGATGAGGTGGACCGGTCCGGGCGCGACGCCATTGAACCTCGGCGTGCTCGACGGCGGCCCGTCCGATTCGGGACCCCGCTTCGTCGCCGACCACCGAGCCGGTGAAGGCCCCCAGAATGGTACCGAGGCCCGGGACGAAGGCGGTGCCGGCCACGGCGCCGGCCGCGGCTCCGGCCATTCCGCCCGAGATGGAGCCGACGTGGGTCCAGCCCCGGCGCTTGAACTCTGCGCCGTCGATCTCGCCGCTGCGCACCCGCTGATAGTCCTTCGCGAAGCGAAGGCTGAGCGTGGCCGCCGTAACCACGACTGTCGGATGACGCTCGAGCCGGCGGATGATACGCTCGATCGGGGTCCGCTTCAGCAAGTGCATGGGTCGACGATAGCGCCCTTGCAGGCCAGAGCGAAGCGCCAGCCATAGTTTTCGACATCCCTACGGCGCCGTGGTAGCGCCAGCGCGTCGGAGGGGGGCCGTGCGCGCGGCCACGCCAAATCCAGGGCCAACCGGCCTTCGACCGTGGTTGTATGGGCATAGGCATGACGCGATTGGGCGGTGTTCTCTTCTTGGCGCTGACCCAGTGTGCGGACCCCATCCTAGGGATTTCACCGCTTCAGGGAGGCGCAGGGCGGCTCACCTTTCCTTACGGGGCTGTCGCCATCGAGGGCCCGAGTCCGGACCAGGACGTCCTGGTCGTCGTGAGCACCAACGTGGACCAGCGATTCAACGCCGGGCTCATGACGGCCTTCGAACTGGACGCGCTGGCGAGCCAGGTCGTGGGCGCGACCTGCGAGGCCCCGATCATCCAAGACGAGATCGCAGGTCTCGTCGGGGCCTTGCGCGTGCCGTCGGGCTCGGGTCGCCTCGTCGCCTTCCGGGACGGGGAGCAGCGTCGCTTGGCCTTGCCCTCCCGCTTCGGCCAGAGCCTGACCTTGTTCGACGTCGAACCCGGTGGGCGACTGCCTCCACCCGGGACGCCGCCGGTCGAAGGTGACCTCATCTCCTGCCGGGCCGAAGGTGAAGACACCGAAACCGCGGTCGACTGCGCCGCCCGCTATCGTCTCCTCCTGGACGACGACGACCCCTTCGACGTCGCCCCGGTCTACGCCGCCGGAGACGAGCTGCTGCTCCTCGCCGTCACCCATCTGGGCGGCGCAGGCGGTCCGGTCTCGGTGGTGGGCGCTGGCCGACTCCAGGCCCGCCTCGACCTCGGGGCTGGGGACGTCGAGGCCGCCGCCGGTCGCCCCATCGTGGCCAGCGTGGCCGGCCTCACGGGCGCCTTTGGGGTGGCTGGGCTCGGACCCGAGCGACTGCTGGTGACCAGCAATGGCGATCCCGGGACCAGATCCCTTCGCATCGCAGAGTTCGACGCCCGCCCGCTCCTCGAGCTTCAGCGCGACAGCTTCGCCGACGTCGGCCAGCCCTTGGGTCAGGAGGCGCGAGACCCCTCGATCTTCGTGCCCTCGCGCAGCCTCGACCTGGAGCCGGAGACATCGGGGGAGCGGATCCGGGGACTGGCCACCCGTGGCGACGATCCTACGCGGATTTGGGTCGCTCTCCGCATCGTCGACGACCAGGGTGCACAGACCGAGAACTCGGCCGTCGCGACGGTCGAGCTGGACGACGAGGAGCTGACCCTGCTCTCGGTCTTCGAAGTGGGCGAACGGATCGGCCGGCCCGTCTTCGAGCCGAGCTCCGGCCTGCTCTACGTTCCCGACGAGCGCCGGGGACTGTTCGTCCTCGACGTGTCTGGAGACGCACCGGTCCTCGTCGCCCGGGAGGACGGCCGGGCCCGCGTCGACGTCGGCGCCGGCTTCATCCGAGGCTTTCGGCTGCTCTCCAGTCCCACCGAGATCGTCTTCGACCCTCGGGTTCGGAACGGCCGGCGGCTCCTCTACGTGGCCAACTTCCTGAACAGCACCCTCGGCGTCCTCGACGTCACCGCCCCGAATCGTCCCTGCGTGATCGCTCGCCTGGGCGCGCCGCTCAACCCCGACAACGAAGACCGGGAGCTCCTCTTCGAGGTAGCACCGTGACCCGGCGTCTCGGCGCGCTCCTCGGGATGCTCGCCGGCGCCAGCGCCGGCGCCTGTGGCGAAGACGTGCGGGACGAGGCGGCCGACCTCGATCGCCCCTCGGGGCTGGTCTTGCTGTTGCGCAACGGTGGGCGGGCCGACCTCGTGATCGCCGACGCCGAAGCCGACGGACTTCGCGTGCTCCAGCTCGAAGGCGGCGAAGGGCGAGGGCTCGCCGCTCGCTTCGTCAACGCGCCGGCGGTCTTCGAGCCCATCCTCGTCCAAGCCCCTGGCTTTCCGACGGTGGCGGCCGCCTTCGATGGCACGGCGAGCTCCTCGGTCAGCGCCACCCGGCGCGTCTTCGCTCTCTCCCCCGGCAGCGACGCGCTTCATGCGACTTGGGTGCCCACCCAACCCTTCGGCGTCTCCTCGACCCGGGTCGAAGGGCATCGTCTGATCGGAAGCTTTGCCGTCAATCGGCCTTCCTTCGCGCAGCCCGAGATTGACCCGCCGGTGCCGGTTCCAAGCCTGCTGGAGCTCGACCCCGGCTTGGCCGACTTCATCCCCGTCGACTTCCTCGTCATGGACGAGCGCCCCTTCCCAGGGACCGGCTGCTCGGCGGCCGAGTCCACGGGGACCGTCACCCGTGGACTTTTGCTTCTGCAGGCTCGCCAAGACGCTGGGGCGCCCGGGGCGCTGGTGGCGCTGGATCTCCTCACCGCCGAGCCCGAGGAGCCCTGTGCGTTCAGCACCGACGACTTCCCGCTCCTGGAACGCTCGGCGGCGGGGGTCGTGGGGGCCCGGGCGCTGCGGGTCCAGGGCCCATCGGACCCCAGGGAGCTGATCTCGGTCCCCGACGGCCTGGCCGTGGTGACGACCGCCCGCCCCGACGGTGGGGCGGGCCTCGTGCACCTGCCGGGCCTGGATGATCCGCTCTCCGTCCTGACCAGCTCGGTGGCGACCGGCGGGCCGGCGAGCGCGGGCTTTGGGCTTCCGGCGGGGGCCGGTTCGCCGGCGGGCTTTGCGTGGCTGCGTCAAGACGAGCCCTTGATGGAGGTCTATGTGTGTCCAGATCTGGCCGCGCCGCGCTGTGAGCCCTCGCCCTTCCCCCTCGAAGGACCCTACGACGACCCCGAGGAGGGCTTGGTCTCGGGGCCCGGGGTCTTGGTCCTGCGGGGCTCACCGGTGGTGGCGGGCGCCTTTGGCTTCAGCCCCCTCGGCTTGACCGACGCCCTGGGGGGACAGGCCGTCGTAGCCGCGGATTCGGTTCAGCCCGGATCCGACATCGGGGTGGCGACCCTCGTGCACCGGGATGGCGTGGCCAGCATCCTGGCCGGCGCGCCAAGCCAGCTCGACTATGTCACGCGCCGAGAGCTCACGTTCATCGAGGATGGGCAGGTCACCACGCCCGCCCAGCGCCGCTTCGCGGAGATCTCTCCTCGCAACGAGCCTGGCGCCGAGACCGGGCCGCCCAACTGTGAAAACCAGACCACCGTCGATGCCGTTCAGCGGGCGCGGGATCGCTTGGCGGGGGAGGATGATGGGCAGGTGATCGGAGAGGCGCCGTTCGCCTGCATCGACGACCCCGAGCCCGACGAACGGAGGGTCGACGAGACCACGTTCTTCCCCACTCTGCGGGCTCCCACTTCCTGCCCGGGGGTGGAGATCGCGCCGCGCCCCCTCGATGGGATCTTCCGGGCGAGCTTCCGGGGTCCGCTCTTCGAGTCTCGGAGCACCGGACAGGCCGCCGAGGCGCTCTTCGACTTCGGCGACAACGAGATCGAGATCTTCTTCGAAGCGGTGTCGCCGCCGGTCGACTTCGTCGAACGCGAGATCCGGGTCGGGGACGCGGTTCACTTCTTCGCGACCTGCGACGCCATCGAGGGCCCCGACATCGAGGTGTCGATCGCGACGGTGGCGACCTCCACCGCCGGCGAAGGGGCGGGCGTGGTGCAGCTGGTCGAGCCCCAGCGGCTCCGTTTCGGCTTCGATGCCTTCACGCGCCTGGAGCTCGAGACCGCTCCCATCCAGCTTCCCTACGACCCGGCCGTCGAGGGCCCCTTTTCCTTCGCGGGCAACTGCGAGTTGGTGCGCGTGGATCAGATCGAGGTCTTTCCCGCCGGCAACGAAGCGGTCCTGACCCGAGAGACCGACGCTGGCGAGATCCTGGAGGTCGTCGAACGGGTTCCGGCCCAGGACGGCGCCGCCACCTTCACAAAGGAGCTGCGCTTCCAGTGGCAGGCCGAGGACGGTTTCGCCTGTCGGCTCGACGAAGGCCAGGATAGCAGGGACCCGGACACCGGGCAGCTACCGGCCGGTCAAGAGCCGAGCTTCCAGGAGGGCGACGACGGACGCCGGACCCTCAGCGATGTGCCCTGCGTCAACTCTCGGGCCTGCGGCTCCGGCCGCAGCTGCGAAGGCGGACGGGCCCAGGACTGCGCCGGGACCTGCGCCGTCGACTGCGCCTCCTTCGGCGCCTGTTTCGTCGGCCTGGTCCAACGCAGCTGCCCCGAGATCGAGCTGCGCGTGAACGGAGACGACCCGCTGGTGGTCGATCTGAACTCCCTCAACACCGGGCGGGGCGGCGTCCGCTTCCCCGGCGCCATCCCCGAGGCGGCCGTCCACGTCCCAAACCGAGACTCCTTCTTCGTCAGCTTTCCCGGCTCCAGGACCCTCCGAGAGCTCCGCTTCCGCGAAAGCGGCGTTTCCCTCGGCCTGACGCGCTAG
>CAYZFR010000070.1:0-1560 GCA_964477875.1 uncultured Myxococcales bacterium
CACCATCGCCTTCATGATGGACTGCGACTCCACCGGCATCGAACCGGACCTTGCCCTGGTGAAGTACAAGAAGCTCTCGGGGGGGGGTTCGATCGAGATCGTCAACCGCTCGGTGCCGGCGGCGCTGACCCGGCTCGGCTACACGGAGGCGGAGCGCGAAGAGATCATGACCCACGTCGACGCGCACGGGACCATCGAGGGCGCGCCGCTACTGAAGCCGGTGCACCTGCCGGTGTTCGACTGCGCGCTTCGTCCCCCTGGCGGCGAGCGGAGCATCGCGCCCCGAGGCCACCTCGCCATGATGGCCGCCGTCCAGCCCTTCTTGTCCGGCGCGATCAGCAAGACCGTCAACATGCCCGCCGATGCGACCGTGGACGACGTCTTCGAGCTCTTCGTCGAGGCCTGGCGGGCCGGGCTCAAGTCGATCGCCATCTACCGAGACGGCTCGAAACGGAGCCAGCCCCTCGCCACTCGAGACGCCAAGTCGACGGCTCCTCGACCCGACCAACCGCGCCGGCGACGCCTGGAGGGGGAGACGTCGCTGCACGGTAATTTGTCGTTGCTCACGGCGCCCCCCGCGCCTCCGGTTCCGCCGACCGAGGCCGAGGGGATGGCGGACGGCCCGCCCTGCCCGGACTGCGGAGCCCTCACGGTGCGCTCGGGCGCCTGCCATGTATGTCGCCACTGCGGCGCGACGACTGGCTGCAGCTGAGGCTCAGGTGCACCCCCCTAGAGCGAGATCTCTCGTCGACCTCTGGAGTGGCTGACGACGAGACGGCGCGGCACGTAGTCCTTCTCGGGCCCTCGGCCTTGGTCGTCCTCGAACTCTCGGCGGAGATCGAAGCCGGTCGTCCCCTCCTCGGGTATCTCGGCGACCCGGTGACGGAAGCGCTGGTCGATGACGAGCTCAACTTCTCGCAGAGGGCTGTCATCCAAGTTGCGGACGATGACCATGTCGGCAAGAAAGCCGGGCTCGAACCAGGCCTCGACCCGGGGGCTGCCGGAGAAGGCGACGACGGCCCCCAAGGTGAGGACCGCGTCGAGGCCGACGATCGCCAGCACCCACAGGCGCATGCGCGCCCAGTGATTCGCGCCCGCGTAGGCCTGCCGGGCGTCCCTCACGCCGGTCTGGACCCGATCCCACAGCGCGTCTCCCATCTTTTCCAGCCGGCTCAAAATCGACCTCCCCACGTCATCATGAACCCGCTCCCGGGCTGCGATCCACCCTCGGCCCGATGCAGCTCGGGCAGCAGCCAGCCGATGGTGGTGCCGAGAGCGGCCCCAGCCAGGACGTCGGTGAAGAAGTGGCGCCGACTCGCCAGGCGAAGATAGGCGACCAGACCTGCTGTGCCGTAAGCCCCGGCCATGGCGCCGATCCGGGGCGCCCCTCGAGAGCGAGTAGCGGCCATGACCGCGATCAGCGAGGCGCCCGCGAACGCCATCGAAGCGTGGCCGGAGGGGAAGGAGAGCCGAGCGTCGCCCTCGGAGCGCGCCCGCGCGTCGAAGCGCGTTTCGTAGGTGAGGGGCCGCGGGCGGCGGAACAGCAGCTTCGCGACCACG
>CAYZFR010000070.1:1660-17488 GCA_964477875.1 uncultured Myxococcales bacterium
CGCGACCACGCCGTCGTCGGCGAACTCGCCTTGGTCCCCGAGCTCGTACAGACCCGCGGTCGCGAAGGGCGCCGAGACCACGCCGAGCAGGAGCGCGTCGGACAAGGTTCCGGCCGCACCCCAGAAAGGAGGCTGGAGAGCTCGGTCGACGGCGAAGACGTCGAGGCGAACGCAGAGGGCGAGCTCGTCGCGGTCGACGCCGCGACGTTCCTCCGCCGTCGGCGGCCGGGCCTCGCCTCGGCAGGCCGAAGTTCCCGACCACTCGTCCTTTTGGGCGTCCAGGGCGAAGCCCGAGACCCAAAGGCCGGTAGCGATCAGGGCGTGAGGCGCCCGGCGCAGCTCGAAGGTGTCGTCCTCCTGAGCCTGGGCCGAGCCCGGGGCGGCGAGGAGCGCCGACACCCATAGGGCCGAGAGTCGGCGCGTCACGGCGCCGGTCTACGACAGGACGCGGCTCCGCGCGAGGATCGAGGCCACCCTGGTCAGCCGAGGTCGAGCCACCGAAGGAGCTGGGGGTCGTCGAGGGCGGAGGCGAGCCGATCCGGCCGGGCCCGCTCCAGACGCTCCCCGTCGGAGGCGCCCGCCAGGACCCCCACCGCCTCGATGCCGACCCGCCGGGCCGCGTCCACGTCGCGCTCGGTGTCGCCAAACAGGGTGACGCGATCGAAGCGCTGGGCGAAGTGGGCCTCGGCGCGGCGCCAACCGAGCTCCACCAGGCGCCAGCGATCCCCGCTGTCGCTGCCGAAGCCGCCGACCGGGAAGAACGGTTCGATGCCGCCGGGGCCGAGCTTGAGTCGTGCCCCCGGCTCGATGTTGCCGGTGCACAGGGCCAGGCCCATCCCGGCGTCGCGGGCCTGCGCGAGGACGGTGCGGACCCCTGGCATCACCTGGTAGCCGTCCCGGCGCAGCTCCAGAGCCGGCCCTAGATGCTCCAGGTAGCGAGCGCGGAGCTGGGCCTCCTCCTCCTCGGTCGGCGAGCGACAGAGATGGGCGCGGAACAGCCCCTCGTAGATCATCGGGTCGGTGTTGCCGTCCAAACGCACCCCCTCCAGCCCTCCGGCCACGCCGAACAGCTCTTCAAAAGCCTGGCTCAGCGCCTGGCGCCCCGCGCCAGCGGTGCGGACCAAAGTACCGTCGATGTCGAAGAGGAGGAGGTGGCGGCTCAATCCAGAAGCTTCCAGTCGGTCAGAATCTCGTGGCCGTCCTCGGTGGCCAGGATGGTGTGCTCGAACTGGGCGCTCCAGCTGCCGTCGACGGTGCGGACCGTCCATCCGTCGTTTCGGTCGAGCTGGGTGCCCGGGGCCCCCATGTTGATCATGGGCTCGACAGTGAAGATCATCCCGGGGAGGATGCGCGGGTTTGGCCCCCGGGCCTTGTAGTGAGGGATCTGGGGAGGCTCGTGGAAGCGGCGCCCGATGCCGTGGCCGACATACTCTCTGACCACGCCGTAACCGAACTCATGGGCGTGGGCCTCGATGGCGGCGCCGATGTCGCGGACCCGTCCTCCCGGCTTCACCTGGGCGATGCCTTTGTACATGCAGGCCTCGGCGACCTCGACCAGCTTCCGGGCCTCGGGCTTCGGCTCGCCGGCGAAGAAGGTCCGAGAGGTGTCACCGTGGAAGCCGTCCAGGATGGAGGTGACGTCGATGTTCACGATGTCACCCTCGCGCAGGACCGCTTCACGTGACGGGATGCCGTGACAGATCACCTCGTTGATCGAGGTGCAGACCGACTTTGGGAAGGGGGGGATCCCGTGGCTGGGGTCGGCGCCGTAGTGCAGGGGCGCCGGCATGGCTCCGGCATCGAGGGTGTATTGATGCACGAACTCGTTGATCTCCTCGGTGCTCACGCCGGGCTTCACGAGCTTCGATGCCTCCCTCAGGGTGCGGGCGGCGAGGAGACACGCGGCCCGCATGGCGTCGATCTCCGCCTTGCTCTTGATGTGGATGTGCGCGCTCAAGGCCCTGGAAGCTGAGGGAAAACGAAATGAAAGTCACGCCGAAGCGGGCGAATACAGTCCCTCCGTCCGCACCCGCCGATCGAGATAGAGCAGGGTCAGAACCCGGCTGAAGTACGCTTCGAAGGGGAGCCAACCGAAGAGGAAGATCGCGGTCTCGACCGCTGAAATCAGCGCGCCCGCTTCGGAGGGAAACAGCCCCGCCACTCCCTGGGCGAGGGCGGCGGAGGCCAAGGCGGAGACGAACAGGGCGACGAACACCCGACCCGTGCCCCCCTCTTCGAGGAGCGAACGGGAGCGGGCGAGGGCCTGGTCCGGGCTTCCTTCCTCTACCGCGAAGACGATGGGGGCCAAGCAGACGCGGAGCGCCCACCGGAGGGCGAACCAGACGCCGGCGCCGGTCAGCGCCACGCCGAGGCCCACCCCCAAGACCAGGACGAAGTTCGAGCCCGTCGCGGCGGCGAGGGTGACCAGCCCCGCCCCCGCCCCGATGGCCAGGACCAGCAGAAGCAGGGCGGCCCCGAGGACCAGCTCCAGTCGGAGGGCCACCAGGAGAGCGGGCGACAGCTGCTCTCGAAGCCATCCCCAAAGCCGAGGGAGGCCGGGCTGCGGCCGGCCGAGGAGTCCCGCTGCGAACAGACGCGCCAGCCCCACCCGCAAGACGGTGGCCGAGAGGCTCTGCACGACGCCGATCGAGAACATGAGCCCAAGGAAGGGCACGAGGCCGGGATCGAGTCGCCGCTCGGCCTGAAGGGTCTCGAGGGCCGCGTCGAAGCTCTGGCCGAGGACGAGCGCCGCCCCGAGGTGGAGGACCGACATCGGCCCCGCCCACCCGACATGCAGGGCCGCGATCCGCGGCCACACTTTTCTTTCGATCTGAAGCCCCTCTTCGAAGGCTCCGCCCAGGCTCAGCGCCCGCATGCTTTCCACCGTCCGGATTCTGCCCCTCGCTCGGGAATCGATCCATCATGCCGATGGCGAATGGGGATGCGGCGCCCATCTATGCTCTTGCCACTGGTCGTCTCGACGAGCTGCGGTGGCGCGACGCCGGCGCCGGTGCCGTTCACTGCCGCACCCGAGCGACCCGCCGCCGCCGACGCCTCCATCGACGGCCGGCTGGACCGGATCCGAGAGGCCTTGGTGCGATTGGAGGGAAGGCCCGCCTCGACCGGCTGGCCCCTGGAGCTCCTCACGGTGTGGCGAAGCTCCATCCCGTTGCCCGAGGAGGCTGCGGCCTGGTCTGCCCCCGAGCAGCGGATCTCACGGGTGGGGCTGGAGGCGGAGTGGGAGCGGACCGAGCAACGCTTCGGACCCGGTCCTGTCTATCTCGACTCGAGGCTGGAGCGTCTGTTCGCGGCGCTGGACGCGCGCTTTCGTCCGCCTCGACATCGCGTCCGCCCCGAATGGCCGGTGACGCCGGTGATCGTCGCCAGCCCCTATGGCTGGCGACGGGACCCGATCCACGGGCGGCGACGTTTTCACGCCGGCGTCGACCTGGCGGGACGCCAAGGGGACGTCGTGATGGCTACCGCGCCGGGGGTGGTGGAGGCGGCAGGCTGGGACCGGGGCTACGGGCGGCGGGTCCTGGTGCGCCACCCCGGAGGCTGGAAGAGCCTGTACGGACACCTGGAGCGGATCTTCGTTCGGATGGGGGACCCCGTGGATCTGGGGAGCCCGGTGGGCCTGATGGGCAGCACCGGCCGCTCGACCGCGCCGCATCTTCACTTCGAGATCCACCGCGACGGCCAACACGTGGATCCAGAGCGCTTCGTCGACGAGGTCGGCTTCGTGGTGGCCCGCTGAGCTTCGCCGACATTCGGCGGCCGCTGTCGAATGTCGGCGAAGGGGAACTGTTCCTTGGAGCCCGTCGAGCTTGGCATCGCCCTTGCCTCGGTCCGGCGCATGGCCAGCCAAGTGAACGGCGCTACCTTGCTCGGGATCGATGCGCTGCCGGTGACGGTGGAGGTCGAGACCCGGAACCAGGGGCTGCCGCGCTTCGACGTGATCGGACTCGGCGACACTTCGATCAAAGAGTCGCGACACCGTGTGCAATCTGCCCTGCAGAGCCTGAATCTGTGGGAGCGGCGCAGTCCGGTGATGGTCAATCTCGCTCCCGCCGACGCCAAGAAGGACGGCGCCACTTTGGATCTCGCGATCGCCTTGGCGATCCTCGTCCAGGCGGAGCGCATTCCGAAGCTGGAGGACTGCATGGTGGTAGGAGAGCTGGGCCTGGCGGGGGCGCTCCGCCCGGTGCGGGGGGTCCTCGCCATCGCAGCGATGGCCAAGGAGATGGGTCTTCGAAGGATCCTCGTCCCGGCCGACAACCACCACGAGGCGAGCGCGGTGCCGGGCATGCGGGTCCTGTCGGCGCCGGATCTCGCCCAGCTCTTGCTCAACCTGGAAGCGGACGACTGCGAGCTCCCGCCGCGGCACGCCAGCGACGCAACGGACTGTCCGGACCTGTCGGACGTGAGGGGTCAGGCGACGGCGCGACGCGTTCTCGAGATCGGTGCAGCGGGGGGCCACAACATTCTCATGCGAGGTCCACCCGGGAACGGGAAGACGATGCTGGCGCGACGTCTCCCCGGGATCCTGCCTCCGATGAGCGACGAGGAGGCGGTCGAGGTGACCCGCGTGTGGTCGGCGGCGGGGCTCCTCCGGCACCGAAGTGGCTTGATGAAGGTCCGGCCCTTTCGGGCCCCCCATCCAAGCGTCAGCGCCGCGGGCTTGATCGGCGGGGGTCCGCGCCTGCGTCCGGGCGAGATCAGCCTGGCTCACCGCGGCGTCCTGTTCCTGGACGAGATGCCCGAGCTGCCCCGGCGGGTGCTGGAAACCTTGCGGCAGCCCTTGGAGGACAGGCACGTCGTTTTGTCGCGGGCCCGTCAGACGCTGCACTTCCCAGCCAGCTTCATGTTGGTGGCGGCCATGAACCCCTGCCCCTGCGGCTGGCTCGGCGACGCCAAGCGCGCCTGCAGCTGCAGCGGCGAACAAGTCGCCCGCTATGCGGCTCGGCTGTCGGGACCGGTCCGGGACCGCTTCGACCTCATCGTCGACCTGCCGCCGGTGCCAACCGAGGATCTCTTCGCGAAGGCGCGAGACGGGGAGGGCTCGCGAGAGGTTCGCGGGCGGGTCGTCGAGGCCCAGGCTCGCCGCGCTCGTCGCCAGTCGGTCCCCAACGCCGAGCTCCAGGGTAAGGCGCTCCGGGCAGCGGCGGTGCTGAAGCCCTCGGCCCAGCGACTCTTGGAGGAGGCGGCAAAGCGTTTCGGCTTATCGGCCCGAAGCGTGGACCGGCTCCGGCGGGTTGCCCTCAGCATCTCCGACCTCTCCGGCCAGGCCGAGGTCGCGGAAGATCATCTGTTGGAGGCGCTACAGTTCCGGGATGGATGAAGCGCTCGATTCGACCTGTTCGCTTTTGGTGCCCTTGGCGGCGGTCTTCTTTTTTCGGGTGCGCTTCTTCTTGGCGGTCGGCCCGGGCTCAGTGACCCGGCCGGCACCCGGATCCTCGAACCGGTCGAGGGTGGTCTGAAGGAGCTGGATCTTTTCGTCGATGTCCGCACGCTCCCTCTGCAGAGCGGCAAGCGCGCGCTTGAGTCCATCGACGACCTCGTCTCCCGCCACGACTCCGCAGGCATGGCACGGTCGGTTCGCCCGAACCAGGGGAAAGGCGATCGTTCCCAGAGCCCGCCGGCCTGGGTAACATGGGGTGATGGTCGCGATCCTCAACCGCTCGCTGGAGTTCCCCCCGGCCGAGAGCGCCAACCGCGATGGCCTGGTCGCGGTCGGCGGCGACCTGTCCTTCGAGCGCCTGCTACTCGCCTATCGAAGCGGGATCTTTCCCTGGCCCATCTTCGACGACGACCTGATGACCTGGTTCTCGCCCGATCCGCGGGCGGTCCTGGAGCTCGACGAGCTCCGGGTCTCGCGGAGCCTGCGAAAGAACCGCCGGCGCTTCCAGGTGACGGTCGACCGGGACTTCGAGGCCGTCATCGACGGCTGCGCGGCGGTGGCGCCGGACCGCCCGAGTACATGGATCACCCGGGACCTGAGGCGGGCCTACCTGGAGCTCCATCAGCGCGGCTTCGCCCACTCCATCGAGACTTGGCGGAACGGTGAGCTGGTCGGGGGACTGTATGGCGTGGGCGTCCAGGGCCTGTTCGCCGGCGAGTCGATGTTCTCGCGGGTCAGCGATGCCTCGAAGGTCGCCCTCATGGAGCTCGTCCGTCGCCTGGTCCTGGGGGGCTATGTCCTCCTCGACATTCAGCAAGCCACCCCCCACATGCTGAGGATGGGAGCCCGGGAGATCTCTCGGAAGGTCTACCTGCAACGCCTCCAGGAGGCGATGCACCACCACGGACGCTTCCCACGAGATCCGTCACTCGACGACGAAATCCGCTGACGGTTCGACCACTCTGTCCGCCTTCTCCTTTGGCACGCCCCGTGAACAAGGAGAGGGCATGCCGATCAAAGACACCCTCCGCCGCGTCAAGGACGCCATCGCCGACATCCGAAAGGCCCACGGACCCGAGGCCATCATGGCCCTCGGGGGAGAAGACGGAGCACCCCAGCGTCGCGTCGAGACTTTCTCGACCGGCTCACTGGGCCTCGACGCCGCCCTGGGGATGGGCGGCTTCCCCAAGGGACGCATCGTCGAGATGTTCGGACCCGAGTCCTCGGGCAAGACCACCCTCGCTCTCCACGCCATCGCCTCCATGCAGCACGCCGGAGGCGTCGCCGCCTTCATCGACGCCGAGCACGCCCTCGACCCCAAGTGGGCCGAGACCCTCGGCGTCCGATGTTCCGATCTGTTGGTCTCTCAGCCCGACTGCGGCGAGCAGGCGCTCGAGATTGCCCAGGCCTTGGTCAAGACCTCCCACGTCGGCCTGGTGGTCATCGACTCGGTGGCGGCTCTGGTTCCAAAGGCGGAGATCGAAGGCGAGATGGGCGACAGCCACGTCGGCCTTCACGCCCGCTTGATGTCCCAGGCCATGCGCAAGCTCACCGGCCACATCTCTCGCTCCGGCTGCACCGTCATCTTCATCAATCAGGTTCGCCACAAGATCGGGGTGATGTTCGGGTCGCCCGAGACCACGACCGGCGGCAACGCCCTGAAGTTCTACGCCTCGGTGCGGGTCGACGTCCGTCGAATCGGCACTGTGAAGTCGGGGGACAGCGTCGTGGGCTCGCGGGTTCGAACGAAGGTGGTGAAGAACAAGATCGCGGCGCCGTTCCGGGAGGCCGAGTTCGACATCATGTACGGGGAAGGGATCTCAGCGACGGGCGAACTCCTCGACCACGGCCTGGAGGGCGGCTTCATCGACAAAGCAGGCTCGTGGTACTCCTTCGAAAGTGAGCGCATCGGCCAGGGACGAGAGAAGGCCCGAGAGTGGCTCGGCGCTCACCCAGAAGCGGCGGCCCGCCTTCGAGGGCTCGTCCTCGGCGAGCCGCCGGACGAGGCAGCCAAGAAGGCAGACGAGAGCGAGAGCTCGGCTGCATAGCCTGACCGGGCGGTGGGTCTTGGCTTGTGTCGTGGGGTCGACCTCTGGAACGAGCGGATGCATGGACGGTCCAGCTTCGATTCAGCTCCCAGGGACGCCCCCCATCGAGGCCTCGACGGCGCGGCGGATGTGGACTGCCCTGAAGGCCAAAGGCCCTGACTACACGCCCCGCACGGAGCACCTCAGAGACGACGGTCGGCCGCTCTATGTGAATCGCCTCGTCTTCGAGACGAGTCCCTACCTGCTCCAGCACGCTCACAACCCCGTCGACTGGCGGGCGTGGAACGACGAGAGCCTGGCAGAGGCGCGGCGGCTGCAGCGCCCCATCTTCCTCAGCGTCGGCTACTCCACCTGTCATTGGTGCCACGTCATGGAGAAAGAGTCCTTCGAGGACCCGGAGGTGGCGGCGCTGATCAACGCCCATTTTCTGCCCATCAAGGTCGACCGAGAAGAGCGCCCCGACCTCGATGCGGTGTACATGACGGCGGTCCAACTCATGACGGGGGGCGGCGGCTGGCCGATGACGGTGGTGATGCTCCCCGACGGGCGGCCCTTCTTCGCCGGAACCTACTTCCCGCCTCGGGCCGGCGTTCGCGGCGCCCGCCTCGGCCTGGTCGACATCCTGAAGCGGCTTCACGCGTACTACGAGGCGGAGCGCGACAAGGTCGTCGAGCAGGCTCGACATCTCTCACAGGTCATGAAGACCTCGAGCCGACGGCAGGCGCCGGAGGCGCTACCGGGCGACGAGGCCCTGGCTCGAGGCGCCAAGTGGGCGGCCCGTCGCTTCGACGAGACCCACGGTGGGATCGGACCTGCCCCCAAGTTTCCGACCCCGAGTCTCCATGGACTCCTCCTTCGAGTCGGCCGTCGGGCGCAGGACCCCAAGATCTCCCACATCGTCAGCACGACCCTCCATCGAATGGCCGACGGCGGCATCCACGATCAGCTCGGCGGGGGCTTCGCCCGCTACTCGACCGACCGGATGTGGCGCATCCCCCACTTCGAGAAGATGCTCTACGACAACGCCCAGCTCCTGGAGCTGTACACGGAGGCCCATCAAGCCACCGGAGACCGCCGCTTCGAAGAGGTGGTGGAGTCGACCGCCGCCTACCTGCTGCGCGAGATGCGCCATCCCCGAGGCCCCTTCTACTCCGCCACCGACGCCGACAGCGAAGGCGAAGAGGGCCGCTACTTCGTGTGGTCGAAGGCCGAGATCGAAGAGCTTCTCTCGCCGGAGGAGGCGGCCGCCTTCATCCCCTTCTTTGGCGTGACCGAAGGCGGAGACTTCGAGGGCGCCAACGTCCTGCACCGGACCGACTCGCTCGAAGACTTCGCGGCCGCCCAGGGGCTGTCGAGGGCCGAGCTGGGCGCCCGACTGGGAGCCGCCCGCTCCAAGCTCTTGGCCGCGCGGAGCCAGCGGGTCCCGCCGCTGCTCGACGACAAGGTCATCACCGCCTGGAACGCCCTCGCCATCGGCGCCCTGGCTCGAGCCGGAGCCGCCTTCGGCCGTGACGACTGGCTGAAGGCGGCGGCGGAGGCAGCCGATTTTTTGGAAGCGGAGGCCTGGTCCTCCGGTCGGCTGCTGCGAGTCCACAGAGACGGGGAGAGCCGACACGACGGGGTGCTGGAGGACTACGCCTTCCTGTTCTCGTCCCAGCTCGACCTCTTCGAAGCGACCGGAGAGGTCCGGTACCTGCAGCGGGCCCGGCGCACCCTCGACGCGCTGAACGAAGGATTTTGGGACGGCGAAGCCGGGGCCTACTTCGGAACCGCCCACGACGCCGAGACCCTTCTCACCCGCGAGCATCCGTTCCACGACGGCGCCCTTCCCTCGGGCAATGGCGTGGCGGCGCTGGCGCTGTTGCGCTGGCATCAGCTGACCGACGAGGACTCGGCCCGAGAGCGAGCGAGCCGAATCCTGTTGCGCGCCGGTCAAGCCCTGGATGCGGGGGCCTTGGAGTGTCCGAAGCTCGGCCAGGCCCTCGACTTCTTGCTCGACGATCCCCTCCAGATCGTCATCGCCCTCGGCGACGAGCCGGGACCGATGCCCGGGCTTTTGCAAGCTCGCTTTCTACCCAACGCGGTTCGGATCCCGGTTCATCCAGACGAGGCGGAGGCGCTTCGAGCCGCGCTCCCGTGGATCGAAGGCAAGAAGCCCCAGGACGGAGCGACGACGGTCTACGTGTGCCGCGGCCAGGTCTGCGACCGCCCCGCCACCGGCGCGGCCACGCTCGCGAAGAGCCTGGATCGTTTCGTCCCCATCGACGCAGAGCCGGTGAGCTACGGCCGAGAGCCCTGACCACTCCTCGGTCAGGGGTAGTGGCCGGGGTCTTCGAGAGCGGTGGCTTCGTCGACGCCGAGCATGATGTTCATGCTCTGGATGGCCTGGCCGGCGCCGCCCTTGACGAGGTTGTCCAGGGCGCCGAAGACAGCGGCGGTCCGGCGGCCGCCTCGGGGCGAGCCGGCGCGGATGCCGACCTCGGCGTAGTTGCTCCCGGCGACGGCAGCGACCTCGGGGTCGCGATGGCGCGGGATCCGCACGAAGCGCTCCCGCCCGTAGGCCTCGGCGAACAGATTCTGCAGCCGCTCCTCTGTCCAGTCCTCGGGCAGGTCGAGCTGTGCGACGGCGAGGATGCCGCGACTGAGGGGCGCCGACACTGGAACGAAGTCGAAGCCGAGCCGATGAGCGCCCGCCTTTTCGAGCTGCTCGGACATCTCGAAGGACTGGACGTGGCGCAGGGGCGCGTATGGGCGCAGCGTGACCGAGCGAACCGGATGATGGGTGGTCGGCGAGGGAGCGGACCCCGATCCGCTGGAGCCGGTCATGGCCACGACCCGGACGTCACCTTCCAAGAGGCCCGCCCGGGCGAGAGGCCACAGCGCGAGCTCGACGCAGGTGGCAAAGCAACCGGGGCTCGCCACCGCCTGGGCCTGCGCGATCCGATCCCGGTGAAACTCGGGAAGGCCATAGACGGTGCTCGGGAGCAGCTCGGGCCGCGGGTGAGCCCTTCCGTAGCGGGCGGCGTACACCTCGCCGTCGTCGAGCCGGAAGGCGGCCGACATGTCCACCACCTGGCAGCCGCGGGCCAGCAGGGCCGGCAGCACCTCGAGCGAGACTTCGTGGGGGAGACCGAGGAGAGCCAGCTCCGCCTCCGCCGCTACCTCGTCCGGTTCGTAGGTCCGGAAGGCGAGATCGGTCCGGCCCTCCAAGTTCGGATGGACCCGGGGCACCGGCTCCCCGACGTGGTCGATGCTGCCCACGCCGACGAGCTCGACGTGGGGGTGGTGGAGGAGGCGCCGGATCATCTCGGCGCCCCCGTATCCGGTCCCGCCGAGGACGACGGCACGGGTTCGCTGACCGCTCATGGGGGTGAGTCTACGGGACGCGAACTACCGGATCGCGAGGGAATTTGTTAACTCCCCGGCGTGGCTCGGTCTGCCCGGCGCGAGGACAAACGTCAGCGCATCATCGACGCGGCGGTCGAGGTCTTCGCGGCCAAGGGGTTTTTCGGGGCACGGGTAGCGGAGATCGCGGAGCAGGCGAACGTCGCCGACGGGACCATCTACCTCTACTTCCGCTCCAAGGACGACATCCTGATCTCTTTGTTCGAGGAGAAGATGAGCGCCATCAACCGCCGCTTCGCGGAGATGCTCGGTCATCTCCCCTCCCCCGAGGACAAGCTCCGCCGCTACATCATCGAGCACCTTCGCCTTGCCGCCGACCAACCAAAGCTGATGCAGGTCCTGACGGTCGAGCTCCGCCAGTCGGCCCGCTTCATCAAAGAATACAGCCCCAAGAACTTTGCCAAGTACCTGGCGCTGTTGGGCTCGATCCTGGAGGAAGGCCAGCGCAGCGGGGCCTTTCGGCCGGAGCTGGACGCGCCGCTGTTTCGTCGAGCCTTGTTCGGAGCCATCGACGAGATCTCCCTCGAGTGGATCTTGCGCCGGCCGGACGCACCGAGCCCCGACCCCGAAAAGGTGGGGGAGCAGATCGCGCGCTTTCTGCTCCGGGGCCTGCGCCCCGAGGACTGAGCTCAGCCCTTCTTGGCCAGGGCCCGCTCGCGCTGCTTGCGGCCGCGCTTGCGCGCCATGCGCTGCTCGTCGGTGAGCTTTTCGGACTTCTCGCCGAGCCGCATGCGGGTCATGTCGAGGAGCCGGCCCTTGGAGTAGGTCCGAAGCTTGGCCTCGTAGTCCGCGTCGGCGGTGTGACCGGCCTTCTTCCGTACGTCCACGATGTGGGCGATGAGCTTGTCCTTGTCGCCAAAGCGCTGTCGGACCGTCTCTTCGATGCGCGCGAGCCGAAGCAACTTGGCGTTGCTGAGGCCCATGAGCGTCGACTTCGTCGAGGCGCCGGAGCTCGGGTCGTCGGCGGTGCTGGCCAGCTGGTCCACGAGCTTCTCGCGAGAACCGAAGGAATCATTGACGGTCTGGAGGGGCGTCTTCTTCATGGCATCTCCTGCGCGCCGAGCCGAGCTCGGCATGGCTGAGTTAGCGTCGCGAGTTGCTACGCGAGCCTACGCGCCTCGGCAAGCCTTTTGCCGAAGCTTGTCCGTGTCCGCCGAGGCCGCGTAGCATGGAGTGGTGCGCTGGGCCCGGCTCCTGTTCGTGCTGCTGGGCTTGGGCTCGGGCTGCGCCGACGACCGCGTTCCCGAGCTTCCCACCGCTGAGCTATCCCGCATGCTGGTGTACTTCCCGGTCGGCCAAGGCGCCCGGGGCGTCGTCCGCGGTCGCGGCCGGGCCGGCACCTTCCCGCCGGGCGCGGTGCCCTTCGCCGCCATCCGGACTTTCCCCAGTGAGACAAATGAAGTCGTCGTTCCCGTCGGTGATGAAGGGGGCTTCGACTTCGAGGTCGTGGCTGGGGGCCGGGAGACGCTGGAGGTGGCGGCCGCTCTGGACGCCGAGGGCACCGAGCGCGGGCCGGGCGCCTTCATCGAAGTGCCGCCGACCCCGCTGCCGACCAGCGACCAGGTCTGCTGCCTCAACCAAGGACGGGGCGCCTGCCTGACCCGGCGGGAGGCCGAAACGGTGGCCGGCCTGGACGTCGACGCCGGCGAACGAGAGAGCCCGGCCTGCCCCTCGGCTCCGGCCCCTCGCTTCGCCTGCGAGGACGACCGGGCCTGTCTCATCTTCGAGCGCCGGCGACATCCCATCGACGCCTCGGTCTTCACCCTCACGGCGCCGGGCAAAGAGCGCACGGTGTCCGTCATCGCCACTCCCTCGGCGGAGATCCCCCTCGTGTCCAACGGCCTGGTCTTGCTCGAGAACCGCGGCCTGACGGGGCTCGGAGAGCCGGGGACCATTGACCGCCGGAGCCTGATCGCCGAGCCCGATGGGAGCTTTCGCTTCGATGGAATCAGGGCCCGGGGGGACGACGAGCTGGTGGTCGAGGTGGTGGATCTGAACGACTTTCGGACCCCCAGCCTGTCGCTCTTCGTGCCCGACCCCACCCCGGTTTCGGCCCATCTGGTCGAAGTCTGGCCGGTCTCGGACCTCAACAACGGCGCCGGCGCGATCCTCGGACTGCGCTTGTTCCTGGTCGGCGAGGACGGCCGCGGGCTGTGCCCCGACGCCGAGCTGAGCCCAGCCTACTGCCGAGGCGGGGGCCTCGACTTCTCGGCCCTTCAGGTCCGCAGCGCGTCCATCGACGGGCTATCGGTTCAGCTCTGTCCGACGGTTGGACCCGAGGAGGCGCCCTGGGCCGACTGCAGTGATCCCGGCGGCGGTGTCGAGCGTCTCACCCTCGATCCACCCCGGCGGGGGGTGGGCGGTGACGTCCGGGCCGACGCCCAGTTCGTCGCGGTGGTGGTCGACCTGAGCGCCAACGCCCCCGCGTCCCGGCAGCCCTACTTCGAAGGCCTGGCCGATTACGCCCGGTTCATGCCCTCGCCCAACCGGGTGGCGTGGGTCTTCGTTGGAAGCGAAGCCGAGGTGGAAGATCCGGAGGCCATCCAGTTCCTGGAGCCCATCGCCGCCGCCGCCCGCATCGAAGAGGTCGCGGCCTCCGCTCAGGCCAGCGGCGACAACCTCCTCTTCGCCGGCATCGAACGGGCCCTGAGAGCCGTCGACGGTGAAGTCGGCGGCGCGGACCGGGGCCGAGTCCTGGTCACTGCCAGCAGCCCCGCCGTTCTGCCCGACACGCAGGAGGTCGGGGGCCTCTACGAGCGGCTGATCGGCTTGGCCCAAGCAGGCGAGCGCGACGCCGGCATCCCGGTCGACGTCCTGGTGATCGGCGACACGGACGCCCCCGGACCATCCGGAGAAACCGAAGCTGAACTCCTGGAGACCCTGAGCAAGTTTTCGGGCCGCCCGGATCGTCGCGGGCGGGTTTTCTCGGATTCGGCCTTCCGGCTGAACGTGTTCGACCAGCGGCGACTGCTCCGGGACGCCCGGGGATGGGCAACGGGCGGGCACCTCTTGCTGTACGAGCTCCTCCCGGTCACCGTGGACGGGTTGAGCCAGATCGGAAAGTTGGGAAACCTGGTGGTCGAGCTCGAAGTGTCGCTGCCGGGGGCGCCGCCCCTGCGTGCCCGGTACGAGGGGCCATTGGAATTCCAGCGCGTGACGGCGGATTGAAGATAGTCGATGGCCCGAAGCTGGAAGATGAACATCGCGAAACTGACGGCCCTCGGCACCGCCTGCGCCTTGCTGGCCTACGGCGGCTACGAAGTCTCCCATCTGAGAGCCGGGCTCCCGAGCGGGGTCCGCGAGGCCTTGGCCAGCGCCAAGCCGCTGCTGTCGTCCTCGGAGGGGCGAGACGGGGACGACTACCGGATCTCCTCCCTCGCCGTCTTCACCAACGTGTCTTTGCATCTTCGGGACAACTACGTGGAGCCGGAGCGGATCAACCCATCCCAGATGCTGGTCGCGGCGCTGGAGCAGGTGGAGCAGACGGTGGCCGAGGTGCTGGTTCGCCAGCCCGGGGCCCAGCGCCTGGTCGTCCAGGTGATGGACGAGACTCGGGAGATCTCGATCGCCGATGTAGAGACGCTCTGGGACATCAGCCTCAAGCTCAGAGAGGTCTTTCGCTTCTTCGAAAAGCACCTCCCTCCCCAAGAGAACGCCCGCACCATCGAGTACGCCGCCATCAACGGCGCCCTCTCCACGCTCGACCCGCACTCCGTGCTCCTGCAGCCCGAGGCCTTCGCCGAGATGAAGACCTCGACCAAAGGCGAGTTCGGTGGTTTGGGGATCGTGATCAGCATTCGGGACGGCAAGCTGACCGTCATATCGCCCCTCGCCGACACCCCGGCCGCTCGTGCCGGCCTGGAGGCGGGCGACGTCATTTCCCGCATCGGCGAGGTGTCCACCATCAGCATGCCGATCGAAGAGGCGGTGCAGCTGCTTCGCGGCCCCGAAGGCTCCGAAGTCACGATCTGGGTGGAGCGAGAGGGCTGGCCCAAGCCCCACCGCTTTCAGGTCACCCGTGAGCGCATCAAGATCCAGTCCGTCGAGAGCGAGCTTTTGGCCCGAGACATCGGGTACATCAAGATCAAGAACTTCCAGCAGAACACCGGCCAGGATCTCGAAAAGCACCTTCACGACCTTCAGAAGGCCGCCGATGGGGAGATGGCCGGTCTCGTCCTCGACCTGCGCAACAACCCGGGTGGACTGCTGGAGCAGGCGATACGGGTCAGCGACGCGTTCCTGACCTCGGGCGACATCGTGACCACGGTGGGCAATCAGCACCGTGAGCCGAAGAAGGCGCGCTGGGCGGGCACCGAATCCAAGCTGCCTCTCGCCGTCCTCGTGAACCGGGGCTCGGCCTCGGCCTCGGAGATCGTGGCCGGCGCCATCAAGAACCTGGACCGCGGCGTCCTCATCGGAGAGCGGACCTTCGGCAAGGGCTCGGTCCAGGTCCTCTACGACTTTGCCGACTCTTCGGCGCTCAAGCTCACCATCGCGCAGTACCTGACCCCGGGCGGTGTCTCGATCCAGTCCGAGGGGGTCGTCCCCGACATCGACTTGCAGCCGGCCCTGATCTCGGAGGAGGGCGTGCGCCTGTACTACGAGCCGGACGGCTACCGGGAGTCGAACCTGGACCGCCACCTCGACCCGGGGGGCCGGCGCTCCTTCGAGACCCGCCCCAGCTTTCAGCTCCCCTTCTTGGGCAACGCCGAAGCCCCAGAGGGCGAGCAGGGCCCGGCCCGATTCGACGCCGACCCGGTGGTGCGCTTCGGCCACGCCTTCTTGCTCCAAGCGGGCAAAAGCAAGCGGAAGGCGAGCCTGGAGGCTGGACACGACTTCCTCGAGCAGCGTCGCAAGGAGGAGTGGCAGCGCATCGAGGCCCGTCTCGAAGAAAAGGGCGTGAACTGGGCCCCCGGAGCCAGCGTCGACCCCGAGCTGGAGGTCGAGCTCGAGCTCCAGCTCGGAGATCGGAAG
>CAYZFR010000071.1:0-17484 GCA_964477875.1 uncultured Myxococcales bacterium
GCGAAAACGGGGGGTGGCACCGGGTGGTGGGGGCGGGCGAAATGGGTTGTGTGGGGGTGTCAACTTTGGGGACTTGGGGTCATGCGGGTGATGGTGAGTGGGGCGTCGGGGTTGGTGGGACGGAGGGTGTGCGCGGTTCTTCGCGAGCGGGGGGACGAGGTGGTTCGGCTGGTCCGGAGTCGGACTCAGGCCGAGGGGGAGGACGCGGCGCTCTTTTTGCCCACGGAGGGGGTTGCGGAGCTCGATGGCGCCGACGCCGTTGTTCATCTGGCGGGGGAGAACATCGCCGGCGGCCCTTGGTCGGAGGCTCGGAAGGCCCGCATCAAGGACTCCAGGGTCGACGGGACCCGCACCCTCGCCGGCGCCATCGCCCGGCTCGACCGCAAGCCAACCTTCGTCTCCGCCTCCGCTGTCGGCTACTACGGCGACCGGGGCAGCGCATGGGTCGATGAGTCCAGCGCCCCCGGCTCGCTCTTTCTGAGCGAGGTCTGCGTGGCGTGGGAGGCCGCCGCCGACCCCGCCCGCACCGCCGGTGCCCGAGTGGTTCACCCTCGGATTGGCATCGTCCTCGCCAAAGAGGGCGGAGCGCTCGGCACCATGCTCACGCCCTTCAAGCTCGGACTCGGCGGGGTGGTCGGGAGCGGCGAGCAGTACATGAGCTGGATCGGTTTAAACGACGTGGTCGGCGCCATCGTCCACCTCACCCACCACCCGCAGGCCGAAGGTCCGGTCAATCTCGTCGGCCCCGAGCCCGTCACCAATCGGGTCTTCACGAAGGCCCTCGGAAAGGCCATCAGCCGCCCCACCTTCCTCCCCCTGCCGCGCTTCGCCGCCAAGGCGGTGTTCGGTCAAATGGGCGAAGAGCTCCTTCTGGCCAGCACCCGGGTGAAGAACGACCGCCTCCAAGGCCTCGACTACGAGTTCCAACACCCGAGCCTCGAGCAGGCCTTGCAAGGAGCTTTGCAATGACCGTCCTCGACCGCATCGAGGTCTTCGCCGGCGACATCACTAGCCTGGAGGTGGAAGCCCTTGTGACCGCCGCCAACGCCGAGCTCGCCGGCGGGCGAGGCGTAGACGGCGCCGTGCACGCCGCCGCCGGACCCGAGCTCCTCGAGCACTGCCGGACCCTGGGCGGGTGCCCGGTCGGCGAAGCCAAGAGCAGCCCCGCCTTCCGGCTACGGCCGAGGGTCCAGCACATCATCCATGCGGTGGGGCCCGTCTGGGGCAGCGACCCCGAGGCCGACGGCACCGAGCCCCTCGGCTACCGGCTCGAAGACAATCAGCTCTCCCGCGCCTATCAGTCGAGCCTGGAGGAGGCCAAGCGGCTCGGCGCCCACAGCCTCGCTTTCCCCTGCATCTCCACCGGCGTCTACGGCTTTCCAAAGGATCGGGCCGCCACCATCGCTTTCGGCCAGGTCCGGCGCTTCCTGGAGAAGAACGATCGCCCCGAGCGAGTCGTCCTCGCCTGCTTCAGTGAAGACGACGCCCGCCGCTACCTGGATCTGTTGGGACGCATCGAACCTCTGGTCGAGATTGGCGGCCGCGGCTCACGCCGTCCACTTCACACCATCCGAAGGACGGACGCATGAGATGGAACCTCGCCCGCATCGGCGTCGCGACCGAGGCCCACCGCTTGGCCTACGACGCCGACCGCACCATCGCCTACGCCCTCGCCTGCGGCGCTACCACCGACGAGCTCGACCTCCTCCTGGAGAGCCGGGGCCCGAAGGTGCTCCCGAGCTTCGCCGTCGTCCCCGCCTTTCCGGCCGTGGTCGACGCGCTCGCCGGCGCCGGCGCCGAGCTGATGAACGTGCTCCACGGCGCCCAGCACATCGAGGTCTTGCGCCCTTTCCCCGACGAAGCCGAGCTGGTCACCACCGCCACTCCCACCGCTCTCTACGACAAAGGAAAGGGCGCCCTGTTGGTGGTGCAGACCGAGAGCGCCGACGACAGCAGCCCGATCTGCCGAACCGAATGGCAGCTCTACTTTCGGGGCATGGGCAGCTTCGGCGGCGAGCGCGGACCTCCCGCGCCCGACACGTCCCCCCCGCAAGGGCCGGCTGATCTCGTCCACGCCGAGACCACGCTCACCACCCAAGCGCTGCTCTACCGGATCGCGAGCGGCGACAAAAACCCCATCCACGCCGAGCCGGCCGTCGCCGAAGCCCTCGGCTTCGAACGCCCCATCCTCCACGGGCTCTGTACGCTGGGCTTTGCCGCCCGGGCCGTGCTCCGGCAGCTCGGCGATCCCGAGCGCATGCGCACGCTGGAGGCCCGCTGCGCCAAGCCCGTCCTTCCTGGCGAGACCCTCGAGACCCACGTGTGGGACGAGGCCCGGCACTTCGAGACCCGGGTCGGCGACCGAGTCGTCCTCAGTCGCGGCCGCTGGACGACGACGGACTGAGCTGCTTGGGGGACGACCGGGCAAAGAGCGCGCCCTGCCCGGCCTCGTGCACCAACCGCCAAGATGAATCGCGCCGAAGTCGACGGTCCAGTCGGGACACGAAGGCCGGCCCCACCGGCCAGGCGTCCTGGTCCGTGGCCAGAAGGACCCAGTCCGCCTTCTCCCACTCGTTGAGACGCCAAACGTGCTGTCGATCTGCCACGTGGGGCAGCAAGTGGTTCTGGGCCGCCACCTTGGCGCCGGCCGGCGCTTGGGCCCGAAAGGCATCCAGCAGCGCTCGATTGGCCTGCGCCTGGGCTGGGCTCGCATAGTACGGGTAGCGCCACACCAAGAAGTTTGCCGGATGCTTGTAGCCCCAGATCAAGGTGCCGGCCGACATCAGGAGGACGAAGAGGGCCAGGGCCCGGCGATTGCGCCGCTGGCGCTCGCTCTCGGCTCGCCCCGTCCACGGAAGGAGGATCCGCGCCTCCAGACGAGAGGCGCAGCGGGCCGCCGCCCATCCGGCGTACAGACTAAACGGCGCCGCATAGTGATAGCCCATCTCCCACATCGAGACCTTGCTGGAGAGGAAGCGCTCCGCCAAAAGCGGCAGCGCGGGCACGAGCACGCTGGGGGCACCAAAACAAAGCCAGCCCACGCCGGCGAAAGTGACGACGAGGCTAGAGAGCTTCGCCTCGGGGACGAAGAGCACGAACAGCGCGCGCAGCGGGTCGGCCATGATCCCGAGAGCCGCTGCCCCCACCGTTGGCCCAAAGTCTCCGAAGGTCTCATGCGAGACTGGCGGCTGGCCCACGGCGGCGAAGAAGGGCATGAAGACCCGGGTCACGAGGACGAACAGCGCCGCCCCGCCGACCGTCCATGCCGCTCCAAACAGCCGCGCCCGGGGGTCCCGGCGCACGAGCAGCAGCCACAGCCCGAGGCCGCACAGATAAAGCGGAATCGACTCCTTCGAGAAGGCGAACAGGACGAGCAGGAGACTGGCGAGGCGAAATCGACCGGTCTCCATCGCCCACAGTCCCCACGCGAAAAAGCCGAAGCCCATCGTGATCCCGTGGGCGTCGAAGAAGGCCCCCGACTGAAGCCCAAAACCGAGCCCAGTCGCCAGCCCGATGGCGAGCGACGTGAACTTCGAGGCCCCGTGGTGGCGGGCGATGGAAAAGACGGCGGGCCCGGCGCAGGCGAGGTGGGCGGCCTGAAGCGCCAGCACGGTGTAGGCGGAGTCGTCGACCCAAAACAGGGGGGCCCACAGGTAGTAGGCGGGCAGGAAATGATCGGCCAGAAAGCCGACGTCGCCGAGCACGGCCGAGACCGGGGGCAGAAGGCGCGAGCTCAAGAAGGCGATGTGGACGATGCAGCCGAGGTCCCAGCTCCCGCTTCCGAAAGCCCAATGTCGATGCATCGGGAAGATGCACATGGGCACGAAAGCGAAGAGGAACAGGCCCGCCCCGATGAAGCCGTCCGCGGTCCGCCATCCTTGCCGCGCCGGCAGCGCGTCGACCACCCCCACCGCGAGGACGAGGGCGCCGGCGAAGAGCGCGAGGTGACGGCCCAGCGGATGAGCAAAGCCCACCAAAAGCACGAAGATAACGAGGGCCCCGAGGGCCGCCATGATGTCGGGACGCGCGAAGGCTCGGGTCCGCAGCCCCAGCGCGAGCGCCACCACGCCGCCGAGCCAAGCGATCACCGGGACCGCGGGCAGGTCCGAGGCGCGGGCGGCGGTGGCCATCCCGCCCCGGGTCTCCAAGAACACGAAGGCCAGCAGAACCAGCAGGCCACACAGTCCGGCGAGACCCGCCCGTCGCACGGCTTCAGGCCGCTCCGGCGGGCACGATCCCGGTACCCCTCCAGGACATCTGCTTGTGCCAACCGATCTGCAGCTCCTCCAGACCTGCGCTCTCGAACCAGGATCGGAACTCCTCGCCCCGGATGTAGTGGGCAATGGGAGGCGTCAAGTGATCGTGGACGATGGCGTGGATCTCGTGGAACGGGAAGTCGGCCAATTGGTCCATGTAGGCCCGGTAGAAGAGCTTTCGGCCCACCGGCTCCAGCGGGCCCCGACTGAGGGGACGATACAGACCGCGGCTCGCCGCCCACACCAAGGCAGCAGGGAGCTTGGACAGCTGCAGCATCGTTCCGGTGGGGAGCCGGGAGGTGAGCGCCATCCGGAGCGGATCCACGCCGTGTACGATCCAGCCGTTGTTTTCCCGTCCGTACACCCAGGCCACCACCCGGCCGCCGGGTCGGACCCGGGACTCCAGTGCCCGAAACGACTGTTCGGGATCGGGGGTGTGGTGGAGTACGCCGACCGAGAAGCCGACGTCGACGCTGCGGCGGCGAATCGGCGGCTTTCGCAGGTCAGCTTGCACGACATGGACGTTGTCCAGGTGACGACAGTTTTCGAAGGCGACCTCGACCGCCGCGCCGAGATCCAGCGCCACCACCTCCTTGGCCCCCCACTGGGAGACCAGGATCGAGTGCCGCCCCTTGCCGCAGCCGGCCTCCAGCACCACCTGATCTCGGAAGTGCTCTGGCCGATTGGGCGCGATCCAGCCCAGGAACTGACGCTCGTACAGCGCGTCCAGGGTCCGGAACTCGGTCCACTGCTCGCCGAATCGGTCCGCCGTCTTGCCTTGTTCGCCTTCGCCCTGGGCGATCCGCGGCACACCCCGCTCGATGGGGTAGCTGCGGGGCCCCGCATGCAGGACCCCGCGGATCACATGTCCGTCGTCGGCCTCTTCGTGGACGTTCAAGCTCAGGGGCGCCCCGGTTTCGGGACAGGCCAGCCATTCGAGCGCTCTACGGCGCATCTAGGGGTGTGCTGAAAAACGGCTTCATCCGTCTGACTGGCGGTCTTTCCGTGGAACGCTCCGGACGGCTCCGCCTTGCGGCTGCTGATGGCCAACCAGCGCACTCCTACAAAGCGTTCCACGAAAAGCCTGCCTACCCAGACGAATAAATCCGTTCTTCACCGCCCCCCTAGGGGATCCATAGCCAATGGCCTTCAGAATGGCCAGGCTCTTCGGGGTTCGTTAATACGGCGAAGTGCTGCGCCGCGGATGGCCCTACGTCGTCGTCGGCTTCTTCTTCCTCGCCACCAGTCCGTACTTTGCGGGTCTCAACAACCCCAACGAGATGTCCCGGCTGTACGCCGCCCGCGCCTTCGTCGATTCGGGGCGCTTCGCCGTGGACGGCGTCATTCGGCGCTGGGGCCCCACCGACGACCTCGCCCGTCGCGAGGGCGAGCGCTACTCCAGCAAGGCGCCTTGGCAAAGCCTCGTCGCCATCCCCGCGGTGGCCCTGGCGCCGAGCCTGAACGAGCTCTTGGGCCTCCCGAGCGACAAGCGACGGATCCTGTACTGGGGGCGTCTTCTGGCGACCGCTCTGCCTAGCTGGGCCTTCGCCTGCTTGCTCCTAGCCTGGTGCCGGCGCCGCTGCCTGGAGCTGGGCGCACCGGTCGAGGTCGGGACCGGGCTCGGCCTCTCGATCGCCCTCGGCACCATGCTCTATCCCTACGCCCTCACCATGACCGGCCACGCCTGGGCCGCCGCGTCGGTGGGGGCCGGCTATCTGGGGCTCATCGCCTTGGGCCGCCGCACCCCGCTGGAGCCAAGCTGGCGCTGGACGGCGGTCGGGATCGGTTTTGCCTGCGCGGTGGCCCCGTTTGCCGAATACCCGGCGGCCCTCGCCGCCTTTCCGATCGTGGCGGGGGCGATCTGGATGGCGCCCGGCTGGCGACGCCGGGCCGAAGTCACGGCCTACCTCGGGCTGGGCGGCTTGCTGCCCTTCGGCCTGGGGCTGTGGGCCCACCAGCGCATGTGGGGCCACCCGCTGAAGACCGGCTACAGCTTTCTCGCCAACCCCGCTTACGCCGACGCTCACGCCACCGGCTTTTTCGGCGTCGGCGTGCCGAGGCTCGCGCCCCTGGCCCAGGTCCTCTTCTCCGCCGAGACGGGGCTGTTCTTCTTCTCGCCCGTCCTCCTCGTGGGCCTGGCGATGTTGCTCCGCTCCGCTTTTCCTCGGGAAGTGAATCGTCGTCACCGGCTCGTGGCTCGGGTCGGAGGCGTGGGCGTCCTCCTCTTGTTTTTGTTCATCGCCGGCCACTCGGCGTGGCGGGGAGGATGGACCCTCGGCCCCCGCTACATCATCCCGATCGCCCCCCTCCTCTCCGTGTGGCTGGTCGAAGCCATGGTGGTCCCGTCGGTGCGTCCCTACGCGCTGGCCCTCGGAGCGCTGTCGATCTGTGTGAACGGTTTTTCGTCCGCCCTCTACCCCCACTTGTCCGACGTCTACAGCAACCCGATCGCCCACTTCGTGCTCCCGACCTACGCCGCGGGCTACGCGCCCTACGGGCTCGGCACCCTGATCGGTCTGAAAGGAGGCTGGGCGAACGCGGTCCATGTCTTGCCCCTCCTGGCAGTCGCAGCCTGGACGGCCAGCCGCGCTCCCCTCGAGGGCTGGGCCCGGCGATTGGCGCTCTGCGGAGCCCTCTTCGCCGCCTTCGGTCTGCTCCTAGCTTCGATTCCCGAGCGCAATCCGCAGGCCGCCCAGCGTGAGACCCAGCGCCTGTGGGCGATGTGGGAGCCCAACCCGGCCGAGACGAGCGTCGACCGGCCCCCCAAGGCCGGCCGGATCCAAGGGCTGAAGGGCTGGGCCTCGAAGGCCTCGGTCGTGAACGCGCCGCTTCGCGGCGACGGGCCGGTGCGTGCCTGCCGACCGCCCCACGGCGGTCGCTGCGCTTACGGCGAGCATCCTTGGCAGGTCATGGAGGTCACGCGAAACGCGGTCGCCGGCGCCTCGGTTCGGGCCCTCCGCCTTCACCCGATCCGAGACCGCTGGGTGCGCATGGAAATGCCCGTACCCCCGAAAGCGGAGCAGCTCGAGCTCGACTACGCGATGAGTGACGCCGCGGTGCAGCAGTCGGCACCCGAGCCCGTCCGAGGCGAGGTGATGGTGGACGGCGAGACGGTGCGGCGCTTCGAGGCGGAGAACGTCTTCGGCTGGCGACGCGTCCAGGTCCCCCTGACCGACAGCGCTACCGTCGCCATCCGCGTCACGACGAAGAACGACGGCGCCAAGGTCCTCCTCCTCGACGGCGCGTTCTACCGGCAGACCGACTGAGGTCTCGGGGAAACGGGGGCTCGTCCCCGACGCTAATCTTCGAGGACGCGGAGGATATCGGCGGCCTTGCGTCCGACGTCGCCGGTCTCGTCGAGGGCGCAGGCGCGCTCCAACACCGAGCGGGCCTGCTCGGGCTTGTGGATGAGGCGGTACAGGACGCCCAGCTGGAGGTAAGCGGCGGCGTGGCAGTCATCGATCTTGACCGACTTGAGGAGTGACTCCTCGGCCCGCTCCCAGTCGCCCTCCAAGAAGCGCTCGACGCCGTGCTTGAAAAAACGATCGGCTTCGTTGACGACCTCGATGTCGAACAGGAAGCGCGCCCCAACGTGGGCGGCGAGGACCCGGGCGAAGCCGGCTCCGTACAGGGACGCCGCTTCGGCCACCGCCACCGCCACCAGCGGGATGTCGGGAACCACGGGCTTGCCGTTCCGGGAAATCCGAACCTTTCGATAGCGGCCGCGGTCGACCAGCCGCCTCGCCTCGATGCCGGCCCGACTCAAGCCGCTGCGGGCCTGCTCCACCAGATCTCCCACTGTGAGAGGCCCCGGCGGCTCAGGCTCCACCTCGATCTTCAGCTCGTCCGAGATCCGCAGCTCGGGGAGATCCTCGTCACGATCCGGCATGCAGCCTCAGTCTCCCCCGCCCGATCCCGGCCTGCAACAAAGGCCCGCCCTGGGCGCCGGGCCCCCGGGGTGGTGCGATCCTCAATGCCCGGTGGTCGAGGCCCGGGTCGGGCCGCAAGAGGCCTGCCGGCCCAGGTGGCAGGCCTTTCGGCGCAGTCGCTCGACCCGATCCGCGTCGGGGCTCGCGCCTCGCCCCGCTGCGACCCGTTCGGCGGCGAGCTGACAGGCCTGGGCGGCGTTTAGAGCGCAGGCCTTGGTGAGCAAGACCAAGGTGCGACGGTCGGCATCGGGCAGACCCGAGCCCGCCCACCACTGGACCGCTTTGATGCAGGCCACGCGGCGGCCAGCGTCGCAGGCCGCCTCGTAGGCGTCGCGTGCTTCCCGGTCCCGTCCTTCGGTCGCGAACCAGGCCGCCGCTTCCAAGCAGGCGTCGCCCGATCCGAGCTCACAGTCTTTGGCGGTGGGGGCGGTGGCAGGCGCCGACGGAGGGGCCTTCTCTGGGAGCTCTTCGGGCTCCGGCGCCTCGTCGACTTCGGGCGCCTCGTGGACCTCGGGCTCCTCGACCGGCGCCGGTGGCGCCTCGCCGGCCTCCGCCTGGTGGGCCTGCGGCGCGTCCGCAGGCGGGGGCGCATCCGAGCCGGCTGGGTCTCGCGGGAAGGCCTCGACGCCGTCTTTGGCCATCTCCGGAACCTCTTGGGCCTCGGCCGTCGCCTCCGCGGTCACGGTGGACCCGCTCTGGGTGATCACGGCAAGCAAGAGCGCCCCCCCCAACAGCGCCGCGCCGATGCCCAGATAGACCGGGGCGCGCGGCCTGAGCCGATGGGCGTGGACCGAGAGCTGCGGCATCTCGGGTGGGTCCAGGTCGCGGCTGGAGAGGGCGGCGGGCGCCAAGCGAAGCGGAGAAGCCTCCTTTTGTCGCAGGCCGGCTTGTCGCAGCCGGCCGTCGACCGTGCTCATCGCGGCGTCCGGCGGCTCGACCAGATCCCCAGATTCCCCTTCTCCGAGCGCGCGGGCCCCGGGGACGGGGGGCTCGTGCCCTTCCGACTCGACGCGGAATCGCGCCGAGCGCGACAGAACCCGGGCACGCTCCAGCTCCGAGCGCACCGCCCTCAAGCCGTCCACCGCTTCCTTGATGGTCGAGAAGCGCTGGTTGGGTTGACGGGCGTTCATCCGCTGAACGGTCTCGACGAGGCGCCGCGGCGCGCCCCCCCACCCCGGATCCTCGCTTCCGACGGTGTGAGCGAGCAGCGACCCGAAGGCCCACTGGTCGGAGGCGCGGGACGGCACCTGACCGGCGAACTGCTCGGGAGAGATGAATACGTTGTCGGACGAGGCGGCGACACCGATCGCCGACCAGCTCAGGTCGAGGATCTTGGGGATGATGCCGAAGTCACCCCGCTGCACGAGGACGTTGCTCGGCTTCAGGTTGCCGTGGACGACCTGGCGCTCGTGAAGCCAGTGCAGCGCGTCTCCGAGCTCTTCGAAGAAGAAGAGGAGCCGCGACAGTTCGCTCGGCTCGTCACCCCGTCGAGCGGCGGTCGAGACCTCGAGCTGTGAGAGGGGAAAGCCATCGTGGAAGCTGCTCACCGCGCCCAGCGCTCGGTCCTCGGGTGACTCCACCAAGGAGGACAACGTGGCCACGTAGGGGTGCTGAACTCGTTGATGCGCCCTCGCCGCCCGCTTCAGCCGATCGAAAGCTGTCTTGCCTTCCGCGCGCTCGCCAAAGGCGGGCCGCAGCAGCTTGACGGTGACCGACTGGTCCGTCCTGTCGACCGCCTCCCACGTGATCCCGAAGGGGCCTTCTCCCAGTCGGGCACGCAGCACGAAGCCGCTGATTTGTTTCCCTGGGCCAAACACGAGGCGGGGAAAAGATAGCAGCGGCCAAGGGTGGGGTCGAGTCTTCGTCCTCCGCGCAGGGGTCGGTGTGGGTGAGCCTCTGACCTCAGTCCGGCTTGGGCTCGAAGGGCGGTTTGAGTACGACCTGCATGACCCGCCCGTCGCGGACGAACATGACACGGGTGTACTCGCGGCCGGCGACGATGCGCTCCAGATCCTCTAGCGACTCCACCATCTGGGTCTGCCCCCGGACGATGATGTCTCCTGGCTCGAGGGCGACTTCGGCCGCCGGTGACCCCGGCGCGACCCGGGAGATCGCCACGCCTCCCTTGAAACGATCGGGAACCCCCTCTCGGCGGAGCTCGTCGAAGGTCAGGGGCTTGGTCTTTAGCCCTTTCAGCGCCGCCGGCTCGGTCTCTTCTCCACCGGAAGAGGACGACTCATCAGGCCCCCTCTCGATCTCGGGCACCGCCTCGGGCTCCGTCGCCTCCGGCTCGGCCTGCCCCACCGGGATCTCGGGCTCGGCCAGCTCGGCCGGCGGCGGCGCGGGATCCGGCACCATTCGGGATCCGGACTCGGCGGAGAAACCAGGCTCCGGGGTCTCAAAGAAGGCCCAGTAGAACAGACCGCCGACCACCAGAACGAGAACGGCGGCGATGAGCCCGATGCGCATGGGCCGAGATCCCAACGTCTTGCGTCGACTGTCAAAGCCTCTTGATCACATCGGGCGGCGCCACTCGGGCGGTTCGTGCATGTCGACCCATCTGGCCATCAGCTCGTGGGGTCGAAACTTTGCCTTGTAGACCGAGCTGGCGCAGTCCCGCACCCGGTAGCCCAGATAGACGTGAGGCTTGTCGACCCGACGCGCCCGGTCGATCTGATCCAGGATCGCCAGGGTTCCGAGGGAGTACCGGCGGTAGGCCGGGTCATGGAAAGTGTAGACGGCGCTGAAGGCCCGAGGCGTCTCGTCCACGATCGCCACCGCCACCAGCCGCCCATCATCTCGGTCCCTAAAGCTCAGCTCCCGAATCGAAAGGTGGGGGAACGCGAACTGGTGGTAGTACTGAACGGCGTCGATCCGCTCCCCGTCCCAGCCCCGGCGATCTGCCCGCTCGGCGTGCCATCGGTCGTAGAGCTCGATGCGCTCGTCGTCGATCTGGGGCGGGCCCAGGGCGGTCGTGAAACGGTCCCGCCTGTTCCAGCATCGACGCTGCTGCTTTGACGGTGAAAAGTCCGCCACCGGTACCCGAAGCGGCACGCACTCCCGGCAACTCCGGCAGCGCGGCCGAAAGTAGGCGGGCCCGAAGCGGCGCCAGCCTCGCTCCAGCAGGTGGTCGAGCTCCTCCGGATCCACGTCCACCATGAGCCGATACTCCATCGAGGCCTGCTGATGGGGCAGGTAGGCGCAGGTGCTGGGGTCGGAGATCCAGCTCTTGAGGAGGCGGGCCAAGGTTCAGCTCTCGGGGGCTTCCTGCTCGTTTGGAGGGCCCTCCGGGGGAGCCATTTCGATCCGCCCCTCGTGGATGCGAAGAACCTTCACCACCTTCTCTGCATCGTTCCGCCCGCCGAAGCTGGTCTTTCCCGTCACGCCGTCGAAGCCTTCAACGTTTGTGAGGCGGGTCCGGAGCTGTTCGCGGGTGTCTACCCCTCCGAGCTGGCCGGCCACCAGCCGGGCGGAATCGAAGAAGAGCGCCTCGGGGTACAGACGCGGCGTGCGTCCGTGGGCGTCGCGGTAGCGCTTTACGAAGCTTCGGACCGCGGGGTCGACCGAGTCGGCGAAGAAGCCGTCGGTGAACAGCGCGTTTTCGACGTTTCGTTCCGCCCGCTCGATCAGCTTCTCCGAGTTCCAGCCGCTCGCCCCGAGCAGGGTGACGGGATCGACCTTTCGCCCCAGCGTCTTCTCGATGACCCGCAGTCTCTTGGGATCCTGCTCGACGATGATGTCTTCGAAGGCGAGCGCGGCCGAGATCATGGAGACCGAGCCCGGATAGTCAGGGATGAAGAGTCCGTCGAAATCGACGAGGGGCTGTAGGTTCTTGCGGACATCGTCTCGGCAACGGGCCTTCCTGTAGCTGTCCGGCTGCTCGTTGCACTCCTCGATCGCCTTACGGTAGTCCGCCCGCCGCTCCAGGTCGTCCCGGGCCACCAGCGCCTTGACCTGACTGGAGAAGGTCGTGTCCTCGAGGCCGTAGCTCTCCACTCCCCGAATCTCTCCGTCCCGCGCCTCCACCTCGTCCCAGAACAGGTGCAGAAGCTCCTCTCCGTAGGGGTGTCGAGGGTACATGATGGCGAAACGCCGCATGCCGGCCACGTCCATCGCGTAGCCGACCAGCGCCTCCATCTGGTCACGGTTCGTCACCCCGTTCCGAAACACCCAGGGCCCGATCTCGGTGATGCCGGCGTCGGCGCTGATAGTGAGGAGCGGAACGCCGAGGCGCTGAGCTTCGATGGCAGCGGGCCGCGCCTCGTAGGTGAATATCGGTCCCAAAATCCCGATCACACCGTGCTCGCGCACCAGCTCGTCGACCTTTTGGGCGGCCTGGACCTCGTCACTGCCGGTGTCGGCGACCACCAGCTCGACGCCCCCCACGTCCTCGGTCCCCATGCGGATCGACTGAAGCGCGAGCTCGCCGTAGTTCTTGTGCTTGCCCGACATCGGCAAGAGCACGCCCAGGCGGCGCGGCTCGACCCGAGCCCGGGCCCGCAGACCATCCAACAATTCCGTCGCTTCGGCGGCAAAGCGCCCCTCCGGATACGTGTCGAGGTAGGCCTCCAGGCCGGCCCGGGCTCGGTCCGCGTCGCCTATGTGCAGCTGCACCTTGGCCAGGCGGTGGTCGACCAGCTCCCGAGGAAACTCTTTGGGCGAGCTCCGTTCCTGGATGAGCCGAAGGCCCCTCGGCCCCGCCGCCATCACGCGCTCTTCGATGGTTCGTCGCAGCTCGGCCCGGCTGCCATCGTCGGGGGACAGCTTCAGCACCTTCATCAGCCAGAGCGCGGCCGTCGCCGGATCGCCGCCGTCGTCGGCCGCCGCGGCGGCCTCGTGGGCGATACGAAGGCGTTCGGCGTCGTTCGAGGCCGCCCGGTATGCGTCGGCCAAGGTGGGCGCGCCGTCGGGCACCTGGGCCACACCCTCACCCTCGCAGGACCGACGCCGGGCCTCGGCGGCTTTGGCCTCCGGCGTGTTCGAGTACTCGCGGAGGATACGCTCGTCATACAGGCGGGCGGCGTCGCAGCCGTTTCGCTCCAGCTTGATCTCGGCGAGCCCGTCGAGGGCGACCGGCACCGCGTCGGTGCCCTCGTAGATCTCTACCACCTCCCGATAGCGATTCTCGGCCGCGAGGAGGTCGCCCTTCTCTTCGGCCTCTTCGGCCTCGGCCAGCGTGAGTCGGGCCGCCTCGCTGACCGACACCTCCCGGCCGTCGACCATGACGGTGGGCGCGGCGCAGGCGGCCGACGCGGCGAGGGAGACGAGTGTGAGACTCAGCGACAAACCGCGGAGCATGAAGTGGAGTCGAACACGAGCGTCCGCTCCGGGTCCATCAGGGAGGACGAAGCCCAGGGATTCAGCCCAGGTTTTTGAGGCCGCTGGGATGTCCCCCGTACTGGAGCAAGGACATATGGCGGGAACGCTTGATGGATTTGGCGATCTTCCTCTGGTGCTTGGCGGTCACGCCCGACACTCGGCGGGGCACGATCTTCCCGCGCTCGCTCACGAAGCGGCCCATCAGCTGGGCGTCTCGCCAGTCGATCTCGAGATTCTTGTCGACGAGAAAGGGATCGACCTTCTTCTTGCCGCTCGGCGCGCCCGAACGTCTTCCACCCGGCGCCGGCCGGCGTCCACCCATCTTTTCCATCAACGATTCTCCGCCTTGAAGGCATCCCAGCCCTTGCGGGACAGGGTTCGCAGGGCCCGCGCCGAGACCTTCATCTTCTCGACGCGACCGGTCTCGGGATTGAAGAGACGCTTGCTCTTCACGTTGGCCTTACGGGCGGTGCGGGTCTTGCGGTTCGAGTGGGAGACCAGGTTCCCGCTCATGCGTGCTTTTCCAGTCAGCTGGCACTTCGCCATGGCATCGGCTCCTCTCCCGAGTCGGGAGCGAATGGCGCTACCACGGCCCCCTGGCTTGTTCAACCCCAACCCGCAGGTCCAGGGATTCCGAGGGCCATTCGTGCTACAGCTCGAAGGACGGCCATGCAGACCTTCCGGAGGCGCGCGGAGCTCCTCGCTGACCGCTGGCGAGAACGGCCCCCCCACTTATTCGTGGGCGGTCTCGACGTCGAGGCCGAGAGCCACACCTCGGTCCCGGTCCTCGACCCCTCCACCGGCGCCTCCCTGGGCCGCTGCCCCTCGGGCTCGCCTCGAGACGTCGAACGCGGAGTCCGAGCGGCCCAGCGCGCCGCCAGCGGACCCCTGCAGGCTCTGACGCCCGACCGGCGGCGAGACCTCATCGCACGGGTAGCTCGGCTCATGGAGGGGGACCAGGAGGATCTCATGATCCTCCACGCCCTGGAGAGCGGCCGGCCGGTGCGCCACGTCCGCAGCGTCGACGTGGAGCCCGCCATCCTGGCCTTGCGCCACGCCGCCGGCTGGTGCGGCAAGCTCGACGCTCCCTATCTGGACCTGGGCGCCGGCCTGGAGGGGACGGTGCGTCGCTCCCCTGTCCCGGTGGTGGGGCTGAGCTGCGACGACCGTCATCCGCTTCGGAGTCTCGCCTCCTCGATCGCCTCGGCCCTGGCCGCCGGCTCGGCCATCGTGGCCCAGGTCCCCGACACCATGCCCCTCGCCTTGTTCCGGCTCGGGGAGCTGGTGCACGAGGCCGGCTTTCCCCCCGGAACCCTCAACGTGGTCCCTGGACGAGGCCCGACCCTGGAGGCTTTGGCCCAGCACCCCGAGGTCGGCTTGCTCGCCCACCAAGGCAGCGTCGAGGTCGGACGGCGCCTCCTGGTCCTGGCCGCCAAGTCGAACCTGAAGCCGGTCGACCTGCTCCTGGGGGGCAAGACGAGCGCCGTGATCTTCGACGACGGCTCGCTCCGCAAGGCCTCCCGTCAAGCTGCTCAGCAGGGCCTCTTCGCCCGGGGCGCCGACGTCGACGGGCTGCAGCGGCTCCTGGTCCACCGCAGCGTCTACGAAGAGGTGGCCTCCCTCATGGCCCATCACGCCAAAGGCGTCGTGGTCAGCGATCCCATGGACGAACACACCGAGCTCGGAGCGGCGGCGACCGAGGCTCGGATGAAGCAGGTGTTGGCCTATTGCAGCCTCGGGCGTCGTGAGGGCGCCTCCCTGGTAGCCGGAGGCGCGCGGCACGTCGAAGGGCCCGCCGCCCACGGCACCTTCGTGGCGCCTTCGCTCTTCGTGGAGGCAAAACCGGGCATGCGGATCTTCCGGGAGGACACCGAAGGCCCGGTGATGGTGATGGCGCCCTTCGACGACGACGACGAGGCCTTGGACGCGCTCCGGGCCCTGGACATGGGGCTCGGGGTGTCGCTGTGGAGCGAGAACCACGCCCGACTCAAGCGATTCACCCGCAGCCTCCCGTCGGGGGTGGTCTGGCACAACACCCACGGGGCTCAGCACCCCGCCCTCGTCCAGTCGACCCGGGGGCTGTCGGGCAACTTCGTCCGGGGCGGTCGGAGCGGTATCGAGCGCTTCACCCACACCGCCACCATCGTGAGCGAAGAGGACTGATGCCGGAGCTCTTCGACTGGATCGACGTCGATCAGCGCTTTCGACTAGGGCTCATCCAGCGCCCGCCGGGAGGGCGCTTCGTGGACGCGGCGATGAAGACCCTTCGCCTGTGCGAGGTCGACCTGCTCGTGAGCCTGCAGACAGAGGCGGAAGCCGCCGCCTGCGGCCTGGCCCGGGAGGCCGACGCCGCCGCGCTGGCCGGTCTTCGCTTCGAGCGATTTCCGATCGCCGACCACGGCGTCCCCGGCTCCAGCGAGGACGCGACCGCCTTCGCCCAGAGCCTGCTCGCCGAGCTGGAGGCGGGCCGCGGGGTGCTCATGCACTGCTTCGCCGGCATCGGTCGTTCGGGGCTGATGGCCTTGGCGGTGATGCGGCTGGCCGGCTTCGGCCTCGAAGACGCGGCCCGCCGGGCCAGCGCAGCCCGGAAGCTGAGGGTCCCCGAGACCCAGACCCAGTGGAGCTGGCTGGAAGAGACCTTTCCGGGCGGCTGACCTCAGTCGAGCCGTCGGAGCGTGACCACCGTCTCGACGTGCCGGGTCTGGGGGAAGAGGTCGAAGGGCCGGATCCGCTCCACCGCGAAGGCCTGCGAGAGGCCCTCCAGATCCCTGGTCAAGGCTTGGGGCCCGCAGCTGACGTACACGATCCGCCGGGCCGCGCTCCGCCGAAGCTGGGCTACGACCTCGGGGCCGAGCCCTCGGCGGGGCGGGTTTACGAACACATGGGTGGCGGCCTTCCACGCCTCGAAAGCGCCTTCCGTCCGGGCCTCGAGCAGACGAAGGCTGGACTGGGGGGGGACCGGCCCCGGCGCGGGCTCGACCGCCAGCGCCGAGACCGCGCCCTCGGCCAAGGCCCAGCGGGCCAGGACCGCGGCGCCGGCGTAGAGGTCGGCCACGTCCTTCGCGGCCGGCTGGAGCTCGGCCACCGCGTGGGCGAAGAGGCGCTCGGCCATGGCGGGGTGGACCTGGCTGAAGCCCTCGGGCGCCAGGTGGATCTCGACCGGGCCCAGACGTTCGACGAGCGGCCCCCGATCCACCAGGCGGCGGCGCTCGTCGTCCGGCGCCAAGACGACGTCGTCGGAGCGTGCCGCGCGCCGGAGCTCGAGCCAGGCCAGGCCCGGATCCTCGGCCAGCGCCTCGGCGGTCCTACGGAGGGCCCCATCGTCCAAGTCGGCGTCCGGCGGCGCGACGAGGCTGACGCCGTGCGTCCGGTGTTCGGCCTGGGTGGGCCGGATGGCCCGAACGACCACGAAGCGCAGGGGCGGCGGCCCCTCGGCCGCCCACCGGCGACGAAGCCCGTCCGCCACCCCCTCGATGACCGGCATGTGGATCAAGCACCCGTGCATCGAAACGACGTCGTGGCTTCGGGGCGCGTAGCTGCCCAGCGTCCCGTCGGGCCCGACCACCAGCTTGGCGAGAGCTCGGTAGCCGAAGCCGTCCTCCGCGACCTGCACCGGCTCGACCTCGCGGCCCAGGATATCGGCCAGCCAGCGTCGCTTGAGGGCGAGCTGGTGGTCCCGTCGAGCGTGAAGCAAATCGCAGCCGCCGCAGCGCAGGAAGTGGGGACAGCGGACCTCGACCCGCTCCGGCGCCGCCCGCAGCACGCGCCGCAGGCGTCCGAACGCGCGGTGGGGCGCGACGTGGTTCCAGCTCACCGCGGCCCGCTCCCCCGCCAGGGTGCCGGGGACGATGGCCTCCTTGCGGCGCCAGGTGCCCCGGCCAGCGCCGTCGGGGGCTACCGAGGCGATGTCGATCTCGGAGTCGGACACTAGGACCCGACGCCGACCCAGACGCTGCCGTCGCTTCGGATCTCTTTTTTCC
>CAYZFR010000072.1:0-17412 GCA_964477875.1 uncultured Myxococcales bacterium
GCTTTCGACTGCGATGGCCTTCGACGGATGGAAGAGACGACGTCCGGTCCCTTCGATTTGGAAGACGAAGCCTCGGAGCTGGCTCCTGGCGAAGGGCTGGCGAAAGTGGGGCTTGATTCCCGAAGCCGCCGTGCCCGGTCCATGAACGTCAGCCCCCACTCGCCCCCCTAGTCGCAGGCGTCGTTGGGGGTGGCTTCGGTGAGGACGGGGACGTCGACGAAGGCGGCGCGCAGCAGCCATTTGTCGAGGTCGAGGCCCAGGCCGTTCGTCTTGCTCTGCACCGTGGCGCGGACGACTCCGATATCGGCTCTCAGGACCGTCAGCCCATCGAAGTCGATGTCGAGGGGCGCGGCGGCTCGCTCGTCTTCGAGGAGCATGATCCCGACGTCCATGTCTTGGACCCGGACGTCTTCGAGACGCACCTGGGGCTGCCCTCGGACCGGCGCATCGTCTGGATAGGCCTCGAAGCGGAGGCCAGGGAAGAAACAGGCGCCGAGGATGACGGCGTTCTGGACCAGGATCCGGCTCAGGGCCACCTCCACGTCGCCCTGGAACACGAAGCCTCGTCCCGGCGACCGGGCGAGTCGAACGTCGCTCGCCTGGAATCGCCCGCTCCCTACGACTTGGACCTGGCTCTTCAGAAAAGAGACCGTGCTCGCGTCTTCCACCGCCATCCGGGCGATGCGGACCGCGGTGTCGTCGTCCGCGGGGATGGCGGTGTCGTCGAAGGCCGCCTGAACACAGCCCCGTTCAGACCGAAGCTGTTGATCCACCGAAGAGCGAAGGACGTCGGCGCCGATTGCGATCGGCTCGCAGCTCGACTCCGAGATCGTCACGTCTTCCAGATCGAGGTCCGCGCTCCGTCGGCCCAGGAACGCTATGCCTGGCCGAACGAAGGCCAAGCGACGGCCCACCACCTCGCCACCTTCGGCCCGGAGGGCAGCTCGGCGACCACGGCCGAAGGTGGCGACGTCGGTCAGCTCTAGCCGGCCGAGGACCAGCAGCTCGACGTTGCGAAAGGTAGAGTCGAAGACGTCCAGCTCTGCGCCGGCCTGGATCTGGAGCAGACTCGGGTCCCCGTCGATCCGGGTGGCGGCCACCCGCTCCATCAGGCCGCCCTGCTCCAGAGTCATCAGGCTGCCTTCGTCCCCCTCCAGATCCAGGGTGAGGTCGGTCCAGGAGACGGCGCCTACCTGAAAGACGCTGCCGGGTGAGGGCCCCCGAACGACGCTGTCCTTCGCCGTCCAAGCTCCTCGGACCCGGAGCTGGTCGGCCTCGACCTCGCTGCCGTCCACGTCGAAGGCGCCGCCGACGTTCACGTCGTCGAAGCGAAGGACCGAGTCCACGACCGGACCGAGACGGTCGACGTCGAGTCGGGCCAAGCGAAGCTCGGAGGCCTGAGCCGCCAGGTCATCCAGAGCGAGCTCGGCTGCCCCGGTCATCCGACTGCGAGAGAGACTCCAGGCGCCGCCCTCGACGGCCTGCGCCGCCACCCACTCCCCATCGCGGAGCGAGAAGGCCCCTTCGAAGCGCCCGGAGGGCCGAAGCTGAAGGTGATCCAGCTCCAGCGAGGCCGCCGTCGTGGCGTCGCGCAGCAGAAGGCTTGCTTGGTCTGGACAGCGACCTCGCAGCTCGACGGCGGGGAGCACGCCGCTCAGGCTTTGGCTGCCGGCGAACGCGATCACGTCGCCCACCTCGGCCTGCTCGACCGCCGCCTGCAGCGAGCCTCGGATCACGCCACCGGTGGCGGCGGGGGGACGGTCCGGAACCCAGAAGTCCACCTCGCCCACCCGGGCCACCCAAGCCGCTTCGTCGCAGGGGAGCCGGAGAGCGCAGCTCCCGTCCACGGTGGCCCGCGCCTCGGCGCTGCAGTCCGGCGTCTCGGGCGCCACGCAGCGGGCGTGTCGAAGTTGGGCCCCCGACGGCTTGACCGAGAAATCGTCGGTGACCAGGGTCCGTGGCGGCGCGCAGGCCGGCCCGGTGAGGGTCGGGAGGGTGGGAGGCACGGGCTCGAAGTCCAGTCGGGCCGCGCAGTCCAGGCTGCACCGCCGGACGTTGAGCGCCTCGGCGTCGAGGAAGCAGCCGCCTTCGCTCGCGCAGCCCTGAAGGTCGGTGCCCGGAAGGCGAAGAGCCAAGAGCAGCTCGGGCAGGCCCTCCTCCAGCATCCACCCCGCCTCGGACAGCCGATGGCTGAAGTCCGGGGGAGGCACGGGCTGCTGAAAGGGGTCGCCGGGCTCGGGAAGGGTCACCGGACCGGGCGTGAGCCCCAGCCCCGCCGGGTCGGCGCGATACGAGAGCCGAAACACGCTCCGCCCCTCCAGAACGACGAGGCGGTCGAGGGGCTCGAAGCCGGCGAACACCTCAACCTCGGGAGGGCGTCCGCCGCCCACACCGGCGAAGAGGGTCGTACCAACGATCGAGGGATCCGGCGCCTGTGGATCCGACACCGGCTCCAGCTGGATGCAGGCCCCGAAAGCGACGGCAAGCAGACCTGACAGCCCCGAGCGCAGGAGCCAGAAGTATGCGCGGGGCGGGGCGGGCTCCATCCTCGGCTCAGCCTTCTTTGGCCTCGTCCTTCTTGGCCTCGGCTTCGACCCGCCGCTGAACGGCGAGCTTTTGTTCCAACTTCTTCATCATGTCCTCGAAGCTGCCGTTGACGAGGAGACGATTGAAGGAGCCACGGTAGTGATTGGTGAGGCTGACGCCCTCGATGGCCACGTCGAAGACCTGTTTCTCTTCGTTCACGTAGAAGTGGATCGGGACCGAAGCTCGACTTTGAGTTTCGAGCAGCATCTTGACCTTCACGTGGTCGCCCGTCTTCTCGGTGCCTTTGTGGACGATCTTCTCGTTTCCCTGGAAGCGGTCGAGCTGGGACAGGTAGTGCGAGGCCAGCAGCTCCTTGAACACGTTCCGGAAGCTGGTGCGCTGCTTCTGACCCAAGCTTCGCCAGTGGACGCCGAGGCTGCGCTGGGCCATGGCGCCCCAGTCGAAGACCTGGTCGCTGATGGCCCGAAGTTTATCGTGCCGCTGCAATCGATTGTCGGCGCCCTGAAGCTCGGGGTCGCTGAGGACGGCGACCGCCCTGTCCACCGTCTTCCGGATCAGCTGGGTGGCGACATCGGGGCTGACGGCGGCCCGGCTCGGGGCGGCGAGGGTGAGGCCGGCAATTAGGGTCGCGAGGCGGGCAACAGGCTTCATCGAGTCATTCTCCGGGATACAAGGTGCCACCCTCACGTCCGAGGGTGCCGGTGGCCTTGGCCAGCTCGGCCAAGTTGAGATTCAAACGATAGACGGCGTCGAGCTCGTTGTTCTTCATTCTGACGAAGGCAGCGACCGCATCCGTGACGCCTCGGGAGTCCTCAAAACCCGCAGCATAGTCGGCAGATGCCCGTACGACCCACTCCTGGGTGACGGGAAGGGTGATCTTCAGCTGCTCGATGTCGGCCCGGGCTCGGGTCACCTCGCGGTGATAGCGATTTACTTCTGCAGGTAAACCCGATGTCGCCCAGACCTGTAGCTGCTCCAGCCGGAAGGCCTCGGCCCGGATCTCGGCCGCCCGGTGGGTGGCGCTGTCCCACTGGATCTTCCACTGGGCCCCGACCAGGGCGCCGGCCACGAAGTGGTTGAGGGGGTCGACCACGAAACGGCTCTGCTGCTGGTCCCGGTCCGGAGTCCAGGCCCCGCTCACGAAGCCGAGAGCGAAGAGGTTCGGGAACCAGTCGGCGTACTCGGCGTCGGCGAGCTTGTCATACGCCTCGATGCCCTGGCTGAGGGCCACCAACTCGGGGCGCTGGTCCCGGGCGAGGGCGATGAGGTCTTCGAGGGCGGTGGCCTGCTCATTGACCGGGTCGAGGTAGTCCTCCTCGGTCTCGATCTTCGTGCCCGGTGGATAGCCGAGGTAGGCCCGCAGCCCCTCCGAGGTTTGGGACAGGGCGGCGTTGGCAAAGTTTTCGATCAAGTTCGCGGCTCCGAGGGCGGTCTTGAGGCGCAGCAGATCCTGGGGCGACACGTCGAAGGCCCCGACATCCAGTCGAGCCTCGGTCTCCTCGATGCTGCGCTCGGCCACTTGCTGGATGTCCTTCACGAAGAGCAAGACATCCTTCGCGTAGAGGTGAGACTCGTACAGCATGGCCACTTGAATGAGGACGTCGGCGGCCCCCATCCGGCCCTGGGCCCGCGCCGCCTTCAGCCCCGCCTCCGCCGCCTCCTCCCGGAGGCCGATCTTCCCGAAGGTGTGGATGGGCTGGGTCGCGGTCAGCCGACCGAGGAAGGCAGGCCGAAGCTGGCCGAGGTCGAACTCGCCGTAGGCGGCTTGGCTCGAGCGTACGCCGTTCTCGTCCTGGTCGCTGTTCTCGGCAGCCAGCGAAGAGGCCACCCCGACGGTCACGTCCAAAGAGGGATACTTGGCGGCATCGACCTGGTCGGTTCGGGCTTCGGCCACCATGACCTCGGCCTGGGTGGCACGGATCTCGGGGTTCTCGTCGAGGACCCGCTGGATCGCCATCGCCCGGTTGATGGTGACTACCGACCCGTTTTTGGAGCTCTCTTCGACGTCGCCCTCGGACTGGGCCGCCGCGAGCCCGGGCGAGAGGATGAGGAACGCGAGGGAGGCTGAAGTGTTCATGGGTTGGCTCATTCGAAGGGGTCGGGGAGAGCGTCACCTGACTCGCCCTCGCCGGTCGAGTCGTCGCTCGACAACGCGTACTTCACGAGCAAGTCGATGAGATCCAGGGCGGGCTCGGTCTGGGCGATGCGGCCATCGGCCGGAATGTCGTCCTCGGCTCCCCCGGGCGTGACCAGGACGTAGCTCTCACCGAGCAGTCCTTCGGTGCGGATGCTGGCGGTGGAGTCGGCGGGCAGCCCGACGTCCCGGTCCACGGCAAGCTCGACTTCGGCCGCGTAATTCTCGAGGCGAATGCCGTCGACGGTGCCGATCTTCACACCAGCGATCTTCACCGAGGCACCGGTCTTGAGGTCACCGATGGACGCGAAGCGCGCGTGGACTGGAATGCGGTCGGTGCCCCACTCCAGACCGCCGATGGAGACGGAGAGATAGGCCAGGCCCACCAGGCCGAGGCTGACGAAGGCGCCGACGGTGATTTCGTTGGAGCTGTATGGATTCATGATTGGACCTCAGAGGAGCAGCGCCGTCATGACGTAGTCGCCAGCCAGCACGAGGACGGAGACGACGACGACCGCTTGGGTCGTCGCGCGACCGATTCCGCGGGCGCCGCGCTGGGCGTGGAAGCCTTGATGAGTCGAGATCCACGCCAACAGCACCGCGAAGACCAGCGCCTTGTACAGGCTGACCGCCACGTCTCGGGTAGAGACGGCCTCCCGAATGCTGCTGATGAAGACTCCACCGTCCACGCGCAGCACTTCGGTTGCAAAGACGTAGGCGGCTCCGATGCCGGTCAGGTTGAACAGCGTGACGAGCAGCGGAACGCACAGCATCGCGGCCAACAGGCGGGTGGAGGCCAGATACTGGACCGGCTCCACCGCCATCACCTCCAAGGCATCGATCTGCTCGGTGACCCGCATGCCGGCAATGGTAGCCGACATGGCGGAGCCTGCCCGGGCGGTCACCATGAGCGCGGCGAGCACCGGCCCGAGCTCTCGTATGAGGGAGAGCGCGACCAAGGGCCCCAGATAGATCTCGCTCCCGAAGCGCACGAGGGCGTTGTAGCCCTGCAGAACCAGCACCATCCCGGTGAAGGTGCTGGTGAGGAGCACGATCGAGACCGAGCGGTTACCGATGAAACGCATGTGCTCGAACAGCAAGCCGATCCGATAGGGGGGCCGAACCATCCACAGCAGGGTTCGCAGCAGGAACAGGGTCGCCCGACCGATGGCACCGAGGGTCTCAATGCCATTGCGGCCCATGGCGCCGAGCGGCTCCGCGAGGAGGGCCATCAGCGCCGGATGTACTCAGCCGCGACGGCCGAGGCAAGGATCGCTTCTTGTGTCGGGGCTCCGCTCGTTGGATGACGAATCATGGTGGAGCCCATGATCCGAGCGATCGACCTCCACAAGCGCTTTGGGCGGTACGAGGTTCTGAACGGACTTTCGCTGGATTTCCCACCCGAGACCACCACGGTCATCCTCGGCGGCTCCGGAAGCGGCAAGTCGGTCTTCATGAAGCACCTGATCGGGCTCCTGCGCCCGGATGCTGGCCAGGTCCTGATCGAGGGAGAGGACCTGGCCCAGCTGAGCGGCCGGGCCCTGCATCGAGTCCGCCGCAAGTTCGGGATGGTCTTTCAGATGGCCGCGCTCTTCGACTCGATGAGCGTCCTCGACAACGTGGCCTTTCCCCTTCGCGAGCATGCCAAGGACATGCGCGAAGCCGCCCGCCGCCGAAAAGCGATGGACCGCCTGGAGGCCCTCGACCTAGGCGAGGCGGCGGACAAGTTCCCGGCCGAGCTCTCCGGCGGGATGCGCAAGCGGGTGGGCTTGGCCCGGGCGGTGATCCTGGACCCCAAGGTCGTCCTATACGACGAGCCCACCACCGGCCTCGATCCGCTCACGGCCCGGAGCGTCGACGACATGATCTTGGGGGCCAAGAAGCAGTTCGGCGTGACGAGCGTCGTGATCAGCCACGACGTCGCCTCCAGCTTTCGCATCGCGGATCGGCTCGCCTTCCTCCACCAGGGGCAGATCGTGGAGGTGGCTCCCCCGGATGAATTCCGCCAGTCCAATCATGCCGCGGTCCGGCGCTTCCTGGGCCCAGGGGAGGAAGAGGAGGTTTCGGCTTGAGGGAGGAGCTCGACGGCCTGCGACGCATGGCGATCTTCGCGGCGGTGGTCGAGGCCGAGTCCTTCTCCGAGGCCGCCCGGCGCATGGGCATGGCCAAGAGCGCGGTCAGCAAGCACGTCTCGGAGCTCGAACAGATCCTGGGGGTCCGGCTCATGAACCGCACTACCCGCCGGCTATCCCTGACCGAGGCCGGCCAGCGTTACCAGGAGAGCTGTGCCCGAATCCTCAGGGAGGCGGTGGAGGCGACCCGAGCGGTGCGCAGCCTGCAGACCAAGCCCGTCGGCACTCTGCGCCTCAACGCCTCGATCTCCTTCGGTGAGCGCTTCATCGTCCCCGAGGTGATTCGCTTCATGAAGGCCTACCCCGAGATCCACGTCGAGCTCGACCAGGTGGACCACTACGTCGACCTGGTCGACGACCACGTCGACCTCGCGATCCGGATCGGCCACCTGGAAGACTCCTCCCTCGTCGCGAGAAAGCTCGCCCCGGTGCAGCTCATGATGGTGGCGGCGCCGGACTTTTTCGACGCCCAGGGCGCCCCCGACTCGCCGGATGCGGTCGAGGCCCTGCCGCTGATCCGCTACACCGAAAATCGCAGCCGCCAGCGCATCGAGATCGCCCGCGGCGACGACAGCCGCCACCTCCGCCTGGCCGAATCCCGGATTCAGGCGAACAGCGGCGCCTCCATCCTGCGCCTCACCGAGGCAGGCCTGGGGCTGAGTCTGCTCCCCGACTTCTTCGTGAATTCGAGCCTGGACGCCGGCCGTTTGGTGCGCGTGCTGCCCGACTGGGACGTCGTTCCGCCCACCGCCGTCCACGCCGTCTATCCCCACAGCCGCAACGTCCAGAACAAAGTCCGGATCTTCGTCGACTTCCTGGCCGAGTCTTTCCGCGAGCCCCCCTGGCATCAAGTCGACTGAAGGGCGCGCTCTCGCCCATGGAGCCCCACCCGCAGCTCGAGCGAGGGCGCCTTCACCCGAGATCGGAGCGGGCGCCGGCAGAGGCCATGGCTGCCGATCAGGGGCTCGGCGACTTGCCCTTCCCGAGCTTCTTGTCGAGCATCCGCTTCAGCTGTTCGGGAGGCGGCAGGCCCAGGCCGCCCACCTCCCCCGTCTCTTCGTGACCTTCGTGACCTTCGTGACCTTCGCCTACCGGGCTTCGCATGGCGACCGCGACCGGGTTGGGCACGATGAAGCGATTCTGGGTGAGCTTCGACGGCGCCGGCACCTCTCGTACCGAGGCCGCGAACTCGGGCCGCATCCGCTGCTGGATCGCCGTGCCTGTCTTCTTGCCGCCCCGGTACTCCACCGTCACCACTTCCCCGTCGGAGGAGACGAGCTCCAGCTCGGCCTTGCTCTTGGCCGCCGCCTGCAGCACGTCGGCGATCACGCTGCGCGCGCCCACCTCTAGATCGGCGAGCTCGCGGGTGCGACGGGCCAGACCCTTCCAGGAGGCGGCCTCGGGGAGAGCGACGGTGGTGTCGGCGGCCTTCTCTTTCACCTGCTCGTAGGTCCGAAGGAGCGCGTCGATCTCGGCGCGGAGGCTGCTGCTCCCGCAAAAGCCCAAACGCTCGGGGACGGTGCTCGGGTCGGGTGGTTCGGGGAGAGGGAGGGGCTTTCCTTCGATCGGAACCTGGGGGATGACCATGCGGGCGAGGTCGACCGTCCAGCCCGTCCCCCCGTCTTTGGGATAGACCTGGCTCAGACGGGCCAGCGGCGGCGAGGCGGCGAGCTCGTCGAGGAGCGGAAAGATGGACGCGAGGCGCGGTCGATCGATCCGAAAGCGCCACACCGTCTCTCGGCCGCCGGTCGCGCTGGCGCCCATGACCACGCCCGTCTTGGGCACCTCCCCCGTGGTTCGTTCGAACGCGACGTCGGCATGCTCATCGGCTCGGGCCCGGAAGGCTTCGGTCAATTCGTCTTCGGGCTCGTCGAGGCGTAGTGAAGCCATCAGACTCTCGGCGCGCTTCTTGGCCCGTGCTCGCTGGTCGTCGGCGGCCTCACTCATGCGGGCTCGGGCGACGCCGGTGCGCACGACCTCCTCCAGTCGAGACTTCAGGTCCCGGAGCTCTTCGCACTCTTTCTCGTCGTCACAAGCGACCTGCAGCGCGAGCAGGCCCGCAAGGAGGAAGAAGCTTCGCTTCACCTGAGCGCCTCTTCCAGCGCGGCCTGGGCATCGGTCTTGTCGTCGCGGTACTTCACGATCATGGGGGTCGCCATTCCGAGGCCATTGGACTCGGCGAAGGCGCCAGCCACCTTGCGTACCCCGGGGATCACGACCGCATTCTCCGGGATCTCGAGGGGTGCGTCCCCTTCCCGCCGCAGGACGCGCTCGTTGACGAGGTCGTAGACCGGAGTCGAGCCGTTCAGCATGACGCCGGTCCCCAACACCGCGCCCCGGCGGACGATGGTGCCTTCGTAGACGCCGCAGTTGCCGCCCACCAGGACGTCGTCCTCGATGATGACCGGCAGCGCCCCCACCGGCTCCAAGACCCCGCCGATCTGGGCGGCGGCCGAGATGTGGCAGCGCTCGCCGATCTGGGCGCAGGAGCCAACCAGGGCGTGGCTGTCTACCATACTGTCCCGACCGACGTAGGCTCCAATGTTCACGTAGGCAGGGGGCATGATGACGACGCCATTGCCCACGAAGGCGCCGTCTCGTACCGCGTTACCGCCCGGCACCAGACGAACGCGGTCGGTGAGGAAGAAGATCCGGGTGGGGAGCGTATGCTTGTCGAAGAAGGGGCTGCGACCAACGCCCTCCAGCTCGAGCATCTGGCCGAGCCGGAAACCAGCCAGGAGCGCCCGCTTGTACCAGACGTGGACAATCCAGCGTCCGTCCTCTTGCCGCTCGGCGCAACGGATGAGGCCGAGGTTGGTGGCCTCCCTCATCTCTGCGAACAGCGCCCGATCCTCGGGGTCGTAGGCGTCGGTGGACTTTTCGCCCAGCTTCTTCAGTTCTTCGATGAGGAGTTTGGTGGGCCGGGGCACGGCCCCAACGGGTAGGCCCCAGCGCCCCCAAACTCAACGAAAACCTGGGCGGCAGGCGGCCCAGGGGGCGAGGCTCAGCGGATGATCTCGACCTCGTTCAAATAAACGTCTTCCCGGGTCTGCCCGCTGCCGCTGCCGACCGCCTCCAGAGCCTTGACGACGTCCATGCCGCCCGTGACCCGACCAAAGACCGAGTGCCGGTCGTTCAGGTGGGGGGTGGCGGTGGTCGTGATGAAGAACTGGGAGCCGTTGGTGCCCGGCCCGGCGTTGGCCATCGAGAGCACGCCGGGCCCGTCGTGGCGAAGACTCGGATCGAACTCGTCCTCGAATTGGTAGCCCGGACCGCCGCGGCCGGTTCCGGTCGGATCGCCGCCCTGCAGCATGAAATTGGGGATGATCCGATGGAACTTCACGTCCTTGTACAGCGGCCCTTCGCCGGGCTTTCCGTCAGGCTGATTCCAGGCCACCGTGCCTTCGGCCAGACCTACGAAGTTGCCCACCGTCTTGGGAGCCTTCGCGGGATACAGCTCGATCTCGATGGTGCCCTTCGTGGTGTGCAGCTTCGCGCCCTTCACGTCCGAGACGTCGGGAAATTGGGGGGTGCTCATGAGGGTGGCCTACTCCCTGCTCCGGGCTGGGTCAAAGCCACGGGCTTTCTGGATCACCCGGAGCGGACAGTGCTAGGCCCCGCAGACCGTGACGCTGGCCGGTCTGGTTCGGAGCGCGCTCGCAAGGAGCGAGGTTGGGCACATCGACCTCCCGCACCTCGAGGGCCCGGTGCGCGCCCACTTGGCCGCCGAGCTCGCCGCCGAAGGTCGCCGGCCGGTGCTGGTCGGGCAAACCACCGAGGACGCCGAGGCGCTGTACCGCGACCTGGCCTTCATGATGGGCACCCGAGAGGAGGAGGCGGCTGATCACGGTCTCCTCTTTTGGGGCGCCCACGAACGCCCGCCTTACGAGGAAGGCTCGCCCGACAGTCGGGCCACGATGGAGCGACTCGCCACGCTCCACCGCCTCTGCAAAGAGCCGGCTCGGATCCGGGCCCTGGTTCTCACGCCCCAGGCGCTGATCCGAAAGCTTCCCCCGCCGTCCATCTTCGCCCACGCCGAATACGTCCTCACCGGGGAAGACGTCGACCGGGACGCCCTCCTCGATGGTCTGGCCCGAGCCGGCTACAACCACGTCAGCAGCGTCGAGGACCCGGGCACCTTCAGCGTCCGCGGCGGTGTCATCGACATCTTCTCGCCTCACCGCACCCAGCCGATTCGCATCGACATGTTCGGCGACACAGTGGAGACCATCCACCTCTTCGATCCGGTCAAGCAGCGAAACCTAGAGCCGGTCGAGGACGCGGTGCTGCTCCCGGTGCGGGAAGTCGTCTTCGGACCCGGGGTGGTCGACGTCGCTCTTCAGAAGCTGGAGGCCCTGGCCGAGGAGCATCCGATCCCGACCCGACGTCTATCGACGCTGCGGGAAGACATCGAAAACCGGATCCATTTTTTCGGGATCGAGGCCCTGCTGCCGCTCTTCCACGAAGAGGGCCTGGTCGCCCCCTCCGCCTACCTACCCAAAGGCGAGGACTGGACCTATCTCGGCATCGACGAGGAGGCGCTGGAGAACGCGAGCGAAGAAGCCTGGACCGAAGCGAGGCTGGAGGGGGAGCGGGCCGAAGCGGCCCATCGCATCGCCTTGCCGGTGGACGAGTTCTTGGCCGACGCCTCGGAGGTGGTAGCGGAGGCGGCCAAGGCTTCGGCGCGGATCGACTTCCCCGAGGTGGCCCTGGAGAAGCGACCCACCGTCAAGATCCGATGGGACGGGATCAGCCAGCTGCGGGGCGAGATCCTGAAGGCCACCCGCTCTTCTTCCAACGAAGACGTCATGACTCCGGTCGTGAGTCGGCTTCGGGACTGGCGAAGCCGAGGCAAGACCAGCCTCATCGTCTGCAACACCCGCGGGCAGGCCGAGCGGCTGCGCCAGATGCTGGAGCCGAAGGGCGTGCAGCTACGCTTTCGGACCGAGCCTTTCTCGCTGAGCGAATTCCTTCAACAGCTGCGAGACGAGGACAAGCGCCGCCCGGGCGGCTACCGAGACCGCTCGGTTCACGCCCACCTCGTCCTGGGCGACGTGTCCGACGGCTACGTGCTCGAAGATGGTCCCCTCAGCGTGCTGGCCGAAGAGCAGATCTTCGGTCAACGCCTCAAGCGCCGGCGCCGGCGCAGCAGCCACACCGTCGGGCCCGGCCTGTCGGACCTCAAGGACCTTTCGCCTGGCGACTACGTGGTCCACGTCGACTACGGAATTGGCCTCTACCAAGGGATGTCGAAGCTGTCGGTGAACGGCGTCGAGTCCGACTACCTGAACATCGAGTACAAGGGCCGGGACAAGCTCTACCTCCCCGTCACCCGGATGAAGCTGGTCCAAAAGTACGTCAGCGAATCCGAAACGGGCCGAAAGCCCAACCTGGACAAGCTGGGCGCCGCGACCTGGGGCAAGACCAAGAAGAAGGTCAAGGACCAGCTCCTCAAGATGGCGGCCGAGCTTCTACGGCTCTACGCCATGCGCTCTTCGGCAGAGGGCTTTGCGCTCCCCGCTCCCGACGCGCGCTACCGTCAGTTCGAGGCCGAGTTCGCCTTCGAGCCGACTCCGGACCAGCATAAGGCCATCGAGGACGTGCTCGCCGACCTCCAAAAGCCCCACCCGATGGACCGACTGATATGCGGCGACGTCGGCTACGGGAAGACCGAGGTCGCCATGCGGGGCGCGATGCTGGCTCTATCCGCGAAAAAGCAGGTGGCGGTCCTGGTTCCAACCACGGTGCTGGCGGCCCAGCATTTTCAGGTGTTTCAGGAGCGCTTCAAAAACTTCGGAGCCCGGATCGGCATCGTCTCCCGCTTCCAGAGCCCGGCCGAGAACAAGGACACCACTGCCAAGCTGAAGTCGGGGGAGATCGACATGGTGATCGGCACCCACAAGCTCCTGGGCAAGGACGTCGTGTTTCGGGATCTCGGTCTGCTGGTAGTGGACGAGGAGCACCGCTTCGGCGTTAGCCACAAGGAGCGACTCAAGAAGTACCGGGCCAACGTTCACGTCCTCAGCATGTCGGCGACGCCCATCCCCCGAACGCTCCACATGGGGTTCATGGGGGTCCGGGACATGTCGGTCATCGCCACGCCCCCCGAGGACCGCCTAGCGGTGAAGACCGAGGTCCACCGCTTCTCCGAGGACGTTTTGCGGGACGCGCTCCTGCAAGAGATTCGACGGGGCGGCCAGTGCTTCGTCGTCCACAACCGGGTCTCCAGCATCACCGCGCTCGCGACCTTGCTCGAGAAGCTGGTCCCCGAAGCTCGGGTCGTTATCGGCCACGGTCAGATGGACGAGAGTCGGCTGGAGAAGGTCATGGTCGACTTCATGAACAAGGAGTACAACGTGCTCCTCTCGACCACGATCATCGAGTCCGGCGTCGACATCCCGAACGCCAACACCATCGTCGTAAATCGAGCCGACATGATGGGGCTCGCTCAGCTGTACCAGCTCAAGGGTCGGGTCGGCCGCTCCAAGCGCCGGGGCTACGCCCACTTCTTGATCCCGGCCGGCAACCTGAACAAGCAGGCCCGAAAGCGCATCGCCGTCCTTCAGCGCTTTACCGAGCTGGGGGCGGGCTTCAAGGTCGCCTCTCACGACCTCGAGATCCGAGGAGCCGGCAACATCATCGGCAAGCAGCAGTCCGGCAACATCAAGTCGGTGGGCTTCGAGATGTATCAGACCCTCCTCAAGGAGGCGATCGAGGAGCTGAAGGGCAAGGCCCAGACGAGCTACAAGGAGCCCGAGATCCAGGTCCCGGTTCCGAGTCTGCTTCCGGAAGCCTACGTGTCCGAACCCGGCGAGCGGCTCGCCTACTACCAGCGGCTCAACCGAGCTGAAACCGACGAGGAGAGCTACGACGTCCTTCAGGAGCTCACCGACCTCTTCGGCAGCCCGCCAGCCGAAGTGGAAAACTTGGTTCAGCTCATGCTCGTCAAGCAGCGAATGAGCCGTGTGGGTGCGCTGTCTTTGGACTACGGGGCGCCGACCAAGAACATGCCGGCCCGGATCGGAATGCGGCTCGACGCGGACGCGCCGCGCCTAGACCCGCAGGACCTGGTGGCCTTCGTGCAGTCGGCGCCTCAGCGACGCAAGCTCACCCCCGAGGGGCGGCTGGTCATCCACCTGGCGGAGTTCGAGGAGCCGGCCGAGATCCTGCAGCAGGCCAAGGAGCAGCTGGACGAGCTGCAGCGGCTCCTCCACCGGCGCGCAGCGTGAAGCCTCAGGTCCCGCCCAAGGCTTCGATGCGGGACTGGCCCGTATAGCTGACCGAGACAGTGCGCCACTGTTCGGTCTGTTCGTCGAAAAGACGGATGGCCACGTCGGCCGGTTGGGAGAGTGTGCCGTTGCGCCGAAAGCGCAGCACAGTGTCGGCAGGAGGCTGATTGTTGTTGGGACCGATCACGACCCGTTCCAACCGGACCGAGGTCCCGGCCGTTTGACCGAGGAAGTTGGAGTCGAAGGAAGCGAGTTCCACTCTGCGAACGACGGTCTCCCCTCCCGCAGCATCGTCGTCGTCGACGAAGAGTTCGTAGGTGTCCTCGTCGACGAAGCGAAGCCCTGCCTCATCGATGGTGGGACCGCCGGCTCCGCCGATCGGACGTCCGGAGGCGGCCTCGCCTCGAATGAATCGGATGGCGGTGGCAAGCTCCCGTGCGCGGCGAGAGATATTCCCGAACTCCCGCTGCCGCACGTAGTTCGGAATCGCGATCGAAGCCACAATCGCGATGATGCCGACCACCACGATCATCTCGATGAGCGTGAAGCCCCGGCGGAATCCGTTCATCGTGTCACCACCACGTCGGGCCTGATCCGACCCGAAGCGACCTTGAAGGGCTTGCCTATCTGGATCCGTCGCATGGCTTCGGCTTCGGCGCCCGAGGTCCGGGCGGTAACGTCGACGTCGTAGATCGCGGCCTTGAGGATGTTTTGGGTCGTCTCGTGAACGCCGCGCTCCCGGAGGAAAGTGATGGTGGCGTCGTACTTGCCGTCGCCGTCGGAAGCCGACTTGACGAGCAGCGAACCCGCTGACCCCGGATTGGGCAGGGCCAGCGTCGGCGTCGCCTTGACCAGCTCCCGACCAAGATCGGAGCTGGACGCGATCTCCACGATGGCGGTCTCGGCCACCGACTCTGCCCGGGCCTGCCGGTTCTGCTGCCCAATGATGAATTGGTCCGTCGAGACCACGTCCAGCATGGATGCCGCGGTCACCGACAGGATGCCGATCAGCAGGACGATGATCAGCAGGGCGAAGCCCCGTCGTTCTTTTCTCGCTCTCATATGCTTGGTCTCCCCACGTTCTTGATCTCTACGCTGGTCCGAAAGACTTCGCGCTCGACCCGATCCTGCGGGCCCGGGGGAAAAGAGACGCCGAGGATATCAGACTGGGCGGGGTTCTTGATGCTGTCCGTTTCCTGCCGGGAGCGCGTGATGAGCTCGATGTCGACCCGAAGCTTCTGGTCTCCGGGGATGGGACTTCCATGCGGAACCTGAGCCCATTGGGCGGCGAGGGTATCGAAGGCCCACACCTGAAAGGCGAGGGCCTCGATGTCTCGGGCCATCTCGACGCCGCAGGTACCGTCCCGGGTGGTGCAGTTGCCGGCGTTGTCGGGGTCGAATTGGGCGCGTCGCAAGGAGGCTCGATTGGTGCCCGCCCCCTGGTCGAGCACGAAGTAGACGACCGTCGAGTAGTCGGTGAAGGCGGCCCCGAGGTTGTAGTCGACGGTGTCGGCACCCACGTAGCTGGTGAAACTCTGGGTGGGGTCTGGGTCGCTCCAGGTGAAGTCGATGCAGCCTTGGGCGCAGCGACAGCTCGCGACGACTGCATAGCCGCCGAGTTGGACCGCCTTGCTGGACAGGTACTGTTCGTCCCGAACAATCACGGTGTCCCCGTTCTCGACGTCGAGGGCGGGGTGATCGCAGATCCGCATCTGCTTGGTGGTGACGTCCCAGCCCACGATGGAGGCCTGCTCGCCGGCGGCGAAACGCACCCCAAAGTCGTTGACGGGCGTCGTGTAGATGCTGGGGCTGGGCCCGCCCGACTCCAAAGTCACCGAAGAGGGACCGAAGGGAATGGTGTCGATGTTGAAGCTGCCGGTGAGCAATCCTGGAAAGTCGTTGTTGCCGTCCAGGGTCATGCCGAGACCGGCTAGCTGCACGTCGCTAGCGATCAGGTCGAGGCTGGCTCGGCCCGCCTGCTGCATGTCGAGGCGCTCGGTGTTGATGCCCATCAGCCGGGTCTCGAAGCGAACGAAGGTCACGGCGGCCGCGGTGAGAAAGACGCCGATCGTGATCCCGACCAGGACCTCGATGAGGGTGAAGCCGGCTCGCCGGCGGTCGCGAACTGGAGCGCTCATCACAGCAGCCGATTCAGGACCCGCGTCAGGCGCACCTGCTTGACCCGGGTAGCGGGAGAGAGGGGATCGCGCCAGCAGACCGAGATGATGGCGACTTGGGCGTCGTTCGGGTCCACCGCCGGGTCCGGATGGTCCTGTATGAAGATGTCGGCCCGATATTTTTGCCCGGCGTCCACCAGCTCACCGGTCGAAAACAACGAGCCGCCGATGACGTTGGGGCTGGGGCCCTGGACCGCTTCGTCATCGTAGTAGCGGGTGCAGCCCAGCTGGACGGCGCTGTATCCGTTACCGCCCGGTGCTGCGCAGCCAAGGACGTCGGCAATCGAGAGCTCCGTGTTCACGCAGGCGGGCGAGTTTACGATGACGTTGGGGGCGTTGGTCTGGACCAGGGCCAGCTCCTCGGCGAGTTGGTTGGCCAGCGCCCGAGCCTCGACGGCCTCCGCCGAGCCGTCGATGCCTCGAATGGAGGTGAGGTGGGCGTTGGTGAGAGCAGCCAGGCCGATGCCAAGGATGCCGGAAGCCACCAGCGCCTCGATGAGGGAGAAGCCTCGACGTGCGGGGGAAGGTCCCGAAGACATACAGGATGGGTCTGCAGAAACCGGACCAACCCAGCGAGTTTCACGATCATCCCGGCCCCAGGCACGAACTCGCCGCCCCCGAGAAGCGACCTGCAGCAGGTCCGAAACCGCACTCGGCGCCGAGGTGGGATACCGGAGCTAAACGCCCCGCCAAAGCGCATCACTCGAGGACGACGGTGAACTGCTCAGCCACGAAACCCGAGTAGCTGTCGTCTCCCATCGTGGGACCGAAGCGGCCGTCACAGACATGGGCCCGGACCCGAAGGGCGGAGGTCTCTTCGAGTTTGAAGCGCTCCCCGGGGTCGAGAGATACGAAATCGCCCACGCTCGGCTCGAAGAATCCCAGCGAGCCCGGGCGTCGGAAAGCGACCTCTCCTGCGCCCGGCTGATACTGGAAGTCCAACAGGGTGCCCCCGCCTGTCACGTCGAAGTCCACCTCGACGGCGTACATCCCGGCGGGGGCCGACAGGCTGGTCTGGTCGCAAACCACGTTGGCAGCCCCGTCCAAACTACATGTGAGTCGGTCGACCTCGGTCCCCAGCTCGTCGACCAAGCGCAGGCTCAGGGCCCTGAGCTCGGAGTCGGCGGTGCACCGGAAGACCGCCTCACACATAAAGCGGGCCGCACTCGGCGACACCGCGCCATTCGGCCCCC
>CAYZFR010000073.1:0-17374 GCA_964477875.1 uncultured Myxococcales bacterium
GGACTGAAGAGTGGACTTCCCAGGCTGATCGAACTTCGTGAACGGGAGACTAGTGCCCTGAGTCAGCAAAACCTTGAAGAAGTCCGGCCGCCCTTCGCCCGATCTGGCCCGACGGCCCTTCGGGCCGCCCTTTGGGCTCATCGGTTGCGTAGCTACGGCTACGCGCCCTCTTCGTCGGACCACCTCGGACGAAGGCCCTCCTTTTTCAAGTTTCTACTGACTCAGGACACTAGCGTTCTCGCTTGAGCCGCTTGACCAGTCGCGGCGTGAGGCGCCGGATCGCGGGGACCTGATAGAGGAGGTGCTTCGTCGCGCGCTTGAGATCGGGGAGCTCTTCGTCCCAGTCGGGAGGGAGAGTGCGAACCAAGGGAGCCAGATGGGGCTCGGGGAGCGGCCGTGTTCGGGGCGGCAAAAGCTCGTCGTAGATGCGCGCGTAGGCCGACGCCATGTGCTCGACGGTGGGGAACCGCATGGCGCGCGCCTCGTTTTGCCGGCGCAACCATTCCTCCGGCCGGCCCATGAGGTCGCGGATCAGAGCCGCGACGCCATCGACATCGCGGGGGTCGATGACCCATCCGGCTCCGTGCTTTCGGATACGTTCACCCACCGCCCCCAGATGGCTGCCGAGGACCGGGAGGCCCATCGCCCAGGCCTCGGAAAGGGTGTGGCAATAGGTCTCTGCCCAAATCGAGGGAATGAGAACGATGGAGGGCTCGAGGCCGGACATGCGCTTCCACAGCTCGTCACGAGCATAGGCTCCGTGAACGCGAACGGGTCCGCGAACTGGTCGCGAAGTGCGGCCCAAGACATGAAACTGCGCCTCCTCTCGAGAGAAGCGCTCTGCCAGAGACTCGACCAAGGCGAGACCCTTGTGGTCGTTCAATCCTCCGAGAGCGACGATCTTCAGCGGACGACCGAACTTTGGATGGACATCGGCGTCGGCTGGAAAATCGCGACCATGTTCGATGACGTGCACCGGCGGACTGTCGGGCTGATGCTCCAGATGAAGCTGGCGCGTGTCTTCGCTGGTCGTGATCACCGCGTCGACGTGTTGCATGAAGTCAGCGACTCGCTCTCTCCAGATGGGGAGGAAGCCATGCTTGAGGCGGGGCCGACGGCTGAACCAGGTCGGGCTGAGCTCACAGTCTTCTCGGTCCTCGTTGCAGTACCCCCGACAGTACCGACCACGGTTGTCGATGAGAGTGATGGTTGGGCAGACGAGATAATGATCGTGAACGCTCAGCACCACCGGCAGACCCCGCTCTTTGCCCACAAAGATCGGATCGTGGGTATGGCCATGGAGGTGTCTTACGTGGAGCAATTCCGGCTGAACTCGATCCAGGATCTCTTCGAAGGTTCGCCGATACTCGGCCTGACGGGTATCGACCAGCTGCGGGGGGAGCTTCGGCTCGAAGACGTGCTCTGAGCGAGGCCCTCGCTCGGATAGGCGCCGGAGGACCTGCTTCTTTCGGCCTGAGAAGAAGGCCCAGACATCGAAGTCATCTCCCAGCCCTCGAACCAGATCTTGGGTGGTGTGCATGACTCCCCCGGTTCCGCCGTGAAGGACGAGCAGGATCCGGCGTGGGAGAGAATGGCGAGTCCGGCGTCGAGGTTTCGACAAAGCGCGCTTCATCCGCCGCCGGGTCTCGGCCAGAGGGTCGACGGCGATCCAGTCGCGTACGCTGGGAGAGAAGTATGGAAACCGCTCGTCGACGACACGTCGCCCGGCTCGTCGAAGTCCGTCCTTCTCTGCACCGAAACTGCCGGAGCCGAGGTGAGCCACGAAGCAGGTGTCGTCCGCCACGTGGGTCCAGCCTCGCTCCCGAGCTCGACAGCTCAGGTCGTTTTCTTCGCCGTAGCCTCTTGGGAAGGCCTCGGCATCCAAGAGCCCGACGTCGTCCAGCATCCCGCGTTTGAGAAACATGCAGAATCCGTGGGCGGTGGGGACCTCGGGCCGTAGAGCGGGAGACACCCGGAGGAGTTCTCGGGACATTTCGTCTGCGGTCCAGCCCTCGGGCAGCGGCGCCGGCTGGGTGAGGTCCGGGATGGTGAAGATGGAACCGGCGTTGGTGAGCGGCGTCGCCGTTCCGATCTCGGGTCGCGCGTAGGCTGCTTCTTCGAGACGCTGCAGCCAACCGGGCGTGACCTCGGTATCGCTGTTGAGGACCACCGCATCTCGCTCCGGATGTCGGCTGAGGCCGCGGTTGACGGAAGCGGAGAAGCCCATGTTTTGAGCGTTTCTGAGCAGTTCGACGCGATCTTCCCTCCGATCGAGTTGCTCGAGCCAGCGCTCGGTATCCTCGTCGGGACTGGCATCGTCGACCACGACGATGGGAGCATCCGCGGGGGCGTGATCCAGAACCGCGTTCAGGCAGAGCTCGACGAAGGTTCGCCCGCCATGAACCGGGATGACGATGGCCGCCGGGGCACGCATGTCGGACCATTTCTATCCGGTTTCGCGGTGTGGGCGGTGAAAATTCGTGGACCCCGTGCAGGCGAAGGACGCGATGGCGAGGCCGGATGGCCGGCGACCCGGAGCTCCGGGGTGGAGACGAGACGGCGCACCCCGAGTCAGGATGACTTGCTCAGGGAAAGAGCTCGGCCTCCTCCAGCCCGGGCGCCGCCGCATCTTTCGCCGACACCTGAATGTCCACCTCCTTCGGCCATGGGATGTCGAGGCTCGGGCAGTTCCAGCGCAGCTCCCGCTCGTGCTCCGGCGACCAGTAGCCGGTCTGCTTGTAGAGCACGTCTGCCTCTTCGCTCAGGATGAGCATGCCGTGGGCGAAGCCGGCCGGAACCCAAAGAAAGCGGGTCGCTCGGTCGTCGAGCTCTACCATCACGTGTTGACCGAACGTGGCGCTGCCTTTCCTGAGATCGACGGCCACGTCCAGGATCCGCCCCCGCAGGCACCGGACCAGCTTCCCGAGCGGCGCCGGCGGCACCTGGTAATGCAGGCCGCGAAGGACACCCCGTTCAGAGCGGCTGTGGTTGATCTGCACCAAGGGCGGAATACCCAGGGCGCGGAACTCGTCTTCGCGGTGGTCCTCGGTGAAGAAGCCCCGGTCGTCGCCGAACCGAGGCCCCTCGACGAGCAGCACGTCCACGATGGACTGGGGTGTGGCGCTGAACTTCATCGCGTCTCCTCGGCCAGCTGCACCAGGTACTGGCCGTACTGGCTCTTGCCCAGCTCGGCCCCCAGGCTGGCCAGCTGGCTTCGGTCGATGAAGCCCATGCGAAAGGCCACCTCCTCCAGCGCTCCGACCATCAGCGACTGCCGATTCTCGACCGCCTCGATGAAGGTGGACGCCTGAAGGAGCGTGTGATGCGTCCCGGTGTCGAGCCACGCCGTTCCTCGCCCCAGCCGCTCCACCTTCAAGGCTTCGTCGTCCAGATAGCTTCGGTTGAGGTCGGTGATCTCGAGCTCGCCCCGGGCCGAGGGCTTCAGCCGAGCGGCCCGGTCGCTCACCGTCTGGTCGTAGAAATACAGCCCGACCACGGCGTAGTTCGACTTAGGCCGGGCGGGCTTCTCTTCCAAACTCGACACGCGGCCGTCGGAGGCAAACTCGACCACCCCGTAGCGCTGAGGATCTGCGACGTAATAGCCGAAAACCGTGGCGCCCTCACTGGACGCACTCACCGCCTGGAGCCGTTGGGCGAGGCCCTGTCCGTAGAAAAGGTTGTCGCCCAGGACCAAAGCCGAAGGATCGCCATCCAAGAAGTCCCGCCCGATCAAAAAGGCCTGGGCCAAGCCCTCGGGCTTGGGCTGCTCCGCGAACTCGAAGCGAACGCCGAGCCGGCTCCCGTCTCCCAGCAAACGACGGAACAGCGGCAGATCCTCCGGCGTGCTGATGATCAGGATCTCTTGGATGCCGGCCAGCATCAGGGTCGAAATCGGATAGTAGACCATCGGCTTGTTGTAGACCGGCATCAGCTGCTTGCTGACGGCGAGGGTCAGCGGATGGAGGCGCGTGCCCGACCCTCCGGCCAAGACGATTCCCTTGCGATTCACCCCCCTCGCTTTAGGAGCGAGCCGGATGTCTGTCAAAGCGTCGCGCATCCATGAGAACCTCCGACAGATGCAGATCCTGCTGCAGAATGCGCCTGAGGACTGGGCGCGCGGCCTGGCCGCTCGAGGTCACGACTTGATCCGACTCACCGCTTCGGGCCCCGGCCTCAGGTCCGACCTGCGCCTCGCCCTGAAGAGCCTCGTGTCGGCGCCGGCGGACGTCAGCCTCGCTTTCATGGACCGGCGCAGCCTCGTGTCGCCGCTGTTGGCGGGCCTTCGCGCCCCCCTCGTCGCCCACTTCGAGCGCCTGGAGCCGCCCTCCCTCACGGCGACCGACCGGCTTCGCCTGCAAAGCAGCCTCCAGAATGCGGTGGCGGTCACGACCAGCTCGGATGAGCTCGCCCACCGGCTCCAGACCGAGACGGGCCTCCGAGGAGTGCGTGTCCTTCGGCCCGGCTTCGACCTAGAGACCCTCCCGCTCCTGCCCCGGGAGGAAGCGCGCGCAGCCCTCGGGCTCGAGCCCCGGCAGCGGGTCGCCGTCCTCACCGGTCCCCTGCTCGACGACGTGCGGGTCGATCTCCTCGCCCTCGCCCACCGAAAAGTCCCCGGACTAGCCCTGGTCGTCGTTGCTTCGGGTACTCAGCTCCCAGTCGTCAGGGCGATGACGGTCGCCACTCGGCCCTCGTCGCCGGTTCTCATCCTCCCCGAAGAACCCGCCGCCCTCGGTGCCGCCCTGGGCGCCGGGGACCTCGGCCTCGCCCTGGCCGAGGGTCGCTTCGGCGCCGAGTCCGAGCTCTATGCCGCCGCCGGCCTGCCCCAGGTCGCCTTTCCCCACGTCGAGCTCGAAGCGCGCGACTTCGTCTACGTCAGCCCGCGACACCCGACGGAGGCCGGCCTGCTGGAGGCGCTGGAGGAGGCCCTCGATGGTCCCCGCCCCGCCGCGGCCTCGACCTCCGCCCTCCGGGCTCGTCTCGGACCCGATCGGCCCATGGCCGAGATGGAGAGCTTGCTGCGATCATGCGCGTCGCCTTCGTCCTCCCGGGCCTAGACTTCGGCGGCGCCGAACGCATGGTCGAAGAGCTCGCCCGCGTGGTCGCCACCCGGGGCGAGGCCCTGGTCCTCGCCACCACCCGGGGCGGTCCCTTGGCCGAGCGGCTCCAGGGGGCCGGCATCCCGGTAGAGGTCATGGGCCTGGCCAGCCCCATCGACGCTCGGGTTCCGCTCCGCCTCCGGCGCCGGCTTCAAGCCTTTGGGCCCACGCTCGTCCACAGCCACCTGGCGGTCGCCGACATCGCCGTCGCCCTGGCCGGCGTGGGTCCTCATTGGACGACCCTGCACAACGCAGGAGCCGAGCTGGGCCCTCTCAAGCGGAGCCTGTGGCGCTGGGCCTTGGGCCGTACGCAGCGACGCTTTGCCGTCGCCGAACGAATTCGCCAGCGTTGGGGTCCCGCCGAGCTCATCCACCCTTCCTTCGTGCGTCCCTCATCCCCCGTCGACGCCGCCTCCCGGGCCGAGCATCAACGGCGGCTCGGCCTGGAGCCTGGGCCCCTGGTCCTCAGCCTGGGGCGGCGCAGCGCCGTGAAGGGGGTCGACGTCATGGTCGCCGCTTCGCTGCGGCTGCCCTCCTCCGTCCGTTGGCTGCACTTCGGACCCGGCCCCGCGCCCTCCCCGCCGGGTCGGATCGAATGGCGCCGTCCACGGCAAGCGGTCGGTGAGCTCCTGGCCGCGGCCGACGTCTTCGTCCAGGCCTCCCGCAGCGAAGGCTTCCCGCAGGCCACGCTGGAGGCGATGTGGACGCCCATCCCGGTGGTGGTGACGCCGGTCGGAGGGACCCGGGAGCTGGTCGGCGCCGACGGTCTGTACGTCCCACCAGAGGCACCGGATGCGCTGGCCGCCGCGGTCCTCCGGGTGCTACGGCACCCTACGCTCGCCATGGCTCGGGCCCACCGCGGCCGCCAGCGGCTGGGGGACCAAAACCTCACCCTGGACGGCATGCTCGGCGCGTATCTGGAGCACTACGGACGCGGCTGATGGAGCTCCTCGGTACATTCCGCCTTCCGATCACCCTCGCCGTCGCGCTGGGCCTGAGCCTGTACTTCACCCCCGTCATTCGAAGAGGCGCTTTGAAGTACGGCGTCGTGGACACCCCCGACGGACGCCTCAAGGTCCATAGCGATCCGGTCGCCTACCTCGGAGGCGTCGCCGTCTTCTTGTCCTTCCTCTTCGCCCTCGCCGCCACCTACGACTTCACGGAGCGGGTCCTCGCTCTCCTGCTCGCCTCGTCGATCATCGTCATGCTGGGGCTCTTCGACGACCTCAAGGTCCTCAATCCCGGCGCCAAGATCCTGGGCCAGCTGGTCGCCACCGTCGTACTGGTGAAGGCCGGCGTCATGATCCAGCTGTCCTTCATTCCAGAGCCCGTGGCCCTTGTCCTCACCTGCGTGTGGCTGGTCGGCACCACCAACTCCATCAACCTCATCGACGTCTCCGACGGCTTGGCGGCCGGGGTCGCCGTCATCGCGGCGGCCTTCCTGAGCGTGGTCGCCGCCTGGAACGGCGCCGACGATCTCGCCGTGATGTCCGTCGCACTCATCGGTGCCACCCTCGGTTTTCTCGCGTTCAACCGGCCCCCGGCCTCGATCTACCTCGGCGACACGGGCTCGATGTTCCTCGGCTTCATGCTCGGGGCTCTGGCCATGACCAACCACTACACGTTCGTTCACCCCTACGGCGCGCTGGCGCCGATCCTGATCTTGGGGGTCCCCATCTTCGATACCCTCTTCGTCATGGCCGTCCGCCGGGCCAAGGGACGCCCGGTCATGCAGGGTAGTCCTGACCATTTCGCGGTCCGGCTCAGGAAAGCCGGATTCGGACGGTGGCCCATCGCGGGCACCGGCTATGGCGCGGGCGGGCTTTTGGGGACCGGCGGTTTGACGATATGCCTGGTGGATGCCCAGATGGCGCTCGCGATTTTCGGAGGCCTCCTCCTACTCACGACCGTCGTCGTGGTGGCGCTGCTCCGAATCCGCGTCTAGCCTCCATCCTCATCCCGGCGCTGGAATGGCATCGCAGACGACTCCGGTCCTATACTGATACCTCATCCAGGCGGCGTAGTGGCCAACAAGACCAAAATCCTCAACCAGGTCCAAAAGTTCATCACGAAGGGCCAGTGGGATAAGGCGATCCGAGAGCTGCAGAAGCTGGTCGCCGAGGACCCCAAAGACGTGCGGACCCTGCTCAAGCTGGGCGACGTCTACTCGAAGCAAGGGGACCGCCAATCGGCGACCCGCACCTATCGGCAGGTGGCCGAGTCCTACGGCGAGCAAGGCTTCTTCCTCAAGGCCGTCGCTGTCTACAAGCAGATCCTCAAGCACGACCCCCATCACCTCGAAGTGACCCTCCGGCTGGCCGAGCTCTATGAGCAGCTCAACCTCACCAGCGAGGCCTTGGCCCAATATCAACACGCCAGCGCCATCCACGAGGAGTCGGGAGACGCGAAGAGCGCACTGGAGGTCCTCCGGCGGATGGTCGACCTCGACCCTCAAAACGTCGCCTCGCGCATCAAGCTCGCCGAAGGCTTCTCGCGAGAGAAGATGATGGCGGATGCGGCGCAGGAGTTCGAGCGTGCCGCGAAGATCCTCAAGGAACAGAACCGGCTCGAGGACTACATCAAGGTTGCGGAGCGACTGCTCTATCACGATGCAGGACGCCTCGACGTCGTGAAGGACGTCGCCCGCCTGCTCCTGGCTCGGGGCGAAACCAAGCGGGGCCTGGCCAAGCTGCAGGTCCTCTACAAGGAGAACAACCGCGACGTAGAGACCCTCACCCTCCTCGCCCGGGCTTTCGCCGACCTCGGCCAGACCCAGAAGACGGTCTTCGTTCACCGCGAGCTGGCCCGGGTCCATCAGGAGGAGGGGCGTCCGGTCGAGGCGGCCGGCGTCTACCAGCAGATCCTGACCGTCGACCCCCACGACGAGGAAGCCCGCCGCGCACTGGGCGCGTCGGCCGGCCCGGCCCCTGCCTCGGCGCAGAGCGCAAGCGCTCGCCCATCAGCCTCTTCGACGCCGGAAAGCCCTCGCTCCGTTCCATCGGCCCCACCGAACAGCGGCGTGGCCCCGTCTCTCGCCCCGCCTCCACCACCGCCCCCCTCCGAATCTCAGACATCCGAGCCGCCGGTGATGGCCCCCTCCCTGGCTCCCCGTCCATCGCCTCCTCCGGCCCCCGCCCCCTCGGCCGACCTGCCGGACGAAGATATCGGCTTCACCCTCGGCTCCGGCAACCTGAAGCCCCAGCGGGAGGCCCCGCCTGTACCGTCCAACGCCAGCGCCGGTCCGGAGCAGGACCCGTCCGAGCAGGTCCAAAAGATCCTGACCGAAACCGATGTCTTCGTGCGCTACGGACTGAGGGACAAGGCGCTCGACCATTTGGCGAAGGTCTTCGACATCGCGCCCAACCACGTCGGTGCGCTGGAAAAGAAGCGCGACGTCCATCTAGCGGCCGGTGACGAGGCCGGCGCGGCCGAGGCGGTGGCGTCCATCGTGCAAGTCTTCGCCAGCCGGGGAGACAAAGAGCAGATGGAGCACTGGCGGGGCGAGCTCGCCCACCTGATGCCGAGCCACCCGCTCGCCAGGGGCACCGCGCCCGAAGCGACCAACACAGACGAAGCCTCGCAGGACATCAGCATCGACATCAGCGAAGAAGGCCCCAGCTTTGACATCTCGACCAGCCAGATGGCGATCCAGGACGAAGAGGAGGCCGATCCCTTCGCGGGGGCGATCATCGAGGAGCCGAATCCATCGTCCGAGGAGGCGCCCCTTCCTCTCTCGGCCGACCTGCTGGTCCCGGATATCCCGGCCGAAGAGGAGGCGCCCCAGTCCGCCCCCGCCGAACGCGTCCCTTCCGCGGTGTTCGGGGTCGAACCCCCTGCCTCTCCAGAAGAATCGGGTGAGGAAGACAAGCCCTCCGTCGTCTTACTCGAGGATCTCGAGGCGGACATCGGCGACTGGAGCGATGCCGTGCCCTTCCTCGCTGATGAAGGATTCGACGAGGTGCCGACCGACTCCGGCATTTCTCAGCCGGATCTGGGCGGATCCCAGCCGTTGGACTTGGAGGCCGACGGCCTGGTCTCCGCCCCCTCCTCAGCGCCCGAGCCAGCGCCGGACCCGCCGGTCGACACAACGGAGGAAGCCGGGGCGCCGACCGACTTCGACGATGAATTGGAGGAGGCTGCGTTCATGGTCGAGGCAGACCTGTTGGGCGAGGCTCTGGAGATTCTGGCGCCTATTCGGGCCCAGCTCCCCGACCATCCCCGGGTCCGAGCCCTCTGGGCCAGAGCGACGAGCGAGGCCGAGGAAGCCGAGGCGACGGAGACGGAAGCCGGGCCGGAGCCGCCCCGGCGCGAAGGTTCGGTGACCGCCGACCTGGCGCAGCGGGTCGCCCACATGGTGGACGCAGAGGGCGGCCCGGCGCCCTCCGAGGACGCCTTCGACCAGGGAATGATGTACCGGGAGCTCGGCCGCCTCGATGAAGCGATCGAGGCCTTCCGCAGCTCGGCACGGGTGCAGAGTCGCGCCATTTCGAGCCTCGAGATGATCGGTCACTGCCTGGTCGATCAGGGGGAGACGAAGGCGGGGGTCGAGTGTTTCAAGCTCGCGCTGCACCGGGGTGCCGAAGGCCCAGCCTCCACCAACCTCAAATACGAGATCGGCGTGTGCTATGAGCGGCTTCACGACCTCCACCGCGCCGCCGACTGGTACGCCGCCTGCGCTCGGGATGACCCGGCCCACCGGGACGTGTCGGCTCGGTTGGGAAGCGTTCGGGGTACCGGGTCGGGCTCGAACGGCGAGGCGCCACCTCGGGGCCCTACCTCTTCACGCAGGAACAAGATCTCCTATCTTTGACCCGCCGAGATGGACCACCTCCACTTTCACGGACTGAATGGCGAGCCGTTCTCGAACGCGCCCGTCGGGCGCTTCTTCTTCGACTGCGAGCCGCAGCAGCAAGCCATCCTTCGGCTAAACCACTCTCTTCGCGCCATGCGAGGGCTGGCCCTCGTCGTGGGCGAGATTGGAGCCGGCAAGACGACCCTGGCCCGGCGACTGCTCGACGCGCTGCCCGAGGAGGAGTTCGAGGCGGCCCTCCTCGTCGTCATTCACCGCGACGTGACGTCGGACTGGCTGCTCCGTCGCATCGCCATCCAGCTCGGCGTCGAGCATCCCGCCGCGGACAAGCTGACGCTTCTCTCCCAGCTCTACCAGCGCCTGAGGGCGATCCACGAAGAGGGCAGGAAGGCCGTCGTCCTGGTCGACGAGGCGCAGATGCTCGCTTCCCGAGAGCTGATGGAGGAGTTCCGCGGCTTGCTCAATCTCGAAGTTCCCGAGCGAAAGCTCCTGTCCTTCGTGTTTTTCGGCCTGCCTGCGCTCGAAGAGAACTTGAGGCTGGACCCGCCCCTGGCACAGCGCGTGGCCCAGATCGTGCGGCTCGGCCCGTTCGACCTCGACACCATGGCCGCCTACGTCCGGCATCGCCTGCAGGTCGCCGGCGGCCGCCCCGAAATCATTCCCGACGAAAGCCTGCGCCTCGTCCACCACGCCTCCCGGGGCTTCCCTAGGCTCGTGAACACGATCTGCGACAACTTCCTGCTCGAATCCTCGCTCGTCGGTCAGCGGACGGTGACCCCGGACCTCGCCAAGGTGGTGGTGCGCAACCTGGGGCTTCCAGCGGGACCGGAGGCACCGGAAGCCGAGCTGCCCCCGATCCTGGGAGAACCCTTATCCCCCCTGGAGGCGCCCCTCGCTCGAGAAACCGCCGAAGCCCTGGCAGAAATCGACCGCGTTCTCGCCAGCTTCGACGAGGCCTGAGGATTCCGTTCCTACCCGTCGCGCTGATTTGCTATCGTCGGGGGCGGCGAATGAACGCCGAGGAGAACTAGTCATCAAGAAGCGATTCAAGGGAAAGGTCACACCTCAAGACCGAGTTCGAAGGAACCACGAGATCCGGATCTCCCCTTTACGGGTGATCGGAGAGACCGGCCAGCAGGTTGGCGTCATCGAGCGAGACGAAGCGCTCCGAATGGCCCAGGAAGCCGGCCTGGATCTCGTAGAGGTGCAGGCTGACGTACGTCCACCGCTCGTCAAGATCATGGACTACGGCAAGTACCGCTTCGAGTTGTCCAAGCGGAAGAACGCTGCGAACAAGCAACGGAAGAACAACGAGACGAAGGAGATTCGACTCGGCCGCTCGGTGAAGATCGACGCGCACGACGTGGAGCTTCGCCTCAACCAGGCCCGGAAGTTTTTGCTCGAGGGGTCCAAGGTGATGTTCGTTCAGCGCTTCCGCGGACGTGAAATGGCCCACCCTCAGATCGGCCTAGATCGTCTCAATGGCATCGCGAAGAAGCTTGAAGACATCTCCCTGGTCCAGACGCCGCCCAAGATGAACGGGCGGCAGATGAATATGCTGCTGAACCCCGACAAACGAAAGATCGAAGCCATCAAGCGTCGAGAGGCCAAGGAGGCCGCAGACAAGCAGCCCACCGGTAGCGAGGAAGCTCCCCAGGGCGATTCCGAAGCCACTGCGGACGCGTCCTCGAGCCTTCCCCCGAACGAAGGGACCGCGTCGGACGACCTTCGCTCGACCGGCAGCTGAGACCCAAGCCCAGTGAAGCGCGTCCTGACCGGCATCAAGCCGACGGGCGTCCCCCATGTCGGCAATGTGCTCGGTGCCATCGAGCCCGCGCTCGCGCTCACCCGCCAGCCGGAGGTCGAAGCCTACCTGTTCATCGCCGACCTCCACGCCCTGACCACGCGCCCCGATCCGGAGCTGCTCAGAAGCCAGACCCGCTCGGTGGCCGCGACCTGGCTCGCCTTGGGGCTCGACCCCGAACGGGTGTGCTTTTACCGGCAGAGCCAGGTGCCGCAGATCCCAGCGCTGGCCTGGCTCCTGTCATGCTCTTTGCCCATGGGGCTGCTCAACCGGGCGCACTCCATCAAAGACGCCATGGCCCGGGGCCAAACGGCAGAGGAGCTCAGCCATGGCCTCTATGCGTACCCGGTCCTCATGGCGGCCGACATCCTCGCCTTCGACGCCAACGTGGTCCCGGTGGGCAAGGATCAAAAACAGCACCTCGAGATCGCGCAGGAGGCGGCACGCAAGTTCAATCTCCGCTACGGCGAGGTGTTGGTCGTCCCCGAGGCTCGGATCGGTGAAACCACCATGAAGGTCCCGGGGCTCGACGGCGAAAAGATGTCGAAGAGCTACGACAACACGCTCATGCCCTTCGAGAGCGACAAGGCGATGCTGGCCCGCATCAAGAGCGTGAAGACCGACTCCACGACCTACGGAACCCCGTTGCCCAGGGGCGACGTGCTCTTCGTCCTCGCCGATCTTCTCGCGCCCCCCGAGGAGAGCGAAAAACTCCGGCGGCAGTACGAGACCGGACGAAAGGATCCCGACCGCGCCGACGGTGATCCGAACGACACCTCCAACTATTTCGGCTGGGGGGACGCCAAAAAAGCCCTGCACGCCATCATGATCGAGCGCTTCTCCGCAGCGAGGACCGCCTACGAGCGCTGGATGGCCGACGAGGCCGGGCTGGATGCGCTCCTCGCTCGAGGCGAAGCCCGAGCCCGGGCCACCGCCGAGGCCACGATGGGGCGTGTTCGAGCCGCGCTCGGTTTACCCGCAGGAGCCGCTTGATGTTTCTCACGGTCACCCCGAAGACGCTAACGAGTCGCATCGCTCGGCTGACTCGTTTAGCATGAGGAGGTCGTCATGGCGCAAAATGCCTCCGGAGGAACAGATACACTCGTCGAAACCCAAGAGAGCACGGCGAAGCCGCCGATGTACAAGGTGCTCTTTCACAACGACGACTACACGACCATGGAGTTCGTCGTGGCGAGCCTCATGACCGTGTTCCATCACGACGAATCTTCCGCCACTCGCATCATGATGCACATTCACACCAACGGTGTGGGTGTCGCTGGCGTTTACACACGAGAAGTCGCTGAGACGAAGGTCGCTCAGACCATCGCAATGGCTCGAAAGAACGACTTCCCTCTCGAACTCACCATCGAGCCCGTGGACTGAATCATGGACTACTCCCAAGAGCTGAAAGACACCCTGGCCACGGCCTTCGAAGAGGCGGTCAAGCGCCGCCACGAATACGTCACCCTGGAGCACGTCCTGTTCGCGCTCCTCGACGACCCGAAGGTCTCGAAGATCATCAAAGCCTGTGGAGGGGTCATCGACCAGCTCCGCAGCGACCTCGACGCTTTCTTCAGCGCCAACATGACGCCCCTCCCGGAAGGGGTCGAGCAGGACCCGCAGCAGACCCTCGCCTTCCAGCGCGTGTTTCAACGGGCGGTGATGCACGTGCAGAGCTCGGCGAAGTCGGAGATGGAGTCGAGCAACCTGTTCGTCGCCTTCTTCCGCGAGCACGACTCCTACGCCGTCTATCTGCTGCAGAAGCAGGGCATCTCGCGCCTCGACGTCGTCCGATACATTTCCCACGGGATCTCGAAGGTCCCTCAGGACAACGCGCCCGGGCAAAGCTTCGAAGACACCTCCGACCAGGCGGGGAGCGAAGAGAGCAACAAGAGCCCACTCGAGGCGTTCACCACCAACCTCAACGAGCTGGCGGCCCAAGGAAAGATCGACCCTCTCATCGGTCGAGACCACGAAATCGAGCGGACGCTTCAGGTGCTCTGCCGGCGCCGGAAGAACAATCCAATCTTCGTGGGTGAACCGGGGGTCGGCAAGACCGCCCTCGCCGAGGGCCTCGCGCTTCGGATTCATCAAGGGGACGTGCCCCCCCTCCTCAAGGACGCGGTGGTCTACGCCCTGGACATGGGCGGCCTTCTGGCGGGCACGAAGTTCCGGGGTGACTTCGAGGAGCGCCTGAAGGGCGTCCTGAACGCCCTCAAAAAAGAGCCCCACGCGGTGCTCTTCGTGGACGAGATCCACACCGTGGTCGGCGCGGGGGCTACCCAAGATGGCAGCCTCGACGCAGCCAACCTCATCAAGCCGGCGCTCCAGAACGGGGAGCTTCGCTGCATCGGCTCCACGACTCACAAAGACTTCAAGAGCTCGATCGAGAAAGACCACGCCCTCGCCCGCCGCTTCCAAAAGATCACGGTCAAGGAGCCGAGCATCGAAGAGACGGTGGCCATTCTGAAGGGCCTCCGCTCCCGTTATGAAGAGCACCACGGCGTCAACTACACCGACGGCGCCCTTCGCTCCGCCGCCGAGCTATCATCGAAGCACATCAACGAGCGCTTCCTCCCCGATAAGGCCATCGACGTCATCGACGAAGCCGGCGCCGCTCGACGTCTGATGCCCGAGGACCAGAGAACCACCAAGATCCGCGCCACCGACATCGAAGGCATCGTGGCCAAGATGGCTCAGATTCCACCCAAGAGCGTCAGCGCCGACGACCGCAACGCGCTCGCGAACCTGGAGCAACAGCTCCGGATGGTCATTTTCGGGCAAGACGACGCCGTCACCTCCCTCACCCAGGCCATCAAGCTCAACCGCTCTGGTCTCGGTGCGCCCGAGAAGCCGGTGGGCTCTTTTCTCTTCGCGGGGCCGACTGGCGTCGGAAAGACGGAGCTGGCGAAGCAGCTCGCCAACATCCTCGGAGTCAACTTCGTGCGCTTCGACATGTCGGAATACATGGAGCAGCACACCATCAGCCGCCTCATCGGTGCTCCCCCGGGCTACGTGGGATTCGACCAGGGGGGTCTGCTGACCGACGCGGTCCGAAAGACGCCTCACTCGGTGGTCCTGCTCGACGAAATCGAGAAAGCCCACCCCGACATCTACAACGTGCTTCTGCAGGTGATGGATCACGCCACCCTGACCGACAACAACGGTCGCAAGGCGGACTTTCGGAACGTCGTGCTGATAATGACCACCAATGCGGGTGCCTACGAAATGGAGCGCGGAAAGATCGGGTTCTCGCGACCCACGGACACCGCCGACGCCAACAAGGCCCTGGAGAAGGTCTTCACGCCCGAGTTCCGCAACCGGCTGGATGCGACCATCACCTTCGGCCACCTCCCGGAGGAGGTCATCCTGATGGTGGTCGACAAGTTCGTGAACGAGCTGGACGTGGTACTCGCGGAGAAGAAGGTCACCATCGACCTCACGCCCGAGGCCCGGCAGTGGCTCGCCCGCACCGGCTACTCCGAAAAATACGGCGCTCGCCCCATGGCCCGGCTCATCCAGAACGAGATCAAGCGGCCCCTCGCCGACGAGATTCTGTTCGGCAGGCTGGTGCAAGGAGGCCACGTCGAGGTCGACGTCGACCCCGAGACCCAAAAGCTGGTCATGGAATTCACGGACACCGGGGGCGGCGGGTCCGGCACCTCGGACGAAGAAGAAGAAGCTCCCGCCTGAGGCTCGGCCTTCGGTGCCGAAGGCTCGGGCGTCCTTTCCATGGAACGAATCGCGGAGGGCGTATGGTGCGTCCGAGACTCGCTCTGGATGGCCGGCAAGAGCATCCACTTCGACCTCCGAACGACGGTGTGGGCCGACGACCGAGGCCTGGTAGTTCACAGCCCCGTCACATCCGGCCCCTGGATGGACGAAGTGAAGGCCATCGGGCCCGACGTCTACGCGGTGATGGCTCCGAATCTCCTCCATCACCTCTACCTTCGCCCGGCCAAAGAGGCCTTCCCCAGGGCCCAGCTGATGGGACCGAGGGGACTGGAGGCGAAGCGGAAGAACCTCGTCTTCGATCGCCTCCTAGAAGGCGGCGAGGCCGACGTCTTCGGCACGGGAGTAGAGGTGTTCAAGGTGGCCGGCGCCCCCAAGATCGAGGAGCTGATCGTCTTCCACGGCCCGAGCCGAAGCCTGATCGTCACCGACCTGGTCTTCAACATCCACCGCACCCGCGGTTGGCTCACGCCCTGGCTGCTGCGGCTGGTGGGCGCCTATCGACGCCCGGCGCAGAGCCGCCTTTGGAAGCTTTCGACCGAAGACAAGGATGCTCAGAAGGCGAGCCTCGCGCCGATCCTCGCTCGCCCCTTCGAACGCGTCATCCTCGCCCACGGCCAAGTGCTCGAAGGTGGCCCCGAGGAGCTCGCAAAGGTGATCGGAATCCAGACTCAGATCCCAGCGGCGGCGAAAGCCGGGTGATCGGCGTCGCCACCGGCGAGGATCAGCCCGTAGAGAAAGGGAGCCAACGGGGCGCCCTCCTTGCCGTTCACGACCACGAGGGGCGTGCCCTGGATGCCGTAGGCCGACGCAAAGCGCACGTCCCGAGCCAGCCGCTCCTCCGTCTTTTTCGCCTTTGCACAGCCCATGAGCTCGGTCCGGTCGAGGTCGAGATGCTCGCCCGCGAGGCTGAGGATCTCGTCTTCACTCAGCTCCGACTTGTGGGCAAAGATCGCGGACTCGAAGGCCTGGACTCCTTCACGGCCCTCCCCGCAGATGATCGCCTTCGCACCGAGGCAGCGCATCGAGAGCGGGTCGCCGCTGCTTCGCCCGACCTCGGCGTTGCAAGCGCCGTCGAGCGGAAAGAAGCGCGTCTCCCGCGTGAACTGCTCGGGCCCGAACTGGGCGTCCAGCCGTTCGAGCGTGCGGTGAAGATTTTTGCAGTGAATGCAGCCGACGTCGACGAAGTCGACGATGTGAACCGGGGCGTCCGAAGCGCCGGCGAAGTAGTCCGCGACCGAGGGCGGGACCTGACTCTTGCGGTAGGCCTGTAGGCTTTCGGACAGCGCCCCTTTGGCGGGATCGGGCAGGTCGGCCAGGAACTGCTCGAGCGGCGTCCCCTTGGCCTCGGTCGCGGTCCGCGGTCGACCGGCCTCGCTGGGAGCTGGTGCGTCCACCGCCGGGAGGTCGAACGGACTCTCCCGGGGCTCCGGGATCGGCGGCAGCACCAAGGTCACCATGAGGTAGCCGGCGATGAGGCTGAGCGCCGGGGGGATGAAGGCGCCCGGCAGCGCAGCCGCCACGGGTCCGGCGGGCACCAACCACGCCACCGCGGCGTAGGCCCACACCAGGACATAGGTGGCCAAGCAGGTGAGACACAGAACCCCAGCGTTCACGCTGATGGCCAAGAAGACGATGCAGGCGACGGCGCCCACCGTGCCCACCAGGCGCAGGCTCCAGGGCGCGAAGCGAAAAGTCACCGACTCCCCTCGAGCCAGCAGACCGGAGATGGCCGCCGCCAGCGCCTGCAGGCCCCACACCAGTCCCCAGCCCGCAAGCGGCATCCCCGTCCCGGCGTGCACGGCTTTGGCGAAGGGGAGGTTCCAGACCGCCTTGCAGTCGATCTTACCGTCGAGGGTGCAGAAGGCCTCGCCCCCCCGGCTCCGCATCCATATTTTGAAATCGTAAAAGCCGGAGTTGAGGGCTTTGAAG
>CAYZFR010000074.1:0-7197 GCA_964477875.1 uncultured Myxococcales bacterium
GACCAACCAGGCCCTCCTGATCGCGAGCGAGAACCTTCGAGACACGATCAATACCCTTTGGGCGGCCATCGGCGGGTCGGTGCGGCTGCAGCTCGTCGACGGGGTGGCCTACCTGAACGACGTGCGCCTGAGGCTCGACGCGACGCTGGAGAGCCACGTCCAGTTCCTCCAGGCCGAGCTGGCCCGGCGTGAGCTGGGAGGGATCGCCTTCGCGCGACCGGTCGACGCCGAGGCGCTCCGCAACTTCATCCAGCTGCTGACCCGGGAAGTCTCCTCGGCCGAAGACGTAAAGGCGCTGCGCGCGGCCCTGCAGCAGTTCAAGGACCTCGCGATGGAGCTCCTCGACCCGAAGGTCTTCGTGGACGAAGAGGTCGTCGACGAAGAGGTGAAGGTCGATCGTCGCACTTTCGCGCTGCAAGCCTACGCGAAGGCCATCGTCGCGATGCGAGAAGGTGTCCGCCAGGTCTTGGATGCCGGTGCGCCCAGCACCAGCTTGAGCACCACCCGCATCGTCCAAGACCTCGTCGACATCGGGCGGGAGCGGGTCAACTTCCTGCTCAAGCTGAGCGCCATCAAGTCCGCCGACGAGTACGCCTACACCCACGCGGCCAACACCTGCATTCTTTCCCTGGTCCTCGGGCGGGCGCTCGGGGTGTCGCGACTGGAGCTCGTCGATCTCGGGCTGGCCGGACTGTTCGCCGACATAGGCTTCGCGACCTTGCCCGCCGAGCTCCTAGACCGGGAGCGGGCCTTGACCGCCAGCGAACGCAAGGAGGTCCAGGCCGCCATGCTCCGGCAGGTCCGGAACATCTTCGCCGGGACCCGGCTCACCGACTCCTTGATGCGGCGGGTCATCGTCGCCTACGAGCACCATCTCCCCTATCGGGACCCCGAGCACGGAAACGTGAATCCGCTGCACCCCTTCTCGCGGATCGTGGCCGTCGCCGACGCTTTCGACGCTCTGACCACTCGCCGTCCCTGGCGCGATGGATATCCCGCCGACGAGGCGCTCGACGTGTTGCGTCAGGAAGCGGGGCGGCGCTTCGATCCCCTCGTGGTGCGGGTCTTGGTGAACCTGATGGGCCTTTATCCCCTCGGGGCGCTGGTCGAGCTGGGGACGGGGGAGGTGGCGGTCGTCTACCACTCCTCCCATGACCCGGCGGACCGGGATAGGCCTTGGGTGAAGCTTCTGCGGGCGCCCGACGGGACGCCGATCCGAAAGACGGTCATCCGGAATCTGGCCCGGGAACCAGGGGAGGGCGGCCGGATTCGGCGGGTCATGCGGTCTCAGGAACTTCACGGGGTCGACCCCGGAATGTTCACGATGATTTGACGCGGATTCGGGATGACTTGGCCCGCGCTCGTGGTTCGATGGGGGCCATGACGCTACACATCGGAAAGCCCGTTTCCAACTTCAAGCAGGTCTCGACCGAGGGTGAGCTCGACTTCTTCGAGTACCTCGGCGATTCCTGGGGCGTACTCTTTTCCCATCCCGCCGACTTCACGCCCGTCTGCACCACCGAGCTCGGTGCGGTCGCCAAGCTGAAGTCCGAATTCGAAAAGCGCAACACCAAGGTCGTTGGCCTGTCGGTCGACCCGGTCGACAGCCATGGGAAATGGATCGAAGACATCAACGACACCCAAGGAACGAAGATGAACTTCCCGCTGGTGGCGGACCACGACCGCAAGGTAGCCAAGCTCTACGAGATGCTGCCCGACGACGCCTCCGATACGATGACCGTCCGCAGCGTCTTCATCATCGACCCGGATCGGAAGCTCCGGCTCTCGCTGACCTACCCCGCTTCGACGGGGCGAAACTTCGCCGAGCTCCTCCGGGTCATCGACAGCCTGCAGCTCACCGACCACCACAAAGTGGCGACGCCGGCCGACTGGCAAGACGGCGATGACGTCGTCATCGTGCCCTCGGTCCAAGATCCCCAGGAAATCGCCGAGCGCTTTCCCAAGGGACACAAGGAGATCCGGCCCTACCTGCGCATGACGCCCCAGCCCAACAAGTGAGCAGCCCCCGATCAGGGCACGGGCGTGAGCCCGAGGTCGGTGATGAGATCGGGCCGAGGCGCTTCATGCGTCTCGGCCGCCCTTAGACTCGCGTCCCGCGCCGCCTCGTCGATGCTCCGCATCGCCTCCATGAGAAGATAGGTGTTCGGCTTTTGCAGGTTCGGACGGCCCTTTGGCGGTCCGTATTCCACGCGAAAACGACCTTGCCCCGGCATCATCAAGCGCTTGAAGCCGTCCTCGGCGCCGAGTCCTTTCACGCGACAAGCTCGAATGTGCCCTTCGAGCAGCTCGATGTGGCCCGCTCGGCCGTCTTCGTACTGAAGCTCGATGGAGGCGCTCTTGCCCCCGATCTCGAGGCTCTGGATGAGGTCCACCGCCGTCATCGCCTCCAGCGCCCCCGAGAGGAAGCGGGCGCCACCCTCCTTTGGACCGGGGGTTCGGCCCGCCGCGCGCCGCACCTTGGCCGCTACGGCGGCCACCGCGAGGGGCTTGGAGAAGACGTCGTCCGCTCCCAGCTCCAGAGCCCGGGCCTGGTGCGCGTCCTCGTCCCGGCGGGAGGTGATGAAGACGGCGCGTTCCGGCATCCCCGCCTTGGCCTCCAACAGCAGGTTGATGCCGTCGATCCGGGGCAGGCCGGCGTCGAAGATGGCTGCGCTCGGGCTCCGTTGTTCGAGGCTGCGGCGGGCCGCGCGGCCGTCCTCGACCACCTCCACCTCGAGCTCCTCGTCCCTCAAGGTCTGCACCAGCTCCGCCACGTCCTCGGGTCGTGCATCGGCAACGAGGACGAGAGGCGTGGCTGGGATCGAGCGCTCGGCTTCGGCGTACCAGCGCCGCATGGTGGCCAGGAAGTGGGTGCGGGTGACGAGGCGGAGCTCGAGCCGCCGGACTTGGAGGATCAGCTCCGCCTCGATGAGCGCGGTCCGGGCCAAGGGCTCGCAGCTCATGATGGTCGCCTCCTCGCCTGGGGTGCCTCCGAGGGGGAGGCACCAGGTCCGCTCGGCTGCCTCCCGAGGGAAGAGAGCGGTGAGGTCGGGCGGCGGCGGGCGGGCATCCAGCTCTTCGGGCTCCATCATCTCCAGGCCGAGCTGGTGGGCGAGGGCCCGACACACGGTCTGTTCGTCGGACAGCTCCAGGTTTACGAGGATCTCGCCGATCCGGCCGCCTCGGGCCCGCTGTTCGGCGAGAGCGACCTGAAGGTCCTGGGTCGTGATCTCGCCCCCCGTCCGGAGGAGCTCGCCGAGCAAGGGGCGGTTCTTGGCCGCGGCAAAGCCGGAGTGGGTGGCGGAAGTATAGGTCCGCTCCCGCTGGGGCTGACCGTCCCGCTCCATCAAGCCGGCGCCGAAATGCCGGCGCATGTAGACGCTGACGTCCCGGGGAGCGGCTCGCAGGCCGGTCGCCTCGGCGATTCGGGCGCAGGCTCCGAGCATCGCGCCCACGGTCTGGAAGCGCCGGGAGCGGTCGCGCTCCAGGGCCTCCATGCAGACCTCGTCGAGGTCGGGTGGGACCTCTGGATTGAGGGCCGAAGGCGCCTCGACCACCCGCTTCGCGACTTGATCGATGGTCTCTTTGGGGCTCGCCCCCCGGAAGAGGCGCCGGCCGGTCAGCATCTCCCACAGAACGACGCCGGCGCTGAAGATGTCGGAGCGCTGGTCGATCTGCTTGCCCTGTATCTGCTCGGGCGACATGTAGCCGAACTTGCCGTGCAGGTTGCCTGGCAGATCCAGCTCGCTCTTCTCTGCGATGGCGCGGGCGATGCCGAAGTCGGTCACCTTCACTTCGCCTTCGAAGGAGATGAGGATGTTCTGAGGGCTGATGTCCCGATGGATGATCGAAAGCGGCGTCTCGTCTTCGGCCCGCTTGCGATGAGCGTAGTCGAGGCCGGTGAGGAACTCGGTGGCGATGCAGAGGGCCAAGGAGACGGGGAGCTTCTCCTTCCTTCGGTAGGCCCGAGAGAGGATCGCGGCCAGATCGCGGCCCCGCACGAACTCCATGGCGAGGTAGACCTGTCCATCGACGGCGCCGAGGTCGATGACCTGAACGATGTTGGTGTGCTGAAGCTGGGCGGCGAGCTTCGCCTCGTGGATCAGCATCCTGACGAAGGTCTCGTTACCGCTGTAGCGCGGGAGGATGCGCTTCAGCGCGAGCTGCTTTTCGAAGCCCGAGAAGCCGCGCCGGGTGGCGCGGAAGATCTCAGCCATGCCGCCGTCGCCGATCCGTTCGAGGAGGACGTAGTCTCCGAACTTCGAGCTGTCCGAGGCCACCACCGTCTGGATCTACAGCGCCTCGTGACCCGGGTCGAGGTGGGGCATTTCGGTTGCCAGGGGGCTGCAGGGGCGACACCTCCAGCTCCATGGCGCGGATCCACGTCGTGGACGGCTCCGGATACATTTTTCGGGCCTACTGGGCGATTCGAACGCTGACGAACTCCGCCGGAGAAGCCACCAATGCCGTCTACGGCTTCGCCAACATGCTGGAGAAGATGCTCCGGGAAGAGACGCCGGATCACCTGGGCATGATCTTCGACGCCAGCTCCTACACCTTTCGAAACGAGATCTACCCCGACTACAAGGCCCATCGACCGCCGCCCCCGGAGGACCTGACGGCTCAGGTCCCCGTGATCCGAGAGCTGGTGCAGGCCTTCGGCATCAAGGAGTTCGTCGTCGAGGGCGTCGAGGCCGACGATGTCATCGCCACCTTGGTCCGCATGGCCAAAGAGGCTGGACACGAGGTGCGGCTCATCTCCGGAGACAAGGATCTGATGCAGCTGGTGGAGGACGGCGTGAGCCTCTACGAGCCGATGAAGGGCGAGACCTACGACGAGGCGGGGGTGCTCAAAAAGATCGGCGTCCCGCCGAAGCAGGTCGCCGACGCCCTCGCTCTTGCCGGCGACTCCACCGACAACATCCCAGGCGTGAAGGGGGTCGGTCTCAAGACAGCGGCCAAATACCTCGCGGAGTTCGGGGGCCTCGACGGTGTCCTGACGGCGGCCAAAGACGGGAAGATCAAGGGCAAGACGGGCAAGACCCTCGCCGAGTCCGAGGAGCCGGCCAAGCTGTCTCGTCGCCTGGTGGCTCTGGACGATCGGGTCGAGCTCGGCATCGAGTCCCTCGAGGTGCTGCGCTACGCAGGGCCCGACCCGAAAGTCCTGATTCCCTTCTACGAGAAGATGGAGTTCGAGCGGCTCGTCGAGCGCTGGGGGGAGGCCTCGCCGGAAGCGGGGCCCGCCGAGGCGGATCTCGGCACCCTCGAGCTGGTCGAGGGCCGACGCATCGATGACCTGGAGTCCCTGGAGGCGCTGCTGCAAGCGGCGAAAGAGGGCCTGCTCCTCGACCTGGAGTGCGGCAGCCAGCGCTCCATCGATGCGCCGATCTTCGGGTTTACGCTCCAGCCGGTGAGCTCGGGCCAGAGCCACTATGTGCCGGTCGGCCATAGCTGGGACGCGCCTCCTCAGCTCTCGGAGGCGGAGGTGCTGAAGGCCTGCCGCCCGGTCTTCGAGGACCCGGAGGTCCCCAAGTTCACGCACCAAGCCAAGCTCCTTCTCGGGGTGCTCGCGGGGCGCGGCGTTCAGCTGCGGGGGCTCCGATTCGACTGCACCTTGGCCAGCTACCTGCTCGACCCCGACCTCGGCGATCACGACCCGGCGGGGCTGGCCAAGCGGCACTTCGGCGTCGAGCTGTCGTCCCGAGACGCGGCGCTCAAGAAGGACCGCAAGCGCCGGAGCTTCGACGCGGTGGAGCCGGAGCTCGCCACCCAGGTCGCCACGGAGTCGATCCAGTCGGCGGCCCACGCCGCTCGCCAGCTCCCCGCGCTGCTGGAAGCGGAGGGGCTGACGTCGGTGCTCGAAGATCTGGAGCTGCCCCTGGTGCCGGTTCTGGCGCGGATGGAGCGCCGGGGAGTCCGCGTCGATCTGGCGCGTCTGGCTCGGATCGGCGAGGGCTTCGCGGAGGCGTTGGTGGGATTGGAGCAGAAGTGCTTCGAGCATGCTGGCCGGGCGTTCAACGTCGGGTCGCCGAAGCAGCTGGAGGAGATCCTGTTCGGCGAGCTCGAGCTCAAGATCATCAGGCGGACCTCGACCGGAAAGCCGTCCACCGACCAGTCGGTGCTGGAGCAGCTGGCCGACAGCCATCCGCTACCGGCGGCGGTGCTCGAGTTTCGGACCCTGCAGAAGCTGAAGAACACCTACGTCGACGCACTCCCGAAGATGGTGGCGCCTTCCACCGGCCGCGTGCACACCCGCTTCAATCAGGCGATGGCGGCCACGGGTCGACTGTCTTCGGCCGACCCGAACCTTCAGAACATCCCTATCCGCAAGGAGGTCGGCCGGCAGCTGCGGACGGTCTTCGTGGCCGACGAAGGCATGAAGCTGATCAGCGTCGACTACAGCCAGGTCGAGCTGAGGGTCCTGGCCCACTTCTGCGAGGATGAGGTGTTGGTCAAGGCCTTCGCAGACGGGGCCGACGTCCACACCCGGACCGCGTCGGTGCTCTTCGAGGTGGCGCCCGGCGAGGTGGACCGGGAGATGCGCACCCAGGCCAAGGCGGTGAACTTCGGGGTCCTCTACGGCATGGGGCCCTCGCGGCTGGCCCGGGACCTGGGCATCGAGCCCAGGCTGGCCCGCAAGTTCATCGACGACTACTTTGGTCGGCAGCCCCAGGTGAAGGCCTTCATCGACGATGTCCTCGAGCAGGCCAAGGCGTCGGGCGAGGTCCGCACGATCCTGGGCCGCCGCCGCAAGGTGGCGGAGCTGACCAGCAAGAGCCGCTCCGCCCGCCAGGCCGCCGAGCGCATCGCCATCAACACGCCGATCCAAGGCAGCGCCGCCGACCTCATCAAGCTCGCGATGCTCAGGGTCGACGCCGGCCTGAGAGAGCAGTTCCCCAAGGCCGCCATCGTCCTCCAGGTCCATGACGAGCTCCTCGTCGAGGCTCCCAACGATCAAGCCGAAGACGTGGCAAAGCTCGTCCGAGATCTGATGCAGACCGTCCATCCCCTCAACGTTCCGCTCGACGCCGAAGCCCACATCGGCAGGTCCTGGGACGAAGCGCACTGACCTGGGGTCCCGGCTCGGGCGAGGCCCGAGCCACCCCTCTCCGGACGCTCCTTCGGGCTCCGCTTCGCGGACCCTCCATGCGCGTCCTGCGCGCCGAAGCCGAGCGCTGCGCGCTCGTTTCGGCTTTG
>CAYZFR010000074.1:7297-12504 GCA_964477875.1 uncultured Myxococcales bacterium
CCTTCGCCGAGCAGGGCGTCGACGCTGGCTTGGTCGGCGCCGGGGAATTGGTAGTCGTCGAGCTCGGTCGGGTGGACCCAGCGGACGTCGTGGACGCCGATGCATTCGATGGCGGCCGGATCGTCCAGGAGGTTGCAGCGGTAGACCCGGAAGTCGATCACGTAGGACTCGTACTCGTGAACCACCGAGACCGAGGGTTCTTTGACCTCGACTGCGACGCCGAGGCCTTCCTTGATCTCCCGGGCGAGGGCCCGTTCGTCGTCTTCGCCCGCCTCGACGCGGCCGCCCGGGAACTCCCACAGCAAGGGCAGCGAGGAGGACGGCTTGCGCTGGGTGATCATGTAGCGGCCGTCTCGCTCGACCTGCGCCGCTACGACCCGGATGTGGCGCTTGCTCATGCCTCGGCCTCGAAGAAGTGCTTCAGCCCCAGGCGCATGCCGCGGATGGCGTGGCAGCCGTCGCCGATGAGGTCGTAGTAGACCTGAGGGGCCTTCTGCCGAATGGCGTCCTGCTGCCCGTAGCTGCTCTCTAGCTCCCGGACCGTGTCCACGAGGTCACCGGCCACCTGCCGCATCTCGGTCCGCAGCGTTTCGTCGGGCTCGACGAGCCCCCACTCGGCGGCGAGGGCGAAGGTCTCCAGGACGTGGCCATAGAACTTCAGCTCCTGCACCAGCAGGCGCTGGCGGTACTCGGGATGGTCGCGGATCAGGGTCTGGTAAATCGAGCGCTCGGCCGAGAAACGAAAGCGTACGATGTCGAGCTGGGCTCTGGCCTTGCTCGCCAGGTCCGGGACCAGGCTCCCGGCCCGAGCCACCGTCTGGACGAAATGCAGGCCCCCGCAGGTGTGGGCGTAGATCTCCTGCTTGCGCTTCTCGACCAGGTCTGGTCGCCCCGCCTTCATCGGGTCGGTCAAGAAGTCTTGCAGTCGCGCCAAGGCCTCGGTGGCCTTGGCGCCGAGGCGGGCGGGGGTGGACCGCCATCCCTTCAGCTCCAGGTCGGCGTCCAGCGAGCGGGCGGCGAGGATGGCCTCCACCGTCCAGGCCTGGTCGGCCCAGGCGTGGGCCGAGGTGGGCTCGTCGAAGTCGGCCTCCGCCGAGTCGAGCAGCTCCCCCAGGGTTAGGTTCTGGCCTCCCCGGGTCTCGAAGCTCCGGTCGAGCGGGACGTCGGACACCACGAGCGTCTTCACGATCAGGTTGGCGTGGGGCTCGAGGGGCAGGCCCTTGGGCGTTCGGGGCGGAAAATGCCAGCGAGTCCGCTTCCCCAGCTTCTCTCGGCGGAGGTAGTCGTGGACGATGGCGTCGGCCGCCTTTCGGCCGTCGGCCGCTTCCATATCCGCGCCGAAGGCGACGATGCCGTGGGCCATGGCCCACGGGTTGGCGTTCTCGGTAGCGCCCCCTTTGACCAGCAGCTGCAGGTCACGGACGGTGTCCTCGACCTCGTCCCGCTTCGCCTCACGGCGCGGGAAGGGCTCCGAAGGCTCGCGCTCGACCGGCTTCTTGTTCTCCGAGGCCGACGCCTCTTCGGTCGCCGGTTCGGACTCCGGGGAGGACGGGGTCGACTCCGTGCAGGCGACCAAGAGCGTACCTGCGAGCATCCAGCGCCACGACACGACGGGAGGATTCGCAGTTTAGGGCCGTCCGGCAACCCCAATCTGAGGGGTGAGGACGGTGTTGGGCCCTGAGGGGCTCGAACCCTCGACCTTGGGATTAAAAATCCCCTGCTCTACCAACTGAGCTAAAGGCCCTGGCGTGGGTGGATAGAGAGCCGAGGCGGGAGCGTCAAGCGAACCCAGCCTTGGCACCCGCCCGTTCGGGCGCCCGATGCTCAGGCTCTGATGTCCTCTGTCTCCTCTTCGCCCTCGTCTTCGCTCAGCGCCTGGACGGGCTCGGTGAGATCGCGGCTGGCCCCGGGGCCGTGGACGTCCTCGGTGCTCAGAGCGCCGACCGCAGCCTCGAAGGCCAGGTTGGCTTCCGCCAAGTCCACGAAGCGCTGATGCGGGTCCGGATGCATCGCCGTGCGGGTCCACCTCGAGAGCGGAGGGACGTCGTGGATGGCCTCACCCATCAGTCTCTGGGTCAGCTTCCCCCACAGCCACTGATCCGTCTCCGGCAGGGGGCCCCGACCGTCATGGAGCTCGGGCGGGCCGGAGGGAGCCTCGCGCCATCCGGCCTGGGCCCAGAAGAAGTCGACGAGATAGACCTCGTCATCGTCGATGAGCAAGTTCTCGGGGGTCAGCCGGCCGTGCACGAAGCCGGCCTCGTGGACCAGCTCCAGGGCCCGGCCTACTCGGTTCGACAGGGCGCAGACGGCGTCGGCGCGCACGGCAAAGTCCGCTTCGGCGATCAGCTCCGAAGCGGGCCGAGCCTCCGGTCGCCACTCGGTGATGACGCAGAAGCGGCCAAGGTGGTCGGGCAGGACGGTGCCCACCGGCCGTTCCAGGCCGAAGGGCCGCGCCCGGCCGAACTGGGTCCAGGCCCGGCTGATCCGTTCGAAGGCTCGAACGGCCTGGGCCGGCTCGAACAGGCCCGAGTGGATGCGCTTCAGGCGATGCAGCCGGCCCTCGTCGTCGGTCGCCGTCCACACTTCGCCCGTCGGTCCGGCGCCGATCAGCTCCGACAGGACGTAGGCGCCGTAGACCTCCATTCGTCCATCATGCCCCCGAAGGCCCCTTCTGCGCAAACTTGCGGCCCGACCAGCGCAGGTCTTCCTGCATCGCCTTCGGCAGGCCAGCTTTCAAGATCTTGAGGACCAGGCTCGGTACGGCGAGGCTCTCCAGTTCGCTGGGCGCCACCCAGCGGCCTTCGGACGGAGGCTCGTCGCCAGCCCATACCTCCACCGTCAGCTCCCGATGGGTGAGCAAGTGTCGGACCCGAGCCACGGGTTCGCCGCCTCGAGGAGGACCGAGCGGCGGCGTCCATAGGTGGGCGAACAGACCGCCGGGGGGTTGCTGGACGAAGAGCACCCGCCCTTCTCGGACGAAGAGGGTTGCGGCGAGCTCCATCCGTTTGGGGGGCTTTCGCGTGCGGGGCGGAGGAATCTCTTCCTGCCGGCCGGCCAGCCGGGCGGCGCAGGCTTGCTGGAGCGGGCAGGTCAGGCAGCGGGGCCGGCGGAGGCTGCACACGGTGGCGCCCAGCTCGATCAGGGCTTCGTTGATCTCGCCAGGGGCCTCGGACTCGACCCAGGCTTGGGCCTGGGCGCGGATCCCGCGCCGTCCCTCCGCCGAACGCGGATCGTCGATCCCGTGAAAGCGCGCCAGCACCCGCTCTACGTTGCCGTCCACGGCCGGCACCGGGGCGTCGAAGGCCAAGCTCGCTACCGCCCCGACCGTGTAGGGTCCAAAGCCCGGCAGCTCGCCCAGCGTCGCCGGGTCGCCGGGGAGCTCGCCACCGTGGCGTTCGGCCACGATCTGGGCGGCCCGGTGCATCAGCTGGGCCCTGCGATAGTATCCCAGCCCCGACCAGAGGGTGCGAACCTCGTCGGGATCGGCCAGGGCTAGGGCTCGCAGAGACGGGAATCGGGCCATGAAGCGCTCGAAGTAGGGCACGACCGTCTCCACGCGCGTCTGCTGCAGCATGATTTCGGATACCCAGATGCGGTAGGGCGTGCGCCCTCGCCGCCACGGAAGATCGCGGGCCGAGCGACGGAACCAGGCGCGGAGCGCTTCACGGGGTATGGTGGCGGTCATGGGGCGTCGGACCTGGTTCCTGCTCGGCGCGCTGGGGCTCGGGATCGACGGCTGCGCCAGCACCCCCGCCGCTTCGGGCATCGAGCGGGTCGGACGTGGCGTCGAGAGCGTCCGCCGAGACCTCGCCCTGTGCTACCACGATGCGCAGCTGTCGGGGATCGAGGTGCGAGGGACGGACTTCGTCGTCACCATCGACTTCGCCGAGGATCCGCCCGGGCTGCGGGTCCGAGATGCCGAGTTGCTGGCCCCCTCGCTGGAGCGTTGCGTGCTGGCGGCCCTTCGGCGGGTCGATTTCCCCTCGCTCGACCCCACGACCATCGACGTACCGATCCGAGCGCCTCGATAGTCAGGGGCGGTAACTTGCGTGGGCTTTGGGCCGTGCTAGAGTCCAGTCTCGCTCGCCCGGCGGGCAGGAGGACCGCACTCACATGGTTTCGCAGATGGTGATGTACGACGAAGAATACCGTCGCATCACCTCCGTCTGCGAGAAGCTGTGTCGCGAGGCGAACGCGCGCGTCGTGTACGTCATCGACAAGAACGGCCAGCTCATCGCGTCCAACGGAGAATCCGAGCAGCTCGACGGAACCTCGCTCGCCTCGCTCGTTGCCGGCGAGACCGCCGCCACCGGGGGTCTGGCCAAGCTCATGGGGGAGAAGGAATTTTCGACCCTCTTCCACGAGGGCGAGCGGCGTCATCTTCACATCACCTTGGTCGGCGGTCGCGTCATATTGGTGGTCATCTTCGACAACCGGTCGAGCCTCGGACTGGTGAGACTCCGGGTGAGGAAAGGCTCGGAGGAGCTGGCGAAGATCCTGGAGCAGCTCGTGGAGAGAAGCGCCAACACCGGGCAGGACTCCCCGTTCGCCGAGATCACCGACGACGACATCGACAACCTGTTTTCCGTCTGAGGACCCGCGCCGTGCCGTTCATCAACTACTCGTCTCGCGAGATCAACTGCAAGATCGTCTACTACGGCCCTGGCCTGTGCGGTAAGACCACCAACCTGCAATATATTTACAATAAGACCAGCCCTCAGGCGAAAGGGAAGATGATCAGCCTCGCCACCGAAACGGAGCGAACGCTATTCTTCGACTTTTTGCCCCTGTCGCTCGGCGAGATCCGCGGCTTCCGGACTCGTTTTCATCTGTATACGGTGCCTGGCCAGGTCTTCTACAACGCGAGCCGGAAGCTCATCCTGAAGGGCGTCGACGGCGTCGTCTTCGTGGCCGACAGCCAGGAAGAGCGCATGGAAGCCAATCAAGAGAGCTTCGAGAACCTGCGCGAGAACCTCAAGGAGCAGGCTTTCGAGGTCGACAAGATCCCGCTGGTGATTCAGTACAACAAGCGAGACCTCCCGAACGCGTCCAGCGTCGAGGAGCTGTCGAACACCATCAACGTTTTGAAGCGGCCCGAATTCGAAGCCACCGCTACCCGCGGCGTCGGTGTCTTCGACACCTTGAAGGAGGTCGCCAAGCTCGTCCTCCAAGAGCTGAAGCGCGGCGCGCGATCTTAGGGGCCCGGG
>CAYZFR010000074.1:12604-17316 GCA_964477875.1 uncultured Myxococcales bacterium
CCTTCGTTTCGGCCTCTACGCGGCCTTCACTTCGTTGCGACCTTAGGGGCCCGGGGGCGGCGAAGCCGCCCCCACCCTTGCTTCGGCCTCAGTCCGGGCGGGGCCAGTTGGACGGGTGAACGACCCAGTCGGCGTCCTGTCGGAAGGGCGAGACCCAGAAGGCTTGGGTGTAGTCGTCGGCTTCCTCGGGACCGACGAGGATGCAGTCGGCGAAGCGGCCGTTGCTCTCGTCCTCACCGGGGAACTTGGTGAAGTAGACGGTCAGGTCGGCGTCGGCGATCTCGGCGACCTCGAGCAGGGTGCACTCGGCCGCGAGCGCAGTGCTCGGAAGAAGCATCGACAGCGAGAGCCACCTCCACATGAAAGCAGGGTATCAGACGGGAACGTCGACCTTCATGGCCCCATGTAGGTGTGGCATCCCTCACTTTTCGTGGAAGGCGCTCACTAGCAGTTTGGGCGGCTGCGTCTGCTCGATCGAACCTCGGATCACATAGGTCTTACCAGGCTCGAAGGGATGGCATTTCACCTCATGGAGTGGCCCCTTACATCGGATGGGCTGCCCTTCGTGGGTTCCGCCCAAGACCATCGGCCAGTCGTCCGACCCTTCGTGCTTCTCGCGGGTGCGCACGACCAGGGGCCCCGAACAGTACTGGCAGTCGCGACAGTATGCCTTGAAGTCTTCCGGGCTTTCGCCGACGCGGCAGCGGGCGCCGGAGAACAGCTCCACCTCCATGACCACTTTCTCACCCAGGTAGGCGTCGAGGTCACCGATGACCTCGTCCGCCGTGCGGACGGTGGGGCTGCAGTTCGCGAGGGGCAAACAGGCGAGGGCGAGGGCGAGCCGCTTCATCGCCTTAAGCCTAAGGCCGGTCGCCGAATTCCAGAAAGCCGAACCGCTTCGTTCGGTGGAAGTCGCCTGCGAGAGGGGGCGACCACGCCTGGTAGTCGTCAGGGCGACCCCGAGAGCGGTCGATGCGGAAGAGGTTGGCGCGCCAGATCTCGCCCGCCTCGGGTCCGGGCCCGCCTTCCAGGCTCGACCAGGGGATCCGCCACTCGCTGATCCATTTCTGATCGCCGGGTTTGCCGTCGAGGCTCCCGTGGATCGTCGTTCCAACCTCGAACGGCGGGTCGAAACTGCGGTCCATCCCCCGGCGGGGCCCGACGAAGGAGGCGTCGAAGCGAACGCCGCCCGGCGAGGCCTGCAGCTCGAAGTACGGACCCTCGTAGGGGCCATCTCGGCGAGGCATGAGAAAGAGCTCGACCGCCTCGTGCTCGTAGATGGGGTCGTCGCGCTCCGCGAAACGCTCACTGATCTCCGGATCCAGGGCCTCGAAGGCGACATAGAGCGCTTCTTCGTCCCAAGCGAGCCGAACCGTGGTCTGGCGGTCCTCTGCCACCGAACCGCCCATGACCTGTTGGAGCGCCACGCCCGGGACCTGCCACGGCGCCTCGTCCAGGCGTCCGTCCAGAGCGGGGGGCGCCGGCGTCCAGGGGATCGAGAGATGGGGAAGAGCGGACTGACCGGGGACGGCGAGGGTCCTCATGACCCAGTGATCGCCAGCGCGACTCTCCCACGGCGCCTGCAGCCGCCAGTCTTCGGGCGGACAAAGCTCCAGCCCATGGCGTCCCGGCGCCTCGGGCCGGGCCCCTTCGATTCGGAAGACCTCCTCTTCGCCCTCCAGGCGCAGCTCGGGCCCCGAACCGGTTGGGCCCTGCCAGACCGCGGACCAGCCGGCGACGGCAGGCGCCCGGTCTCGCCACTCCACCTCTGCCTCCACCCGGTCCGCGGACAGATGGCCTCTCAGCGCCTTGATCTCGGCCCTGGCCCCGAAGGGCCCTGCGAACAGGACGTCGGGGCTGGGCCAGATCTCGACCGGTGAACGTTCGGTCGAGCAGGCGAACACCCCCCCGGACAGCAATAGAATGCCAAGGCGCCCGATCCACCCGTCACGTATGTAACGCTTCGCCCGCAATCCGAAGATTCCTGAATGTTTCCAAAGGTATGAAACCTCCGCCCACTCGGTACGCCCCTTGCTCACTCTAAAGACTCGATCGCGCCGTGACAGCTCTCACCGGCCCTAGGCCCGAACGGAGCGAGAGGGCGAAAAAGGACTGGCCAAACTTGCGAACGATAGCACAGCTTCCGCCTTTCGAACCCGCGATCGAGCACCCCGCGGGCGGTCGGGTCCGACCGGCCCTGAGAGCGACATGCGCACGACGGATTTGGACAGTGGAGGACGCAGAATGAATCAATGGAATGCCTCAGGGCGTTTCCTCGGCCTCGCCGCAGTTACGGCGGCAGTGGTCTTCGGAGGGACGGGGTGCGAAATCCCCAGGACCGACGACATCAACCGAGTTCAGCCCGGCTTCGTGAAGAAGTCCATCTTTCAGACCGGTGATCAGTGGCACTACCGCCGCACCATCGCCGACTCCGAGACGACCAACGCCGTCGTCATCGAGGGCTCGGGCGACATCTGGATCGACCGGGTGGTCTTCGAGATCCAGGAAGACTTCCTGATCGCCCGCAAGCCTTACGCCTCGCTGCCGGGCATTGGCCTCGACGCCCTGGAGGGCGCCGACGGGCAAAAGGGCTCCATCCTCGCCCAGTGGCCCATCACCAGCCACTTCGACGTCATCCGCAACTACGACTCCCTGACCGGTCAGGAGACCAACGAGATCGTCGAGAACACGACGGACCGTCCCTGGTACGAGCGGGAGTACATGCGGGTAAACTTCGCCTCCAACGAGGTCGAAGGCAGCTTTCTGGGCTCCTTCGCCTTCGGCTGGTCGCCGATCCAGTTCAACTCGACCGGCTCCTTCTGGACCAACCTGGAGACGAACCCGACCGATCCCTATGCGTCGCGCTTCAGCGACGACTACATCGAGATCACCGACCGGACCTTCCTGGGCATGGACTTCTTCACCTGCCTCGCCTTCGGCGGTTTTTCGATCACGGCCTTCGACAGCTGCGGCTTCGGCGAGGCCCAACTCCGCCACAGCTTCAAGCGGATCACCGAAGAGAACGACTACGAGCCCCGCTTCTACCCCGACTCCTACGTCCGCAAGGACGCCAGCGGCGAGCCGCTGGTCGATGAAGTCAATAACGAGGTCGAGCGAGAGGGCATCTACGGGCGCTTTGGCGTCTTCCGCCTCGAGACCCCGACCTACGACCGAGGCTACGGCTTCACCGAGGACGGCCGCCAGTTCCGAGCCATGCTCTTCGACATTTGGGAGGACAGCGTCGACGAGAACGGCGCAGAGATCCCCTACGCCGAGCGGACCGAAAAGCCGATCATCTACTATCTCAACGCCGAGTATCCCGAGCGCTACCGGGAGATCGCCCGGCAGATTGCCGCCGACTACAACCGCATCTTCAAGAGCATGGTCGCCGACCTCAAGGGCGTGCCCGAGACCGAGGTCATGGACATGTTCGAGATCCGGGACAACGACTGCAACGAGCCGAACATCATCCAGACCGTCCTCGAAGACCGCAGCCTCGTCTACGCCGCCGAGCGCGGCGTCTGTCCCGAGAACGAGCTATGCTCCCTCCCTCGGGGCGATGATCTGGCCGACGCGCTGAAGCTGCGACTCGGCATCGGCAACCTGAAGAAGACCTGCACCTCGCTCGAAGCGGCGACCAAGGACCCGGTCACGGGCAAGAGCAGCTTCGACTGGCAGCGAATCGGCGACCTCCGGTACAACATGGTCGTCTACCTCAACAACCCGCAGCGCTCGGGCTGGGGGGGCTACGGTCCGATGCACGCCGACGCAACCACCGGTGAGAGCGTGGCCGCGACCGCTTTCGTCCGTGGCGCCTTCTACGAGGTCGGCGCCGCCACCGTCGCCGACTACATCTGCTACATGAACGAAGAGGACGGCTGCGACACCACCGACATCATCTACGGCAAAGACGTCCGCCGGCAGGTGGGCCGCGTCGAGGACAAGGTCATCGACATGGCCACTCGTCCCGCGAACGACGCCATGGTGGGCGAATTGACCCGCCGTCTGGGCGCGATAGGCGCGACCTCCATGGACGCGCTGCCCGAGGACAAGAGCGGCCGCACCATGTCGAACCGCTTTGCCCGACTCGAGAACACCAACATCGAGCGGAGCCTGATGGACGACGCGATGCTGACCATCATGTCGAATGGCGCCTGGAAGCCTGGCACGCCGCCCCCGGAGGAGCTGCTGGAGGAGGCCACCCTGAAGAACCTCTGGGAGGAGCAGCTGGCATTCTCCGGGCTCAACCAGCAGCGCCGAAACACCCTCGCCGCCGGTGGCTTCTGTTTCTTGGAGAAGGACCTCGACCCCCACTGGGCGGGTCTGGCTCTCGACCTCCGGGACATGTCCCGTCAGGAGCGCTTCCAGGAGATCGCCAATCGGTTGATGAAGCACGTCATCTTGCACGAGCTCGGCCACAACGTCGGCCTCGCCCACAACTTCGAGGGCACCTACGACGCGCTGAATTACAACGAGCGCTTCTGGGAGAACGTCCAGGGCACCCGCGAGCAGCAGGTGCAGGCGAACCTCGACGAGTACCGCCACACCACGGTCATGGAGTACATGTCTTCCAAGGGCCTGTTCGCGGACTTCCTGGGCAAGTACGACGAGGCGGCGCTCCGCTTCGCCTACGGCAATCAGGTCCAGGTATTCACCAGCCCCAACGTGCAGGTCCCCGGCGGGGCCGAGCTCGAGAACTGGCGCTACTACAA
>CAYZFR010000075.1:0-16949 GCA_964477875.1 uncultured Myxococcales bacterium
GCGGCGCCTGTAGTGGTCCCATGACCCTGAGAAGCGAACCCCGGGCCTTGACAGAGAAGCGCGGTGGAATTCCCGCTCGAGAATGAATAAAGCAACCATCGTCCCAAGCTTCTTCGCCTTAGGAGCAGCGGCGCTCGCAATTTCACTTCCAGGATTGCCACTCGACTTGGGGGGATGCCGAGCGCGAGATATTTACGTCGATGACCGGATCGGCTTCTGGCGAGAAGGGCGTGCGCACGCAAAGCTTCTCGGACGATGATGCGACGAAAGAAGAAAAACAAAAAGAGATTAAAGAAAAGCAAGCGGAGAAGGCTGATAAGGATGCTGAAGTTGCTGGGAAGGATGCCGGGAAGGGCTCGAAAGAGGAAAGGTTAGGGGGTAAGGAAGCCCGTCGAGACTCTCTTATTGCAAAGGACGGAAGCGAAGAAGTTCTTACCCCTGCTGAGTTGGATGAGCTGTCCCAGCTCCACGGACATATTTTCGAATTGCAGGTTGATATTGCCGAGCTGAGTGGTGATCTCGCGGAACTGCATGTGCAAATCGATAGTCTGGAGAAAGACATCTTCCAGTTGAAGGGCGAGATTCAAGAGCTTTCTGACGAGGAGAACCAGGATTCCTCATGCCCTCCGAGGTAGCTGTGGCTGTTCCCGCACGTTCACGTGGTGTTTGTCGACGGCGTCTACGTCGAGGTTGGTGATGGACGTCTGGAGTTTCGTGGGCGGGCGCGACGGATGAGGACCGCTGCCGGTCGTGCCGCCCCGGTCGTTCTCCCCCTGCAGCGTCGGCGGGAACCACTAAGAGCCCGGTTGCGGGGCTTGCCAGTCGCTCCCTTACGCGGATAGGTCCGCGGCAGATGTGGAATGGATCACGGAAGAGGCCCGCGGCCCGACATGGACGCCGGTTCGACCGGGGCCCTGAGCCGCATCCGGCGAGTCACCGAGCTCCCTCGCCTAGCGGGGCGAGCATCGACACGCCACCGCCGGTGACGGACCCGCGCGGGCGGGAGGTCCCGCGCGTGTTTCTCGGTACCGCGGCGCTCGGGAGCGTCGACCCCACGGGCATCTTCGACCGACGGGCAGCGCGCGAGGCGTTCCGTATCCTCGACGACGCCTACGACGTCGGTTGCCGGGGGCTCGACCTCGCGCGCTCCTATCAGGCGGGCGGGACCGAACGGGTCGTCGGTCATTGGCTTCGCGCGAACGGCGTCAGGGACGCGCTCTGCCTGGTGTCGAAGGCCGGACACCCCATCCCGCTCGTCGCCCCCAGTCGCCTCTTCAGCGCTGCTCTCGAGGCCGACCTCACCTCGACGCTTCGGGCCCTGGGCATCGACGCCCTCGACGGGCTGCTGCTCCATCGCGACGACGGCCGACCGGACCTATCGGGGGTCGCGCGCGACCTCGCGCGCTTTCGAGAGCAAGGGTGGGTTCGTTGGACCGGCGTGTCGAACTGGACCTTCGACCGATGGTCGGCGCTCGAGGCGGCGTCGAGCTCGTCCGTCGTCCACGCGAGCAGCCCGCAGTTCTCGCTCGCCGCGTGGCGCGCCCCGCTCTGGCGTGGCTGCGTGAGCATCTCCGGACGGGAGCACGCATACGAGCGCAACTGCTATCGCCGCGCCGGTATCACGACCTTCGCGTACTCGCCGCTCGGACGCGGCTCGCTCGCGCGTACGTCTCGCCGTGGCGCCGGTACCTTCGGCGGTCGTGAGAACGAGCGTCGCCGCGAACGATGCAGGACGCTCGCGGCCCGGCACGGGGCGACGGCCGCGCAGATCGCGATCGCGTACCTCCTCCAGCAGCCCTTCCCCGTCTACCCGGTCGTCGGGGTCAGCACCCGCGCTCACATGGTCGCCAACCTCGAGGCTGCGGATCTCACGCTGTCGAGCGAAGAGCTCCACTGGCTCGAGACCGGTCGCTCGCACGAGGACGAGGTCGCGATCTCGTGACCGCGAGCGCCTCGCGTACGGCGTCCACGTGGGACGCGATCGTCGTCGGCTCGGGCGCTAACGGCGGCGTCGCCGCCAAGACCCTCTCGACGCTCGGGCTGCGCGTGCTCGTGCTCGAGGCGGGCCACGCCGCGCCCGCGGACGACCGCGAGGCCTGGGGCGCGGTCGGTCGCGCGGCCCACGCGATCGGGCAGGTCGCGAAGCGCCTCACCAGCCGGCGCCAGGGCGTGCAGTCCCTGCACCCGACGTACTGGGTCGCGGACCCCGACCTGTTCGTCGACGACATAGACAATCCCTACACGACGCCCGACGAAACCCCCTTTCACTGGATCCGATGCCGCGTGCTCGGGGGACGAACGCACGTGTGGGATGGCGTCATGCCCCGCATGTCGGACCATGAGTTCCTGGCGGCAGACCGCGACGGCGTCGGGCCACGCTGGCCGCTCACCCACGCCGACCTCGCGCCGTACTACGCGGCGCTCGAGCGTTACTTCGGCGTCGCGGGCGCGCGCGACGGACTCTCTCATCTACCAGACGGTGAGTTCGTCGATCGCGGTGAGCTCACCCCCGCGGAGCAGACGTTCGCGCGCCGGACCGCGATCGACTTCCCGGAACGACACCTGATCGTGTCGCGCGGGCTGCGAGCCGACCGGGGAGGCGGCGGTCACCCGGGGAGCAGGCCGCTCTCGAACATCGACACCACGCTCGCCGACGCGTCGCGGACGGGACGGACGACGCTCCGCACGGGCGCGATAGCGAGCCGCGTGCTGATGCACCAGAGCGGACACCGTGCGCGCGGCGTCGAGTACGTCGACGCGGCGACGGGAGAGACGATGCGGGTCGAGGCGCCGCTGGTCGTGCTCTGCGCGTCGACGATCGAGACGGTGCGACTGCTCCTGAACTCCGCTTCGTCGTCGGCGGGTCATCCGCACGGCCTCGGGGCCGACGGCGGCGCGCTCGGCCACTACCTGATGGACCACATCGCGGGGAACGTGTTCTTCCAGCTCCCGGACATCACCCCGCGCGCGCAGCCGTACCCGCTGCGCGGGGGCGACTCGTTCCTCGTCCCCCGCTACCAGAACCTGGGCGAGCACGCGTCGCAGCATCTTCGTGGGTTCGGGCTCTGGGGCGCCATCGACCGCGCGTGGTTCCCGTCGGTCGCCCGCACCCACCCGAACGAGTCCTTCGGCTTCATGTCGTTCCGCGGTGAGGTTCTGCCCGCGCACGAGAACACCATCGAGATCGACGAGGGCGTGCTCGACCGTTGGGGGATCCCTTGCGCGCGCATCCGGCTCCGCTGGGGCGAGAATGACCTCGCCATCGCCGCCGAGGCGCGCCGACACGCCGTCGAACTCGTCGAGGCGGCTGGCGGCGAGGTCGCGGATTTCACGCACTGGCTCGTGGGCGCGGTCAGCGTCTCGCGCCTGCGAGCGCTCGAGCGCGAGTGGCGCTGCGCCACGCCGGGGCTCTTCGTGCACGAGCTCGGCGGCGCGCGAATGGGCTCGACCCCGGAGGGCTCGGTCGTCGACCCCGAGGGCGCGGTGTGGGGCATCCCCAATCTCCTGGTGACCGACGGCGCGTGCTGGCCGACGACTGGCTGGCAGAACCCGACCCTGACCGAGATGGCGATCACGGCGCGCGCCTGCGGGCGCGCCGTCGCCCGCCTCCACCACAGCTGACCGTCCCGAGACGAGCGGATAGGCCAACCGTCCTCCGGGCCTGCGCCAACAGCGAAGAACGCAGCTCCGCGAACGTGAGCTGATAGTCCTCGGGCGGGGTCAGCAGCCCACCGATGTGGCTCGCGCTGTGCACGTGCCGAGCTGCGGCAGCTCGCGATACCCCGCGTCGCGGCGGACTCGAACGCCAGCGACCACCGAAGGGGCTTCCAGCGAAAGCCAGCCTGCGTTCGCGAGGGTCGCAAACCAGCTCAGCGACGCTGGGTGGCGAGCTCGATCAGGACGGGGGGGCTGGTGGGGTCGTCGGCGACCTGTGCGTGGAGAGACTTGGCGTCTCGCAGCTTGCCCTGGGCCCGGAGCGCCTCGGCGAGACCGAAGCGGGCGGCGAGGGCGGCCGGTCCCTTTAGGCCTTCGAGGCTGCGACGCCAGGCCGCCTCGGACTCCTGTGCTCGGCCGAGGCCGAGGAGCGCGCTGGCCCGAGCGGCTTCGCTGGAGGCGTCGGTGACGTCCCGAGGTACGAGGTCGAGAGCCCGGCGGTAGTCGCCAGCCTGCAGGGCGTCGAGGGCCGGCTTCAGCGCCGCCGGAGGAGGGGGCGCTGAAATCGGAGCGCTCTCCGCCTCGGCCGAGGACATCGGGGCCGACGAGACGCCGGCCTTTCGGCGGGCCAGCTCGACGAACTTTTGGTTTTGGGGGCGGTCCTCGACCTCGGCGTAGCGCGCGAAGGCCTTCTTGGCCTCTTCGGTCCGATCCAGGCTCTCCAGGGTGGAGGCCAGGGCGTACCAGGCGTCGGCGTTGTCGGGCACCCGCTCCAGATGAGCACGGTAGGCCTCGACCGCCGCCGGTCGCTGACCCGCCTGCCGGAGGGCATAGGCGTGGCGGTACATGAGTTCGGCGTCCTCGGGCCGAAGGGCTCGGGCCTCGCCGAAGGCCTTGGCGGCCGCTGGCCAGTCCTCGGCGTCGATGGCGGCCTGTCCCTGGGCGGTCCAGGCCTCGGCATCCCTCGGGGCTTCCGCTTCCGGGGCTTCCTCGACGGTGGGCTCATCGACGGTGGGCTCATCGACGGCCGGTGCCGCGGGCGGGGCCTGAGCGGCCAGAAGCAGGGGGACGGCGAACGCGAGCATGCGGCCACGCAACCATGCGGTGCAAGAGGGGTCGAGTGCCGGCGGCGACGCCTTGCGTCGACCGGGGCGCGGGTCTAAGCCGGTGCCCATGACGGAAGGACCTCTCGCGCCAGCCCCGCCGGCGACGACCGCCGCGCCCCGGCGCGGGCCCTCGCTGGTGTTTTTGGGAGTGGCTCTGATCCTCGGGCTTTTGCTCGGGGCTTCCTGCGCTACCTGTGCTCGTCTGCCCTTCGGCGAGGTCGGCGGCGAGAAAGTCATCGGCGGCGATGGCTTACGGGTCGGGGTGGTCGAGATCATCGGTCCGATCTCTGAAGTCCAGGAGACCGTGGAGCAGATCCGAGCCTTCGCGGGTCGAGAGGACGTCAAGGCGATCGTCGTCCGCATCGACTCCCCTGGCGGCTCGGTCGCGCCGTCTCAGCAGGTGTACCGGGCGCTGCGCTACGCTTCCGAGAAGAAGCCCGTCGTCGCTTCGATGGGGACGGTGGCCGCGTCGGGGGGCTTTTGGATCGCTCTGGGCGCCGACTGGGTCTTTGCCGAGCCGGGCAGCATCACCGGCTCGATCGGCGTGATCAGCCAGCTTCCAGATCTCCGCGGCATCGCCGACAAGCTCGACTTTCGGCTTCGGACCTTCAAGTCGGGGCCGGTCAAGGATCTCGGCAACCCCCTGCGCGAGCTGACGGAGCGGGACCGGGAGGTCCTGCAAGGCTTGGTCGATGACCTCTACGACCAGTTCGTGAGCGTGACCAGCGAGCGGCGGGGGCTCGAACGGACCCGGGTCACGACCCTCGCCGACGGGCAGGTGATGAGCGGTCGCCGGGCGCTGGACGAGGGCCTGGTCGACGAGCTGGGAGGCCTGTACGCCGCTGCCCGCCGGGCAGCGGCGATGGTCCAGGACCGGGCCTCGGGGACCGAGACCTCCTCCACCACCGCGCCGGAGCTCGAGAAGGAGCCTGCCTTGGTCTATCCGAAGGAACCGGGACCGGACTTCCTCGAATACCTGGGCGCTCGACTCGAGTCGGGGGTGGCGGAGGGCGTCGGCCGGGCTCTGGGGGGCCGACTCGAAGGACTGGACCGCATCGACGTGCGTTGAAGTCCGAACCGCTGGTAGCCTGAGCTCCATGCAGCAGGTTCACACCGGGCTGAGCCTCGAGCACTTGCTCGACCTCCTGATACGGGCGGGGGCGGTGGACGAGCCGACGAAGGCCGACCTGCTCGCCCGGGAAGACAGCCTGCGAGCGCGCTGGGTCCGGAATAAGTACGGGCCCCAAGGCCTCAAGGAGGGCCGACAGTCCGAGGTCTTTGCCACCGAGCTGGTCGTCGAGGCCAAGATCCCGCACCCCCAGGCCCCCGACCGGAGTCTGGACGAGGACGTCCTGGCCCAGCTCCTCGCCCAGGCTTCAGGCTTGCCCTATAAGAAGATCGATCCCCTCGAGCTCGACATGGGGCTGATCACCCGAGCGCTGCCCAAGGGCTTCGCGCGGCGGCACTTGCTGCTCCCGCTGGAGCAGAAGGACGACACCCTCACCATCGCCATCGCCGACCCTTTCGATCAGGCGGCCTTGGAGGAGTTCGCACGGGCGACGGGTCGGGACGTGAAGGCCGTCGTCAGCGCCAAGAAGGACATCGTCAACGTCATCACCCAGGTCTACGGCTTCCACAAGGCGGTCTCTACCGCCGCCGCCGAGGCCAAGGGCGCGAACCTCGGAAACCTCGAGCAGCTCACGCGGGTGCGAAGCTCGGAGGAGATCGACCCCGCCGACCAGCAGATCGTGGCGGCGGTCGAGTATCTGCTCAACTCGGCCTTCGACAATCGAGCGAGCGACATCCACATCGAGCCCAAGCGCGAAGCCTCACGCTTGCGCCTGCGCATCGACGGGATCCTCCACGACATCGGCGAGATCCCCGCCGGCGTGCACCCGGCCTTCGTGGCGCGGGTGAAGATCCTGGCCCGGATGGACATCGCCGAGAAGCGCCGGCCTCAAGACGGGCGCATCAAGACTCAGCGCGGCGACCGAGAGATCGAGCTTCGTGTATCTTCGCTGCCCGTCGCCTTCGGGGAGAAGGTGGTGATCCGGATCTTCGATCCCCAGGTGCTGCTGGCCGAGATCGCGGACCTCGGCTTCACTCGAAAGGAGCGCGAGATGTACGAGGCTTGGATAACCCGCCCCCACGGGCTGGTCCTCGTCACCGGCCCCACCGGCAGCGGAAAGACGACCACCCTCTATTCGACCCTGAAGTACCTCGCGCGACCGGGGGTCAACATCGTGACGGTCGAAGATCCCATCGAGATGGTCTTCGAGCCCCTCAATCAGGTGGCGGTCCAGACCCGGATCGACGTCACCTTCGCCAAGGCGCTTCGGACCATTCTGCGTCAGGACCCCGACGTCGTGATGGTGGGCGAAATCCGAGACAAGGAAACGGCCCAGATGACCGTGCAGGCTGCATTGACCGGGCACCTCGTCTTCTCCACCCTCCACACCAACGACACCTCGGCCTCGATCTCCCGGCTCATCGACCTGGGGGTGGAGCCCTTCCTCCTCGGCAGTGTGCTGCAGGGCATTTTGGCTCAGCGCCTGGTTCGAAAGGTCTGCCACGAGTGCGCGCGAGAGGAGTTCCTGACCGAAGAGCAGATCGCCGCCCTCGGCATTCCCGTCGAGCCGGGGGAAGAGCGCCAGCTGCCCGTCAAGCGGGGCGAAGGCTGCGTTCGCTGTCGAGGCACGGGGCTCTTCGGGCGGACGGGCTTGTTCGAGATGTTGCCCGTCTCTGCGAAGATCCGCCGAATGATCAACGAGCAGGCCGACAGCAAAGAGATCGCGAAGGCGGCCGAGCTGGACGGGATGACGCCCCTGCGCCAGAGCGCCATTCGCAAGCTGGCCCAGGGGGTCACGACCTACGAGGAGGTCTTCCGGGTCACTGGATGACGTCGTGGGCCCGGCCGACCTCGATGAAGGCGGCGATGGCCTTGTCCAGGTCCTGCTCGTCGTGGGCGGCCGACATTTGGGTTCGGATCCGGGCCTGGCCCTTGGGGACCACCGGGTAGCTGAAGCCGACCACGTAGATGCCCTCCGCCAACAGATCGTCGGCCATCTGGGAGGCCTTTCTGGCGTCGCCGATCATGATCGGGATGATCGGGTGGTCCTCTCCCTTGGTCTCGAAGCCTGCCTCGACGATGGCCTTCTTGAAGCGCTTGGTGTTGGCCTCCAGCTTGTCCCGGCGCTCGGTGGACTTGCTGAGCATGTCGAGCACGGCCAGGGAGGCGCCGGCGATGGTGGGGGCGAGGGTGTTGCTGAACAAGTAGGGACGGGAGCGCTGCCGGAGGAGATCGATGATCTCCTTTCGGCCGGTAGTGAAGCCGCCCGAGGCTCCGCCAAGGGCCTTGCCGAGGGTCGAGGTCACGATGTCCACCCGGCCCTGCACGCCGAAGTGCTCGGGGGTGCCGCGGCCTGTTGCGCCGACGAAGCCGGTGGCGTGGCAGTCGTCGACCATCACCATCGCGTCGTAGCGATCCGCGAGGTCGCAGATCTGGTCGAGCTTGGCGTAGTCGCCGTCCATGGAGAACACCCCGTCGGTGGCGATGAGGCGGGTGCGGCGCTCCTGGGTGGCCTTCAGCTTTTCCTCGAGCTCCGCCATGTCGCCGTGGGCGTAGCGATGGCGCTCGGCCTTGCAGAGCCGGATGCCGTCGATGATGGAGGCGTGGTTGAGGGCGTCGCTGATGACGGCGCTCTCGGGGCCCAGGATGGTCTCGAAGAGTCCGCCGTTGGCGTCGAAGCAGCTCGAATAGAGGATGGTGTCCTCGGTCCCGTGGAAGCGGGAGATGGCAGCCTCCAGATCCTTGTGGATGGTCTGAGTCCCGCAGATGAAGCGGACCGACGCGAGTCCGAAGCCGAACTCGTCCAAAGCGCGGTGAGCGGCGGCGACGATGTCGGGATGGTTCGCCAAGCCCAGATAATTGTTGGCGCAGAAGTTCAGGACCTCGCCCCCGGGTTGGGCTACGATCAAAGCGTCCTGGGGCGTCTTGATGACCCGCTCGCGCTTCAGGAGGCCGGCCTCCTCGATGGCGGACAGCTCGCTTCGAAGATGCTCTCGTGCTGCGTACATGCTCCGAGCCTAGGGAGGTGCGGCCGCCGGCGCTACCGAAATCCTGGGCCGTCCTCGCTCAAGATGTCGTGTAGAGGACCCGGGCGACGCGGTTGACGTAGTCCACGACCGCCTCCAAGTCCTCTCCCTCGATCGTCTTGAAGCGCAGGCCCATGCCCGCGCTGCTGGCCCAGGCGACCTTCGCGACCGCCTTCACCGGTCCGTGGCCCGGCACGGTGAAGGCGACGTTCACCTTGGTGCCCACCGGAGGGGGCGTGTCGGCGGCGACGAAGATGCCGCCCTCCGAGATGTCGAGGGTCTCCGATCGGAGCGTGCGCTCCTCGTCCACCAGGTCGACCGTCACCGTGATGGGGACGCGCCGGGTCAACCGCCGCGAGGGGCTTCGGGTTGCCGGGGAGGGAGTCCTTCGCGGCGCCGTCGTGTGGGCGGCGGCTTTGGGGAGGGTCGAGATGATGCGGGAGGAGGGGCTCTGCCCGACGTGCCCACGGTCTCGGGGGAGCATCCGGCCGGTCCCGACCAAGGCCGAGACCCGAAGGGCGAAGCGCTCCAGGGACTCCTCGGTGGAGATGAAATCGTCGGCCCTGTGCACGTTTTCGCTGAGCGGACGGGCCGGGAGCTCGTCGAAGCGTCCGTACAGGAGCGCCGGCAGGTCCGCCCACTTGTCCGAGGCCTTGCCTCGAACGCACAGCTCCCCGCCTTTGGCCCCCAAGCTCCCGACCAGCAGGTCCGGTCGAAAGGCGTCCAAGCCGGCCCAAGCGTCCTCGGCGCTGCGCTTGTGCTCGACCTGATGGCCGGCCCCCGAGAGGGCTTCAACCCGCCTCCTCGCATCCTCGTCATCGGGCGCGACCACCAGGACTCGGCGACGGCGGTCGAGGCGTTCGATGAGGCGCCGCAGGCCCTCGTCCCGGAGGGGCCGCTCCAGGAAGCCGGCGACGCCGTAGCGACCGACGATGCGCCGGCGCAGCGTCAGGTCTCGCCCGCGCTCGGTCATGACGGCCACCAGGGGCACGTGGTCGGTCTCGCTCTGCAGCTTCTCCAGCAGCTCCAGCATGTCACCCATGCGGGCGTCGACGAGCAGCAGGTCGTTGGTCGCCGCACCGCCGGTGAGAAGAACGAGGGCCTCCAGGCTGGAGTGGGCTCGGGCGATGCACCAGGGGTCTTCGGGACGGGGTACGAAGCCGTCGAGGCTCCGCTCCAGGATGGTCTCGGCGACGAATCGGGTGAGCTCGCGCTCGCTCGAGGCGACGGTCATTCGTCGCAAGAGAGGACCTCCTCCCCGACCCACCGAAGATAGGCGGCGGCACCGGCGGTGACGTCGAGGACGATGAATTCGGGGCAGTCGTAGGGATGGAGCGCCTGCACCCGGGTCTGCAGCGCCGGCAGGCGGTCGGCCGTAGTCTTGAGGAGGAGGAGCTGCTCGGCCTCCTCTTGGACCCGGCCCTCCCACCGGAACACGCTTTGGACCCCGCACATGTTCACACAGGCAACGAGCCGCTCCGCGACCAGGGCGCGGGCGAAGTCTCTCGCCGCCTCCGGGGGCGTGGTGACCAGGACGACGCGGACCTGAGGCTCAGCCATGTTCCCCATCTTGCTGATTCTGAGGCGAGGAGCCAGTCGCCGTCCCCGGCTTGAAGGCTGCCGCGTCGATCCCGTGCTTGCGCAGCAGCTGCCACAGGTTCTTTCGGTCCATCCCGGCCCGGGTGGCGGCGCGGGTGAGGTGGCCCTGCTCGTAGAGGAGCAGGCGGTTCAGATAGTCCTCCTCGAAGGCCCGGAGCACGCGCTCCTTCTCTGTCCGGTAGGCTTCGGGGGGGCCACCTCGCGCCAGGCCTGATGCGGCGTTTGGGAGGAGCAGGCTCGGGGTGATGGCGCCTTCGCTGGCCAGGACGGCGCTCTCGAGGACCGAGGTCAGCTCTTCGACGTCTCCCGGCCAGGGCTGCGCCTGAAGCGAGGCCAAGGCGTCTCCGGTCAGGAAGCAGCGCTTGAGGAAGCGATGATTGAGACGGTCGACGATGTGATGAGCGAGCAGAGCGATGTCCGTCCTGCGCTGGGCGAGGGGGGGGAGATCGATCCGCTCGGCATCCTGGGGAACCCACTCGGGCAGGCCCGAAAAACCTTCGGCGGTCACGACGAGGCGGGGCCCTCGGGCGCCCAGGGCTCGCAGACCCTGGTACATTCCCTGGTCCAGTCCGCGCTCCAAGCAAAGGACCAGGGTTCCGCCGGCGGCCTGGTCCAGCACGCCGGGGAGGCGGCGACTCTCGTGGGCGAATGCGCCCATCCGCCGGCCGAAGAGAAGCACGTCTCTTTCGGGGCCGGACCGAGGAAGAGCGTCCAGGGTCACGAAGGGCCCATCCCGCCTCGTGGAACCCGCGTGAAGCGCCCGAGCGACCCGCGTCAATCCCGCACCCGTCGGTCCGCACACCCAGACCGGGTCCTCGACACGGGCGAGCTGTCGGATGCGGCGGCGAATCGCCTGGAGAGCGGGGCTGCGGCCCACCAGCTCCCCGACGAAGACCGGCGGCTGCTGCTGCCGTTTTCCCAGGCGAACGACCCTCTGCAGGAAGAGCGGCCGGCTCAAGGGTTTGGTGAGGTAGTCTCGGGCCCCGAGGTTCAGCAGCTCCACGGCCGTCTCGACTTCGGCGGTGGAGGTCAGGATGATGACGGGGAGTTCGGGGAAGACGGCGATGGAGCGACGCAGCACCTCTCGGCCCGAGAGCTCGGGCATGGGCAGGCCGACCAGGAAGACGTCGATGGAGGACTCGGTCAGGTGGCGAAGGGCGGCTTCGGCCCGGTCGAAGGTCCGAATCTCGATCCCATCCAGCCCCTGGACGAAGCGCGCCAAGACTTCGAGCTGGGTCGGATCGACGTCGAGGGCGCAGAGCCGGAGGACGGGGCTCGCCATGTGGTCCTTGTACCGCAGAGCGGAGCCCCTCGGCGCCCGGACCCGAAAGGGGGGCGGGCGCCGGACGCCGAAGGTCCCGCACCACGCGTCTCTCCGAGATCGCCCGGAGATTCGAGAAAAAGCGTCTCCTCGGGCGGGGAATGTTCCGTGAGTGTAGAGCTGGAGCGCTGGGATTTCGTGAAGGTCGAAGGCCTGGGGAACGACTTTATCGTCCTCGGGGGGCCTGGCCATGCCGGGCCGGAGCTGACCGAAGCCGACGCCATCGCCCTCTGCGACCGGCGCCGCGGGGTCGGGGGCGACGGGGTCATCATCTTGTCGCCGGCCGAGGACGCCGACGTCCGGATGCGGGTCATCAACAGCGACGGCAGCCGACCCGAAATGTGCGGCAACGGGCTGCGCTGCGTGATCGGACTGCTGAGTCCGCGTGGCGGGCGCCTGCTAGTCGAAACCGATGCCGGCCTCCGGGCGGGGGAGCACGGCTTGGACGGGAGGGTTCGAACCGACATGGGGGAGCTGCGTTTGACCCACCCCGCCCTCGATTTGGGGCCGGATGGGCAGGGGGTCGGCTGGTCTGCTGGAAACCCCCATTTGATCGTCTTCCCGTCCGGCGAGCTGGAAGCGTTGGCCGACGCCCGCGGCGAGGCTTGGACGCGGCACCCGGCTTTCCCGGAGGGGGTCAACGTCGGCTTTTGGATCACGGAGGACGGGGGCTGGCGCGGGATCGTGCACGAGCGTGGTGCCGGCCGGACCCTGGCCTGTGGGACGGGGGCGGCGGCGGCGGCGGCCGAGATCATGCGCCTTCGGGGGGGCGGTGCGGGCCGACTCGGACTTCGCCTGCCGGGCGGCCGTCTCGAAGCCGAGGTCGAGTCCAGGGGTGACCGAGCCCGCGTCGCCTTGATCGGGCCGGCGCGCAAGAGCTTCGAGGGCAGCTGGCTTCAGCGGCTGTAGTTGGGCGACTCCTTGGTCACCACCACGTCGTGGACGTGGGACTCGCGCAGCCCGGCGACGCTGATCCGGACGAACTTCGCCTTTTCCACGAGGTCGTGGAGGTCGCGGGCTCCCACGTAGCCCATGCCGGCCCGGAGACCTCCGACCAGCTGCCAGACCGTGTCCTCGAGCGGGCCCTTGAAGGGCACGCGGCCTTCGATGCCCTCCGGGACCAGCTTTCGGGCTTCGACGCCGCTCTGGGCGTAGCGATCCGACGAGCCCTGCTGCATCGCGCCGAGGGAGCCCATGCCTCGGTAGGCCTTGAAGGCCCGCCCTTCGTACAGGACCACCTCACCCGGAGACTCTGCGACCCCGGCCAGCAAGGAGCCGACCATGATCGTCGTGGCGCCGGCGGCGAGGGCCTTGACCACGTCGCCAGAGTACTTGATGCCGCCATCGCCGATCAGCGGGACTCCGGCCGAGCGCGCGGTGTCTGCGCAGTCCAGGATGGCGGAGACCTGGGGAACGCCGACGCCGGCCACGATGCGCGTCGTGCAGATCGAGCCCGGTCCGATGCCCACCTTCACCGCGTCGGCCCCGGCCTCGATGAGAGCGCGTGTCCCCTCCGCCGTGGCGACGTTGCCCGCCACCACGTCGATCGAAGGGTGGCTCCGCTTGAGGTCGGCGACCGCATCGACCACGCCCTTGCTGTGGCCGTGGGCCGTGTCGACCACGATGGCGTCGACTTCGGCCGCCACCAGGGCATCGACCCGGGCCTCGCGGTCGGGGCCCACGCCGACCGCGGCCGCGACCCGAAGCCGCCCCTCACCGTCGGCGACCGTGTTGGGGTGGCGGGCGCTCTTCTCGACGTCCTTCAGGGTCATGAGGCCGAAGAGCCGCCCCTCGGCGTCGACGATGGGCAGGGTCTCCTTCCGATGCGCGTGCATGGTCCGGCGGGCTTCTTCCGGGGGCGTGTTCGGCGCCACCACCACCGGATCGGCGGTCATCCACTTCGACACCGGGTCGGTGGGAGCGGCGGCGCGCATGTCCCGTCCGGTGAAGATGCCTTTCAGGCGTCCATCCTCGACGACCGGGAAGGAGGAGAAGCCGTGCTCCTCTCGGAGGGCGAGGGCGACCGCCACCTGATCGCTGGGCCGGACGACGATGGGGTCGTCGATGATGCCGGCCTCGAAGCGCTTGACCTTGCGCACCTCCGCCGCCTGGGCCTCGATGCTCATGTTTTTGTGGATGACGCCTATCCCTCCCAGCTGGGCGAGGGCGATGGCGAGCCTCGCCTCGGTCACCGTGTCCATGGCCGCGGCCACGACGGGGATGTTCAACTCGATGTTCCGAGAGAACCGAGTGTTGATCCCGACGTCCCGGGGGAGGGTCTCGGAGTAGCCGGGGAGGAGCAAGACGTCGTCGAAGGCGAGGCCTTCAACCAGGGCCGCATTCATCTTGCAGGACGGCGTTAGGGACCGAGGCCGGGCGCGTCAAGCGCCGGTTATTCTGCTGGCGCGCTGGGCTCTGGAGGTGTACGCTTGTCAAGAACATCGCGGCTTCGCGCCTCCGGGTGATCCCTTGGGGTCGCCTGCGTCCGCCGAAGCCCTTGCCCGTGCGCAGCGGCGCACGGCGGAGCCATGATGAACGCGCAGGCGACCGGCACCCACGACTCCCGGACGAACCGCGTTCAGCCTGATGCATGGGCCGCGAAGCGACGCGCCCCCTCGACCAGGCTCGCGCCCCAGAGGACCCCGCTTCCGGCGACCCTTTCGGGCCGAGAATGCCTCCCCACACTGGTGGACCATGACCATTCGAATGCTGATCAACGCGTCGGCTCCCAACGAGCTGCGCATCGCCATCGTCGAAGACGGCGAACTGGTGGAACTCGACATCGAAGCCGCTGAAGGCGGCACACTGAAAGGAAACATCTACAAGGGCGTCATCCACAATGTAGAGGGCTCACTCGAAGCCGCCTTCGTCGACATCGGCGCCCACAAGCAGGGCTTTTTGCCCTTCTCCGAGGTCGCACCGGCGGCCTACAGCCGCAAGTGGACGGAGGACCGCGCCCCGCGGATCAATGACGTCCTCAAACGCGGGCAGGAGATCATCGTCCAGGTGGCCAAGGACGCCGTCGGTGAGAAGGGTGCGACCCTGAGCACCTACCTATCGCTGCCAGGGCGCTACACCGTGCTCATGCCCGGGAGCGACGCCTCGGGCATCTCCCGAAAGATCGAGGACGAGAAGACGCGGAAGCGCATCCGGACGATGGCGCAGAAGATCAAGAAGCCCGAAAACTGCGGCTTCATCGTGCGCACGGCCGGCCTCGGCCAGACCCGCCCCGCAATTCAGCGCGACCTCGACGCCGTCGTCGCCCAGTGGGAGAAGGTGAAGGCCGCCTCGGAGAAGGCCCGGGCCCCGTCGATCCTCCACGCAGAGCCGGACCTGGTGGCCCGGACCCTGCGCGACTACTTCACCGACGAGATCGACGAGGTCTGGATCGACAACCGCGAGGAGTACGAGACCTCGGTCGCCTACTTCGAGCAGGTGATGCCGAGCTACCGGGAGCGGCTGCATCTGTACCAGAACCCGATCCCGATCTTCGCCTATTACCGGGTCGAGGAGCAGATCGAGGCGACCTTTACCCGGCAGGTGAAGCTTGCGAGCGGAGGTTCGATCTGCATCGATCAGACCGAGGCCTTGGTCGCGATCGACGTGAACTCGGGGCGGAACACGTCCGAGGGCAACCACGAGGAGACGGTCTTCAAGACGAACTGCGAGGCGGCGGAGGAAGTCGCCCGACAGCTCAAGCTGAGGGACCTCGGCGGCATCGTCGTCATCGACTTCATCGACATGGAGGTCACGCAGCACAAGCGTGAGGTCGAGAGCGTCCTCGCCGACGCAGCGAAGAGCGACAAGGCCCGCTACAAGATCGCCCGCATCAACTCGAAGGGGATCTGCATGCTCACCCGCCAGCGGATTCGGCAGGGCATGCGGAAGGCTTTCCAGGAGCGCTGCCCGGTCTGTGACGGCGTGGGCTGGATCAGAACCCCGGAGTCTCACTCCCTGTCTTTGGTTCGACGCATCGAGACGCGACTCGCCCAGGGCGGCGTGGGTGAAGTTCGGGTAAAGACCCACCGGAGCACGGCCGAGTATCTCAACAACCACCGGCGCGGCGACTTGCTGTCTTTGGAGCGAGAGTACCGCTGCCGCGTCCTCGTGCTGGCTCGACCGGACATGGACCGGAGCCAGGACGACGTTCACTTCCTGTCCAAGGGCGAGATGTTGGCCGAGATCACCGACAAGCTGCCGGCCCGAGAGGAGCGCCGCCGAAAGCGCAAGCGGACGCGGACGGCCAAGGCCGACACCGGCACGGTCGAACGCGAAAACGACGGCAAGTCGGCGAAGAAGAAGCGGAAGAAAAAGTCGGGCGCCAAGCCCGGTGCTTCCAGCACCGGGAGCGAGGCCGCGGAGACGGCACCGAAGTCGGGAGAGGACGCGGGTCCGCTGGCTCTGGAGGCGAAGGGCAACACGACCTTCACCGGCAAGCCCTCCCCCGAGATGTTGGCCAAGATGAAGGCGGAGCGGCAGGCGCGGAAGGCGCGAAAGCGGCCGGTCGCTGGGCCGATGGCCGAAGGCGATAAAGACGAGGCCCCGTCCAAGCCGCCATCTCCCAAGCCGTCCTCGCCGGCCGAAGAGGCGCTCCACCACTGGCCAAGCCCCGATGCGCCGGTGGAGCCCGCGCCGCCCTCCGACCCGGCCGAGGTCGAGAAAGCCCGGCGGTCCCTTTTGGACCGGATCTTCGGCCCGACCCGCTGAATGCGCGCCCTGGTGGTCATGGCCAAAGCGCCGATCCCGGGGCGGGTGAAGACGCGCCTGCAGCCGGCCCTCGGCCCGGAGCGAGCCGCTCTGCTGTATGCCGCCATGCTCGACGACGTCCTCGGTCGGGCGCGGCGCTGGGCCCAGCGCGCGGCGGCCGAGGCGGTCCTTTGTTGGGCCGGGCCCGGCCAGCCTCCGGCGTCGGCCTCGGGGTTTCGATGGAGAGAGCAAGGGCAGGGTGGGCTCGGCCAGCGCATCGAGCAGGCCCGGCGCAGCGCCGAGGCCGAGCAAGTCGTGATCCTGGGCTCCGACGCCCCCACCATGGCCGATGACCGGGTCGCCCGAGCCTTCGGTGTTCTGGCCGAGGGCAAGGTGGTGTTCGGCCCCACCGAAGACGGGGGCTACGACCTCGTCGGCTTCCCGGGGGCAGCTCCCTGGGTGCTGCAGGACATCCCGTGGTCCACGCC
>CAYZFR010000076.1:0-16711 GCA_964477875.1 uncultured Myxococcales bacterium
GACGCCCCTCAAGGTCTGCCTCAGGGCCTGGCCATCGCCGGGGACGCGATCACCGGTACGCCGCTGGTCCCCGGCGAGACCCAGGTAACGCTGGAGGTGGAGGACTCGGTCGGCACCACCAATCAGCGCGACGTCCTCCTCGCCATCGAGAGCGCCAACCTCGAAGTCTCGACCGCGTCGCTCCCGGACGGGGAAGCCGGCGCGCCCTACAGCGAGAGCCTGACGGCGATCGGTGGGCTCGAGCCCTACACTTGGACCATCGACGCCGGCGCCCTCCCCGGCGGCCTCAGCTTGAGCGAAGCGGGCTTGCTGTCCGGAACGCCGAGCCAGTTCGGCCTCTTCCCGGTGCGCTATCGAGTCACCGACGCGAATGACGAATTCGCCACCCGCGAGCTCGTCCTCACCATCGACCCCCCCGCCACCGCCCTCGCCATCGTGTCGGCGTCGAGCCTGCCCAACGCGCGGGTCGACGAGGGCTATCTGGCCAGGATCGAGGCCAGCGGAGGAACGACCATCGACTACACCTGGTCGGTGACCGGCGGCAGCCTCCCGATGGGCCTCGAGCTGGAGTCCGAAGGCACGCCCTCCACCTTCATCCTCGGCTTTCCGACCCAAGACGGAACCTTCGCCTTCACCATCACGGTGGAAGACAGCGGCGGTCAGACGGCCAGCCAGGCTTTCGACCTGACCGTCGACACTTCCTCCACGACCGGCGGATGAGCGGGCCGGCCGGCGGCGAGGCCGACTCCTAGCCCTCTTCCCTTCGCTCGAAGAGATCGAGGACGGAGGCGTCCTGGGTCGCCGGCCGGGCGCGCGTCTTGGCCCAGTCGCGCAGCGCCTTGATGCGCTCCTCGTAGGTCGCGTAGAGCGGGACCGTCTGCTGCAGCCCGATGTCCAGGTCTTCCTGACTGAGCTCGCGGTTGGCGGAGAAGGCCCGGTACAGGCCGGCCACCACGACCTGCTCGAGTTCCGCCCCCGACAGGTGCTCGGCCCGGCGGGCCAAGGCCTCCAGCTGAGGGAAGGCGCTGGGCTCTCTATTGCGCCGGGCCAAGTGGATCTGAAGGATTTGCAGTCGCTCCCGGGGGTTCGGGAGGTCGACGAAAAACACTTCGTCGAAGCGCCCGCGTCGCAGCAGCTCGGGCGGGAGGCTCTTCACCTCGTTGGCCGTCGCGACCACGAAGACCTCGCTCCGCTTTTCGGCGAGCCAGGTGAGAAAGGACCCGAACACCCGACTCCCGGCGTCGTCGGCGTCCACTTGGGCGAAGCCTTTTTCGATCTCATCCACCCACAGAACCACCGGAGCCAGGCTCTCCGAGACCTTGATCGCCTGCCGAATGGCGGCTTCGGGCGCGGTGGCGCCGGAGAACACGGCGGACAGGTCGAGACGCAGGAGCGGGAACTTCCAGAGCTCCGCCACCGCCTTGGCCGATAGGCTCTTGCCGCAGCCCTGAACGCCCAACAGCAAGAGCCCCTTCGGCGGTGGTAGCCCGAAGGCTCTCGCTTCTTCCCCGAAGGCCCGGCTGCGTTCGCCGAGCCATCGCTTCAGCGCCTCCAGCCCGCCGACATCTCCGAGGCTCGGCCCGAGCTCGTGAAACTCCAGGCTGTCGGTGCTGCGAAGCGCGTGCTTCTTCTCCTCCACCACCAGCCCCAGGTCGTCCTTTCGGAGGCCGCGGCGCTGCACCAGCACCTTGCGGAAGATCCGCTGGGCCTCCTTCGCCGTCAGGCCGAGGGCGGCCCGGACGGCGCCCTCCGCCGCTTCCACCTCGAGCTTCTCTTCCTCGCCCACGCGCCGCAGGACCTCGTTCAACTCCTCGGCCTTGGGCAGCGGGAGGTCCAAGACTGCCACGTCCTTTTCGAGCTCAGGGGGAAGCACCAGGACTGGCGCCACCACGAGCAAGGTTTGGCGACGCTGCGCGAAGATCTCGAAGCGGTCGCGCAGTCTGCGGATCACCCGGGGGTCCGAAAGCCGCCGGTGAAGGTCGAACATGAGGACCAGCGCCGGAGCGCTCTCCGCGTCCAGCCGATGCAGGGCCCCCTCGGCATCCAACTCTCCCTCGTCGTCGCCGAAGCCCCTGGAGGCGGTCCAACGCAGGACCTTCTGCTTGGTCCCGGTGCCGGCCCGCCGGGCGATGGCCTCTGCCCGCTCCTCTTCGTGCGTGACGAGGTAGACGATCGGGTACCCGGAGCGAATCAGGAGGGCGAGCTGACGGGCGAGGGGGTCGAGGAGGGCCACGAGCTGACGCCTATTCGACGCGCAGACCGCGCTCGACACGAAGTTCGAAGGTCTTGAGCCGTTCTTGGCCTTCCTCGAGGAAGTTGAGCAGGCTGCCCGAGTAGTCGTCGCGGTCGAAGATCTGCGGGTCACAGGCGAGCATCAGGTCCCGAAGTCGCTCTCCCATTCCCAGGATCTGCGTGCCGAGCTCGCCCAGAGGAATCGCCGTGGGTTCGAGTAGAAACCCTTCGGGCTCGTAGGGGTCGCCAGCAAAGAAGGACACCATGGCGTCGTTGCCCGCCGGCTCCAGGGCCAAACCGTGCTCGCTCTCGGCGAGGAGTATGGTCTCGGGCTCTCCGTCGATGACGTAGGGCAGCGCCTTCACCGTATTGGTGACCAAAGAGAACAGCGGGTCGGGCCGGAGCGACAGGATGGGTGCACCCTCCTCCAGGACCGTGATGGCGCCGTAGACGTCGGGCCACGGGAGGCGGCTTCCGACGTCATCGAGCTTCAGAGCCGATCTGCTGTCGACGTGATCGGCGCCTTCGTCCGGGTCCCCCAGGTACACGACGAAGTCCACCTCCAGCGCCTTCATCCCTTCCCCCATGAAGATCAGAAGTATCACAGTGGACCGAGGGAGTCATTGCAGCCGCTCGCCCAGCATCCGGCCGGCGGCGGCCAGGCGGGCCCAAAGACCCGCCAACAGGTTCGGACGTCGCACGAAGACCACGATGTAGAAGTCTTCGGGCAGCGCGTGCAGAAGGACGTCGAGCTCCGCGTAGCGTAGGTCCACCGTCTGCACGTCGCCGGCGGCGCCGCGCTTCGCGATGCGCTGCATCAGGCGAAGAGGGCCGCAGGTCTCGGCGCTCCCGAGGCGGAGCAGGAAGTCCGGCGTCGGGACATCGACGGAGAAGGCGTTGGGCATGTGACGGGCCGCTTGCTCGGCCGCGCCGGGCGGAAGCTCGGCCCGGCCGCGACTCGTCGCGACCATTTCCCCTTCGTCGTCGCACAGGACCGCGCCAATGACGTCGGGGTTGTCGCAGAGGTCAGCGAGCACCGCCTCGAACTCGTTCAGTTCGGTGCCATCCACATCAAGCCTCCGTCTCGGGCCCAGCCCTTCACCCGCTCGGCCGCGCTCCGCAGAGCGCCCCCGTCGAGGAGGACCAATCGCTCGAAGCTTCGGGCACGGCGAGCCATGGCCGCCAACAGCACCTCCGCGAAGTCGAGGTCCATGGCGTCCTCCTTCTCGGCCAGGAACTGGGGCGCGGTCGGAGGCGCAAAGGCGAAGGTCTTGGCGCCTGCGTCGGCCAGCACGTCGAGGCTCGCCTCGATGCGCTCTCGGACCTGGAGCTCTCGAACCGCCGCCGGCTTTCCGAGGCCGAACAGAAAGAGCCGGTGAGCCCCCAGCCTGCCTCCACACGGCGTGAGCAGCGGTGCACGACCATCGAAGCTTCCACCCTTCAGCAGCCGCGCCACGGCGCCACACATGCGCCAATCGACATAGCCGCAGACGTGACGAGGCTGGGCCCTCCGCTCGAACATGGGCAGGGCCAGCGCGTCGACCTCCAGCGCATCGAGGCCGGCTGGCGTGCCGGGATGAATCCGGATCTCACAGGGCATCCGCGCCCGCCTTTCCCAGCCGATCGAGGATCCCGTTGACGAAGGCCTTCGCCTCGGCGGCCCCGAAGAGCTTCGCAAGCTCGATCGCCTCGTTCATGACCACCCGGGGCGGAATCGACTTCTCGTAGCCGAGCTCGAAGGCGCCGAGGCGGAGCAAGTTGCGTTCGACCAGCGCCATGCGCTCGATGCGCCACTTCCGCGAAGCTTCGGAGATCCGAGCGTCGATGGCCTCCCGATGGCGCTCGACACCGCGTACGATCTTCTCGGCATAGGTCTTCGCGCTCGGGTCGAGCTGCAGGCGAACGCTCTCCGCGTCCGGAGGGGCCCAAGGCGGTGGCGGGTCGAGCTCCTGCTCCAAGAAGTGGCTCCAGAAACGAGCGAGCGCCCAGTCGGCGCGCTGGCCGGTCACGTCCATGCCGTAGAGCATCATCAGGGCGCACTCGCGCGCCCTTCGCCGAGGGGTCACGTCAGCTTTCCGCGGATCCGACACATGGTCAGGACCGCGTCGGCGGCCTCTGCACCCTTGTTGCCCATCTTGCTGCCGGCGCGCTCGAAAGCCTGCTCCAGGGTGTCGGTGGTCAGGACCCCGAAGCCGACCGGAATCCCGTGGGTCTGCTGAACCCCGGCCGCCCCCCTCGCCGCCTGGCCGGCTACGAAGTCGAAGTGGGGCGTAGAGCCGCGGATGACGCAACCGAGGGCCAAGAGCCCGTCGAAGCGTCCGCTTTGGGCCATCCACTGAAGCGCCAGCGGGAGCTCCCAGGCCCCCGGCACCCAGTGGGTCTCGGTCGCTTCGGCAGGGACGCCTCGCTCTTCCAAACAAAGGCGCGCCCCCTGGAGCAGCGGCTCGGTGACCAGACGGTTGAAGGATGAAACGACGATCCCCACTCTCGGCGTCATGATGCGCTCCCGCCGGGTTGGTAGGGCACTCGGTCCAACAACTCCAGACCGAATCCCTCCAAGCCCACGATTCGGAAATCACGATTCGTGATCAGGCGGAAGCGCCGCACGCCCAGGGTTCGCAGGATTTGGGCTCCGGTCCCAAACTCACGCAGGTCGAGACGCCCTCCGACTTTGTCGTAGGTCGACGGCGGGCCCCCTTCCTCGAGGGCGTTCAGCCGCTCCGCCATGCTGGAGCTGGCCCCTCGACGGCACAGGTAGACGAACACGCCCGCTTCGGCCTCGCTCATGGCCGCTATGGCCCCCCTTAGCTCGGCCCCGCCTCCCGACACGGCAAGGGCGACCAGATCGGCCGGAAGATCTAGGGACTGGACTCGCACCAAGCAGGGGACTTCGGGCCGAAGCTCCCCCTTGACGAAGGCGAGGTGCTCCTGACCGTCCACCCGGCTCGAGAGCACCACCGCCCGCACCGGGCCGAGGGGTTCCATCTGGACCTCTCGCTCCGCCACCACATCGACCAGGCTCTCCCGAGTGGAGCGAAAGGCGATCATCTCGGCGATGGTGACGATTCGGAGCCCGTGCCTGGCGGCAAAGGCCTCGAGGTCCGGGCGCCGCGCCATGGTGCCGTCGTCGTTCATGATCTCGCAGATCACGCCGCTCGGCTGCAGGCCGGCCAGCCGGGCCAGGTCGACCGAGCCTTCGGTCTGCCCCGTCCGGACGAGGACGCCGCCATCCCGGGCCCGGATGGGGAAGACGTGGCCGGGGGTGACGAGGTCCTCGGGCTTGGCCTCGGCGGCCACCGCGGTCCGAATGGTGTGGGCCCGATCGGCGGCGCTGATGCCCGTGGACACGCCCTCCCGGGCCTCTATCGACACCGTGAAGCCCGTCTCGAAGGCCGAGGTATTGCGGTCCACCATCATACGAAGGCCGAGGGATTGGGTCTTGTCCTCGGTCAGGGTCAGACAGATCAGACCTCGACCGTGGACGGCCATGAAATTGATGGCCTCCGGCGTGATCAGGTCGGCTGCCATGCATAGGTCGCCTTCGTTCTCCCTGTCCTCGTCGTCGACGAGGATGACCATCTTGCCGTCCGCGATGTCGCGGATGGCCGCCTGCACGTTCTCGAAGCTCACGAGCGCCCCAAACCAGCCCCGCCCGTCCCGGGCAACTGCGCGCCGGGAAACAAAGCGTCGACGTAGCGCGCCACGAGATCGACCTCGATGTTGACCGGGTCGCCGAGGCTGAGGTCCGACAGGGAGGTCTCCCGCCAGGTGTGAGGTATGATCGACACCCCGAAGCGCCCTTCTGCTCGTCCGGTCACGGTCAGCGAGATGCCGTCTACCGCGACCGAGCCCCGTGGAATGACGAGTCGGAGCAGCTCGGGCGCCAAGACGAAGTCGAGATCCCACGCGTTGTCTCGGGCCTCGACGCGGGCCAGGGTCGCCACCCCGTCCACATGCCCCTGGACCAGATGCCCCCCCATGCGGGTGGTAGGAAGCAGCGAGCGCTCGAGGTTGAGTCGCTGACCGATGGCCCAGCGCCCGGCCGTGGTCCGGGCCAGGGTCTCGGGCCCGACGTCGACCTGAACCCGGCCCCCCTCGACGCCCACCGCGGTCAAGCAGACCCCGCTGTGGGCGATCGAGTCCCCGATCTCGACGTCTTCGAAGGGCATCTCGGTTTCGAGGAGAGCGCCCCCCTCGACTCCGGCTTCGCTGCGAAGGATCCGACCCGTCGCCTCGACAAGTCCGGTGAACATCTCTGGACCGATCGACGCGACGCTCCGGGGGGTCAAGCCGATACGCGCCCGCTGACGAACAGCTCGGTCCCGAGGCTTTCGACCCTGAGCTCGCGAAGCCTCGGCGCTTCGGCCAGCCTCGCTCGGCCCTCTCCGGCCACGGCCCCCGGCGCCGCGAGCCCCCCGAGGATCCGAGGTGCGATGAACCAATGGACGTAGTCGACCCGACCCTGGTCGAAGAGGGCGCCGTGGAGGGTCGGCCCTCCTTCGACCAGGAGCCGCCGACAGCCTCGCCGCCGCAGCGCCCGGAGGGCGGCGTCGAGATCGACCCGGCCGTCGGCGCCGAGCGGCAGCCCCCAGACCTCGGCGCCCCGGGCGCGAAGCGCTTCCTTCTTAGCCTCCGGAACCTGCATTCCCACCAGGAGCAGCACTTGGCCCCCGAGGCTCCTCAAGAGTCGGGCCTCGAGCGGGGTCCGCCCGTGACTGTCGAGCACCACCCTCATCGGCTCCCGCTTGGCGGACCGCGACGTGAGGAGGGGATCATCCGCGAGCACGGTCCCCACCCCGACCATGATGCCATCGACGCGGCTTCGGATCCGTCGGCCTCTCCGCCGGGCCCGCTCGCTGGTGATCCAGCGGGCGTCTCCACTTCGTGTCGCCACCCGGCCATCGAGGGAAGTCGCCGCTTTGCACCACACCCAAGGGCGCCCACCCGGCGGCTCTTCCACCAGGACTCGGAACAGGCTCGACCACCGCCCATCGGGACCCGTGGCTGCCTCCATTCCCTCGCTAGGGGTGGCCGACAGGCGCCGGCCCCGCCTCTGCAAGACGTCTTGTCCATCTCGGAGGAGGGAGGAGAAAAGTCGCAGCCACGGCGCGCGGGCCGCAAACCCCATCGGCTCGTCGCTGTCGGGCGGCATGTCTTCGGCGGGTCAGGAGCTGGAGCCGGCAGCTCGCCGTATGCGGCGCTCTTCGAGGATTTGATTCAGCTCCCGGGCGAACTCGGCGAGGTCGCGGAAGTCTCGAAAAATCGAGGCGTAGCGGATGTAGGCCACGTCATCCAGCTCGGCGAGGCGTAGCAGAATTTCCTCGCCAATGACTTGGGAGTCCACCTCCTTTTCCCCCGTCTCTTGGAGCTGCTTTTCGAGCTCCTCGACGATGTTCTCCACTTCGCCCGACGGGATCCGTCTCTTCTCGCAGGCAGCCATGATGCCTTCGACGACTTTGGTCCGGTCGAAGGGCTCACGTCGACCGTCACTCTTCACGACCATGGGCAGGATCTCTTCGATCCGCTCGTAGGTCGTGAAACGCTTCCCACATTCGTTGCACTCGCGGCGCCGCCGGATCACTTGGCCGTCCTTCGACAGGCGGCTGTCGATGACCTTGTTCTCGGAGCTGGCGCAGAAGGGGCAGCGCACGATCGGCTGAATTGTTACCCGTGGAACACGGGAAACGCAACGCACAGCGTTTCACGGGGCGGCCAACCCCAAGATGCGGGGTTGGTCGGGGTTATACCTGAACGCCGGGATAGAGTGGGAAGTCCCGGGTGAAGGCGTGGACATCCTTCCGGACCGCCTCCAGAGCGGCCGGATCGCCGGCCCCCTGCAGGGCCCGGTCGATGAAGAGCACCACCTGCTCCATCGCCTTGGGGTCCATGCCGCGTGTCGTCAGGGCGGGGGTGCCGATCCGGATGCCCGAGGTCACGAACGGCGACTCCGGATCCCCTGGGACCATGTTCTTGTTGACGGTGATGTCGGCTTCGCCGAGGGCCTCTTCGGCCTTCTTTCCGGTAAGACCCTTAGAGCGAAGGTCCACCATCAACAGATGGTTGTCGGTGCCACCGCTGACGAGGTCGTAGCCCCGGCTGGTGAAGGCCGCCGCCATGGCCTTCGCGTTGTCGATCACCTGCTGAGCGTAGGCCTTGAACGCCGGCGAGGCCGCCTCCTTGAACGCGACCGCCTTGCCCGCGATGACGTGCATGAGCGGCCCGCCCTGCATGCCAGGGAATACACGGCCATTGATCGCCTTGGCATGGGCGTTCTTCATCATGATCAGGCCGCCTCGAGGCCCGCGGAGGGTTTTGTGGGTGGTCGTGGTGACGAAATCGGCGTGGGGGACCGGCGACGGATGCAGACCCGCCGCCACCAGGCCTGCGATGTGGGCTATGTCGGTGAGGAATTTGGCACCGGTATCGGCGGCCATGCTCCCCAGGCGCTCGAAGTCGATGGTTCGCGGATAAGAGGAGGCGCCGGCGATCAGGAGCTTGGGCTTGTGCTCTTTCAAGAGCGCATGGACGCGGTCGTAGTCGAGGAGGTGGGTTTCGGGGTGAACTCCGTAATGGTGGGCCTGGTATAGCCGCCCGGAGAAGTTGACCGGCGCGCCGTGGGTCAGGTGGCCGCCCTCGGCCAGATTCATGGCGACGAAGCTGTCTCCCGGATCCAGGGTGGCAAAAAAGACGGCCATGTTGGCCGAAGCCCCGCTGTGGGGCTGCACGTTGGCCGCCTCGGCGCCGAAGAGCGCCTTCGCCCGGTCGATGGCCAAGCGCTCCGCCGTATCCACGTGGACGCAGCCCCCATAATATCGTTTACCCGGAAGGCCTTCGGCGTACTTGTTGGTGAGCGGCGACCCGACGACCTCGAGAACGGCCTGGCTGGTGAAGTTCTCGCTGGCGATCAGCTCCAAGCCGTCGCGCTGTCGGTGGGTCTCGCGGGCGACGACGTCGAAGATATCGGGGTCGGTCTCCCTCAGGGCATCGAACATGGTGGGGAGGCTTGCGCGCCATTCCGCGTCAAAGCAAGCGAAGCCAGGGTCTGGATCAGCCGCGTCGAATCAGCCAGTTAGGGTCCATCCCTGCCTCGAGGCGTTCGCATACCCGCCGGCAGTCTGCTTCCGTCCGAGACTCCAGAACGACTTCGACCAGATGGTCTTCCCCGTCGAACTTCGGGTAGGAGCCGATGCTCACCCCGGCCTCCTCGGCATCGACGGTTCGGAGAAGCGCCGCCACCTGATGCTCCTGCACCGAGAGGAAAAGCCGGGCGACATGCCGAGGCCGCCCGTGGAGGAAGGGCCCCAGGGCCTCGACCTTGGACCGGACGAAGCGCGGTACCCCCGGGAACATGAAGACGTTTCGGACGCGAATGAGCGGATAGCCCGAGTCGTCGACCAGCTCCGCCCCCTCGGGTAGCTCCAGCATCCGCTCCCAGCTCGGGTCGGGCTCGATCCCGTGCCGTTGCCGGATCAGGCGCTCCAGGCCCTCGTGGCGGCAAATCCCCAAACCCAAGCCCGCCGCCACCGCCTCGAAGGTGACGTCATCGTGGGTGGCGCCGACGCCTCCGGTCGTCAGCACCGCGTCGAAGCGGCCCGAACATCGCTGGACCTCCTCGGCGATGGCGGCCCGGTCGTCGGGGAGGACGACCCATCGCTCCAGATCCGCGCCTAGGGCGTTCAGCCAGGCCGAAAGAAAGGGCCCGTTCTGGTCCTGAATACGGCCAGAGAGGATCTCGTTTCCGATGACGAGGAGGGCGAGCTTGGAGATCACCTCGGGCTCCTGGGCGGCGACAGGTCGTACCCGACCAGCTCCTGCACGGTTTGGGGGATCCGGCGCCCATCCACTCGGGCCACGGTCTGGATCCGCGCCAGGCCCACGTCCCGGATCCAAAGCCACTCCGCCTCCAGCTCCATCGACGCATCCCGGCGCAGCCGAGCCTGCACGACCAGACAGTCGTCGAAGCGGCCGGCGGGGACCGCGCAGGGTCGACCGACCGAGATGATCTCGTAGTGTTCGACCGCGCTCGCGCTCAGGACCGAGCTCCACTGGGTGCCTGGCTGGAGGGGGCGCCGGATCAGGTAGCGGTCCTCGTCCCGAAGCCCGTCGGCGGACAAGCGCAGCCGCCCCCCTCGATCATCGACGAACCAGCCCTCGTCCTCTTTTAGGGTTTCCACCTCTAGACGCCCCTGCTGGCCCGGATATCGAACCTCATACTCTCGAACCCGGCCCACCCCGAGGGCAGCGTAGGCGGCCAGGCCGTCCTCGGCCGCGCTCGTCGGCTCCGGTGCAGGCGTCGAGGCGCACGCCGCCAGCAGCGGGAGCAGCAGGGCCGTAGGACCACGAAACGCCCGAGGACTGCACGGAAAGCGGATCCAAGGAGGTGACCGGCGCACGCGTCTCATTCGCTCGAAGAGTCGTCGGTCCTCGCCATTTCGTCCAGGGCTAGGCGCGCGCGCCGCTGCACGTCGGGGTTGGGGTGCCCCTGGGCGACGGTGAACAAAAAGCCCTCCGCTTGACGGCCCCCCAACTTCGACAGGCCAAAGAGGGCCGGGGGCCAGATGAGGGGGCTCTCCCGATTGGTGGCCTGGATCAATGCCGGTGCCGCCGCGGGATCGCCGATCACGGTCAAGGCCTCGATGATCAGCAGCGCGACCTCGTCCGACGTCCCGACGCGAGCGAGGCGCTCGGACAGAGGAGAGACCGCGGCTCGAAGTCGACGCTGCCCCGCCTCTTCGATCGCGGCCCGAACAGGGCCCGCGCCCTTTTCCAGACGGCCCAGGACCTCTCGGTCCGAAGCCCGACGCATCGCCCAACGCGCGGCGAAAGCCTTCGTCGCCGAAGAAGTGAGCGCCTGCAGCGTCCGGCTCTTCGCCAGCGCCGAGACCCGATGTGCGTCGGTCGCTCCTGCAAGAGGCTTGAAACCGACCCGAAGCACCCACTCCCTCACCGGTTGGTCGTCGACGAGGCGAATCCGTTGGTCGAAGTCCGCCAGCAGCTGGACTGGCGCGCCACCCGAGCCGACCCCCTCCAGCTCCGAGACGCGCGCCCGCAGCTTGGCCTTGAAGGCATCGGCGTCGATCTCCGGCGGCGCATCGAAGACGCCGACCGCCCCCTCCAATCGGACCTTGGGCCCCGAAGACCAGCAGCCCACGACCATCGGCAGGAGCAAAAAGAGAAGCTTGCGCATCAGATCCCAAGGACGAGACGCGTGCCGAAGTTCGGGGAGAGGCCCGCCTCGGTGATCTTTCGACGCTGGGCCTCGACGTCATACTCGACCCGCACGAACTCGAAGGTGCGGCTTTCGGTGTCGTAGATCCCGGCGCAGGCTCTGGGGTCGTAGTCCCGGGGCTGTCCAACCGAGCCGACGGTGATGATGTACCGATAGCCGTTCCGGAGCGTGAACTTGGTCGCCACCACGTCCTCCGCATCTTCGCCGGAGACGGCGAAGGATTTCGTCAGGTGAGAGTGGCCAATGAAGGTCACGCGGGCCGCTTCGTACTGTCGGATCAGATCCGCGGCCTGATCGTTGGTGAAGATGTAGTCGTAGTCCTCGGGCCGCAAGGGCGATCCGTGACTGATCTCTACCTCTCCTTCCCGGTGCGTGTACGGGAGCCCGCGCAGCCATTCCATGTTGTCGGGGGACAGGCGCTCGCGACACCAGTCGAGGGCGTCCCTCGCCGCGTCATAGTAATACGCGTAGTCCATGCGACCAGCGACCGCGGCATCGTGGTTGCCGAGCAAAGTGACGTCGGCGCGTTCCTTGATCAGCGAGCAGCACGCATCGGGGTCGGCGCCGTAGCCCACGATGTCACCCAGGCAGTACCAGCGGTGGATGGGGCCCGCGGCCTCGAAGCGAGCAAACATCGACGTCAGCGCCTCGAGGTTGCCGTGGACGTCGGAGAAAAGGGCACATCGCATCCGCGGCTCGGACCCTAGGCGAGCCTGGTCGAGCGGGGCAACGAGCTCCCTGCAGTTGGCGCGTATCCGATGGTAGAGTGGAGCGGTGAGCTCTGGAAAGGACGGCTGGGCCGACCTGATCGGCGAGCAGACCGACCCCGACCTCGGACGGCACGAGGCCCCTACCCTGACCGAGGCCGACGTCCCCACCCCGCTGACCCTCCCCGCGCCGCCCTCCGCCTCGACGGTCGAGGCCCCGGCTCCGGCGGCACCGGCGGACTTTTCGGTCGAGGACATGGTTGGCAAGCTCCAGGCCGCGCCCGCCCCGGCCCCCGAGGGCCCCTCGTTCTGGTCGGAGTGGAAGGAGGTCATCTTGACGGCCAGCCTGGGCACGGCGGTCCTCGTCGGGCTCGCCGTCCTGCCCGGGAGCGATCGACGAACCCAGCGCGAATCGACCGCCGCCGAGGCTGCGACCGAAGTCCGGAAGTCAGCCCCGACCCCGCCTTCAGCCCAAGCGCCGGCAGTCCGGGAACAAAGCATTCGGTCGGAGCCGTCGCCGGCGCCCCAACCCGCTCCGGCTCCGGTCGTGTCCGTCGTCAGCACCCCGCCTGGCGCCATGGTCCAGCTGGACGGCGTGGTTTACGGCGAGACCCCCCTCATCCTCCCGGCGCCGAGCGAGGAGTCGGCGCTGGAGGTCGTACTGCGAATGGACGGCTACCAAACCTACGAGGGTCTGCTCGAAGCCGGCGGGGCCGGCCACTTCAGCTTGAACGTGAAGCTTCAGCCCCGGCGACGATGACCGCGTCCCTCAGCCCTCGTCGCCCTCGGGCTTTTCTTCCTCGGGGATGATTTCGTCTTCGGTGGCCTCGACCACGTCGGCGTTCCACACGTCCCCTTCGGCGAGCTGCCAGGCGCTGGGAACCTCCATTTTCTCCCAGGTAAAGGCGATCTCGTGCCGGCCTCCGCCCTTGCGGGCCGAAAAGCCATAGCTGAAGTCTACCGTCTCGGCCTCCCGGGGCATGGCTGGAAAGCGGATGGCGGCCAAGGACACGTAGGGCGGGAAGGCCTCGATGTAGTCCGAGGGGGACTGCATGATGATGTAGGGCGTGGCCGTACCCTCGGCCCGGCCGAGGACGTACTCCATGTTGTCCGGGTCGAGCCCTTGCCGGCGGGCCTCCCGCCGCAGGGTCTTGGACGGCGCCGGCCCGGTGGTCCAGTACCGCAGGCTCAGCTGCCCCCACCCGATCCGGGTGCTGTCTTCGACGCCCCACAAGAAGGCCCGGGCCTCGAGAAGCGGGTTCCCCTGCTCGTCGGTGACCCGAACCACGTCGTAGATGTCCATCCGAATGTCCGCCGCTTCGTCGACGGCCTCGAGCACCGTCTTCCAGGAGCCAGACATGAGGGTGTCGTAGGCGTCTCGCACCATCTCGAAGCCTTCGAGCATGGACTTGCGCTGGGCCTCGGAGAGCTCGCCCTCTTCGAAACGGCGCTCCACTTCCTTCTTGTAGGCGTCGACGTCTCGCCAGTCCTCGTGACCGTCATAGATGTCTTCGAGCTCGTCCTCGTAGTCCTTCAGGGCCGATCGGATCCGGCGGTTGTACGCTTCGGTGGGCTCGGTGACGATCGAGGCCGCCTTGTCGGCGAAGGAGCGGCGGGCATCCCGGACCTCTTCTTCGACGCGCTCCCTCGCCTGCTGCTGGGCGTAGTTGTTGTACAGGTAGTAGCCCCCTCCGGCGGCGACGAGGAGGACGATCAACAGGGTTCGACCCATGGAGGGCGCCTAGCCGTTTTGGTCGGAGGGAGCAACGACCTAGTTTTCGAGCTCGGCCACGAGCCCCTCCAACAGCTCGGCCATCGCGCTGCGCGCGAGCCGGGCGCTCTCGGTCACCTCCTCATGGCGCAGAGGGCCGTCCGCGAGTCCCGCCGCGAGGTTCGTCAGGCAGCTGACGCCGCACACCGTCAGCCCCATGTGCCGGGCCGCGGTGGCCTCGAGCACGGTCGACATGCCGACCGCGTCCGCCCCCGCGGCCCGCAGATGTCGGACCATGGCCGGCGTCTCGTACTCGGGCCCCAGGACGCCGGCGTAGATGCCCTCCCGCCACCCGTGGACTCGCATCCGGGCGCGAAGTCCAGGGTCGTAGACCGCGCTCATGTCGGGGAAACGGGGGCCCCAAGCATCGACGTTCGGGCCCTCCAACGGGCTCCGTCCGGTGAAGTTCAGGTGGTCGGCGATCAGCATCGGCGTCCCCGGCGGCCAGTCGGGCCGGAGGGAACCGGCCGAGTTGGTGAGGACCAGGGCCCGGCAGCCCCAGGCGCCCACCGCTCGCACGGCCCGTACGACGTCGGCGGGGCTGTGTCCTTCGTAGGCGTGGACCCGCCCCTCCAGGCAGGCGACCTCCACGCCCGCGATGGTCCGAAGGCTGAGTCGCCCCGCGTGACCGTCGACCGAAGGAGGAAGCAGATGGGGGATCTCGTCGAACCTCAGCCTGCGCTCTTTCTCCTCCTCGCAGAGCGAGGCCAGCCCCGATCCGAGAACGACGGCCACCGGGGGCGCCGGGGACCACGCGGCCAGCGCCGCCCTCGCCTCTTCGACCTTGGCCTGCTCATTCAAAGCTTCGGCGCCTCCAGGATCACCGGCGCCGGCTGGATCGGCTCGGCGCTCCAGTCCGCCGCCGCCGTCAGCCGCGCCTGCGCCCGGTCGAAGCGCCCCTCGTCTCGACCGAATAGCCGGGCCCACGGCTGGCCGCGCGATACCTGTTCCCCCGGCGCGACCTCGAAGTCGATGCCGGCCCACGGGTCGATGGCGTCTTCAGGGCGCCGGCGGCCTGCGCCGAGCTCCATCGCCGCCACACCCACCGATCGTCCGTCGGCGCCCGCGAAGATGCCGGCTTCCGGCGCCTGCAGGAGCCGCTCCGGCAGGCCCTCCCGCCATCGGGGACGCTCCAAGCGCCCCACGTCTCCGCCTTGCGCAGCGACGCAGCGGCAAAGGCGCTCGAAGCCCGCCCCGCTCTCGAGCGCATGATCCAGCCGAGACGACGAGGCGCCCATGGCCTCGGTCAGGCTCCGGGTGAGTTCGACGAAGTCGCTTCGCCCGCCCTCGCCCTTCAGCAGCGCCAAGGCTTCGTCGAGCTCGTTCGCGTTGCCGACGCTCCGCCCCAGCGGATGGTCCATCCGGCTGTAGAAGATCCGGGTCTCGCATCCCAGCCGGGCCGCCACTGTGGCCAGACACTCACCGAGCGCCTTGGCCTCGGCCAGGGTCTTCATGAAGGCGCCCGAACCCACCTTTACGTCCAAGACCAGCGCGTCCAGTCCCTCGGCCAGCTTCTTGGACAAGATCGAGGCCGTGATCAGCGGGACGGACTCCACCGTCCCCGTCACGTCCCGAAGCGCGTAGAGGCGCTGGTCGGCCGGAGCGACGGCCGCCGACTGACCCGCGAGCACCATGCCTTCGGCTCGGACGATACGCTCGAAGGCCTCGGCATCCAGGCGCGCGTCGAAGCCCGGGATGGACTCCAGCTTGTCGAGCGTCCCACCGGTGTGGCCGAGACCTCGACCCGAGATCATGGGGACCCGCACGCCACAGGCCGCCGCCCACGGCGCCAGGGCCAGGCTCACCTTGTCACCCACCCCTCCCGTCGAGTGCTTGTCGACCGTCCAGCCCTCTCCCCAAGCGAAGCTGCGCCCCGAGTCCCGCATCGCCTCGGTGAGCGCCACCGTCTCCTCCAGGGTCATGCCGCGAAAGACGACCGCCATCGCCCAGGCGGCCACCTGGGCGTCGCTCAGCTCGCCCTCTACGAAAGCGCGGATCCAGTCCCGCACCGCGTCGGGCCCCACGGCTTCGCCGTCTCGAACCTGTTCGATGAAGCGAGGCGCCCACATCGCAGGCGAGCAGACGCCACCCCTCCGGCGCTGTCAAAGGACCAGGGCTGGGCCTCGGCTGGTTCCCAAGCGGTCGGCGCCCGCGTCCACCATGCGTTCGGCCTCGACCCGGGTCCGGATGCCACCCGAAGCCTTCACGCCCACGCCAGACCCGACCAGCGCTCGGAGGGTGGCCACGTCTTCGACTGTGGCCTGCCCCTTCGAAAAGCCGGTGCAGGTCTTCACGAAGGCCGCGCCCGCCTGGACGGCGAGCCGGGCGCCACGGCTCCAAATGGCCCGCTCCACGAGCCCCGTCTCCAGGATGACCTTCACCGGACGGCCCAGCGCCACCACGCCGGCGATATCGCCGATCACCGCGTCGTCTCGGCCTCCCACCAAGCCGGCGAGGTCGATCACCATATCGAGCTCGTCGGCGCCGTCTTCGATGGCGAGCCGGGCTTCCAGGGCCCGGACCTCGGGCCGGACCCCTGCCAGCGGGAAGCCCAGCACACTCACCAGAACCCCCGACCAGCGCGGCCGAACCAGCCCCACCCATCGTGAGGGGACGCAAACGCCCAGGAGTTCGGCTTCCGCTGCCTCCTGGGCCAGCCGCTCGTAGGCGGCGGGCGGCGCGTCGGACGCGAGGAGCGTATGCTCGATCCGATCGGCGAGGGAAGCGTGCATGGCGAGGCGTTCAGTAAGAGCCGCGGGCGAGGAGGAAGGG
>CAYZFR010000077.1:0-16658 GCA_964477875.1 uncultured Myxococcales bacterium
GTGGGACAGCTGCCCTTCAGCTTCCGAAAGCAGGTGCGCCCCGCCGAGCCGAGGACGGAGCCCGAGGACGAAGCGCCGGTTTCGCCCCGAACCGCGCCCCCGCCGAACGAGCCGATGCCGAGGGAGATCACGGTCAGCCGCCTCCTCCGGGACATCAACGACATCCTGTCCACCGCTCCCCAGGTCTGGGTGGCCGGCGAGCTCTCCCGCTGGCGCCCGCACGGCAGTGGCACCGTCTACTTCACCCTCAAGGACAGAAGAAGCGCCGTCGACTGCGTCCTCTGGCGCGACAACGCCCGCCGAGTCCGCTTCGAGCCCCGGGAGGGGATGGAGGTCGCCTGCCTCGTCAAGCCCAACCTGTTCGAGAGGCAAGGCCGCTTTCAGCTGACCGTCTTCACCATCCAGCCCCGGGGACGGGGGGCGCTGCACGCCCAGCTCGAGGAGCGGATGGCCAAGCTGAAGGCCGAGGGTCTGACCGCCCCCGAGCGGCGCCGCCCTCTCCCCGTCTTGCCCCGCTGCATCGGCATCGTCACCAGCGCCGACGCCGCCGCGCTCCAGGACGTGCTGCGCACCCTCTGGCGCCGGGACCCTCGGGCTCGGGTTCTGCTGTCGCCGGGCCCCGTGCAGGGGACCAACGCGCACCACAAGCTGGTCCGGGCGCTGCGGCGGCTTCGGGATACCGAGTGCGACGTCGTCCTCTTGGTTCGGGGCGGCGGCAGCCTCGAGGACCTTTGGAGCTTCAACGAAGAGGTGCTCGCCCGAGCGATCGCCGAGCATCCGGTCCCGGTGGTGACCGGCGTCGGCCACGAGACCGACACCACCCTCGCGGATCTGGTGGCCGACCACCGAGCTTCGACCCCCACCGGGGCCGCCGAGGCGGCGGTGCCGGTCCGGGACGAGCTTCGCCGCGCGTACCGAAAGCTCGAGGATCGCCTGCTGCGGTCGACCCGCTCCCATCTCGACCGGGCTCGTCACCGCATCGAGCGCATGCAGGGCAAATTGCGCTCACCCCAGGCCACGCTGCGGGAGCTCCGCATGAGCCTCGACCGATTCGACGACCGGCTGGACCAGGCGGCGGAGCTCGCCCTGCGGCGGCGGCGCGATCGCCTGGAACAGGCCGCTCGCAGGCTCCGTCCTCCCGACCTGGCCGCCGCCCGGCGGGGCCTCGAGGCCCAGGAGCGCCGCCTCGACGAAGACGCCCGGGGCCGATACGACCGAGCCCGCCACCGCCTGGCTCTGGCCGCAGGTCGATTGGAGGCCCTCAGTCCTCTCGACGTGCTGGCCAGAGGCTACGCCCTCGCCCGCGGCCCCGACGGACGGGTGCTGCGGCGGGCCGACCAAGTAAGGCCGGGCGACGAATTGAGCCTGCGCCTGGCCGAGGGCGAGCTGCGAGCCCGGGCCCTCGGCGCCGAGGAGGAGATCGACCAGCATGAGTGAAGAGGAAGAGCTGCGCTTCGAGGACCTGGTGGGGCGACTGGAGACGATCGTCGAGCGCATGGAGGACGAGGGCCTTCCGCTGGAGGAGGCGCTGGAGGCCTATCAGCAGGGCGTGCAGCTCGCTCGCCTCGGGCACCAGCGTCTCGACGCAGCCGAGCGGCGGCTCGAAGAGCTGACCGCCCGCGGCGAGCGGATCGAGCGCAAGCCCGACGACGAGACGTGAAGAGCCGGGATCGGGCGGATAGGCTGCTGGTCCGGTCCGGCGAGGCCGCCGACGGGACCGAAGCTCGGGGCCTGATCATGGGCGGCAAGGTCCTCTGGCTGGACGCCCGAGGATCGGAGCGAAAGGTCGAGTCGCCGGGGCAGCCCCTTCCGCTCGAAGCGAGCTTTCGGGTCAAAGGGCGCCGGCGCCGATTCGTGTCTCGGGCCGGCGAGAAGCTCGACGCGGCGCTGGAGCGCTTCGGACTCGACGTCGCCGGCGCCAAGGCCATCGACCTCGGGATCAGCACCGGCGGCTTCACCGACTGCCTGCTCCAGCGGGGCGCCCGAGAGGTGTGGGGCGTCGACGTCGCGTACGGAGTGGTGGCCGATGGCCTGCGCCGCGATCCCCGGGTCCGCCTCCTCGAGCGCACCCACGTCAACAGCCTGCGCCCGGAGCGCGTCGAAGGTCCGGCCGACCTGCTGGTGGGCGACCTCTCCTTCATTCGGCTGGAGCGGGTGCTGCCCAGTCTGCCCCCCCTTCTCCGTCCCGGGGCCCCCTTCGTCCTCCTCGTCAAGCCCCAGTTCGAGGTCGACGCCAGCGCCCTCGACAAAGGCATCGTCCGAGATCCGGAGCGACGGCGAGAGGCCTTGGCGTCGGTCGAAGGCGCGGCCGCCGAGGCCGGCTTTCGAGTCCTCGACGGCATGGAGAGCCCGGTGCACGGCACCAAGGGCAACGTCGAGTGGCTGATGTTCGGCACCCGGAGGACATGAGGGCGGCGAGGCCGTCGTTTCGCGGGGTCGGGCTCGAGGGTGGGCAGTCGCGACCCCCCCCGCCTGTTAGACTCGTCTCCGATGCGCATCGGAGTCTTCGCTGCTTCGGGCCCCGTCGATCCGGAGCGCCTTGCACGGGGCTGCGCCCTGCTGGCGTCGTGGGGCCACGAGCTCGTCGTCCAGCCCCAGGTGGAGCGTCGCCTCGGCTACCTCGCCGGGACCGACGAAGAGCGCCTCGACGCCCTGGTCGAGGGCAGCCGAGGTGTCGACCTCGCCATGGCCGCCCGGGGCGGCTACGGACTTCACCGGATCCTTCGCCAGATCCCCTGGGACCGGCTGGAGGCCCCGGTCCTCGGCTTTTCCGACCTGACGGCGCTACACCTGGCCCGCTGGAGCCGCACGGGTCGGGGCGGCTGGCACGGACCGGTCGTTTCGCAGCTCGGCGACCTCGCCCCTGACGCCCTCCAGTCGGTGCGCAGCTTCCTCGAAGCGCCGGGGCCGGTGACGCTGCCGGGCAGCGGCGGGCCCGAGCGGCCCGTCGAAGGCACCGTGCTCGGAGGCAATCTGGCCCTGGTGACGGGCCTGCTTGGAACGCCTTGGCTGACCTGGCCGGAGGACACGCTCCTCGTTCTCGAGGACGTAAACGAGGCGCCCTATCGACTGGATCGCATGATGATGCAGCTCGAGCTGTCGGGCCTGCCCGCACGGTTGCGGGGGGTCGGCCTCGGCGCCTTCAGTAAGTGCGGCGAAGAAGGTCTGCCGGTGGTGCGGGAACGGGTGGAGGGCTGGGGCGTCCCCGTCTTGCACGACCTTCCCTTCGGCCACGGCGAGCGCAACTTACCTTTCGGATTGGGCGCTCGGGGCCGCCTCGGCCCCGGTCGGCTCGAGATCGGGGTCCCTCCGTGATCCGCGGTCTCCTCGCTCGGGCGCTCGAGGACCAGCTCGCGCCGGCGCTGCAGGCCCGGGTGTGCCGGGGAGATAGCGTGCTTCTGGACGTCGCCCTGGGGCGGCTGCCGGACGGCCGGGCTGTGAACGGCGAGACCCTCTTCGATCTCGCTTCTTTGACCAAACCGCTCCTGACCGCTGCCGCCTGGACCGAGCTATGGGCCGAAGGGAAAGACGGTCCCGGCGAAGCGCTTCTCCCCGGCCTCCCGGTCGAGGCCGTCTTGCGCCATCGCGGCGGCTTCCCCGCCCACCGTCGCTTCGACCACCGCCTCGGCCAGCTCCGGCCGGGCAGCCGAGCGGCGTGGAGCCGCATCGTGGCTGCGGCGGCCGGCGTCCCTCGCGGTTTGGCCGGGCCGACGGTCTACAGCGACATCGGCTTCATCGTGCTGGGAGACCGCGTCGAGCGGCGCTCCGGTCGGTCCTTGGAGGGCTGGGCCCGGTCCTTCGGCTTCGAAGCCTTCGATCGCCGGGATGGCCCCCGAGCCATCCCGGCCAACTTGGCGCCGGCCGGACCTCGGGGCTGGGTCCACGATGACAACGCCCGGGCCATGGGCGGCGTGGCCGGGCACGCCGGCCTGTTCGGCAGCGCGAAGACCGTCGCCGCCGCCGCCCGATGGGCGCTCGACCGTCACCGGACCTCCCCCGAGTGGCAGGCCGCGTGGGCCGTGGACGGGGGCCGCTTCGGACTTGGATGGGATCACCCTAGTCCAGGCGGCACGGCCCCGGGCTGGCCCCAGCGCGCCGTGGGGCATCTGGGTTTTACGGGGACCAGCCTCTGGATCGACCCCGAAACCGAACTCACAGCCGTCCTTCTGACAAACCGGGTCGTGCACGGTGAGGACCCTGCCCCCGTCCGGGCGCTCCGCCGCCGCTTTCATGCCGCAGTGTGGCGTGAATGGGGCCCTACAGAGAGGAAATGAACATGGTTGAGGCCTTTACCCGGACCGACCAACTTGGTTTGGTTACGGCTGGGTGCACGCGCTGAGACTGGGGTGGGTCGTCCTGCCGGCGGCGACGCTGGCCTGCGGTGACCTCACACCCGACATTCATGTCGACCGGCCCTCGGCTCCGGCGACATCGGAAAACGAGGCTGGCGATCCGGTCGCCGGAGCGCCCCCGCGTACGCCCATCGAAGCGCTGCCGGCCGCCAGCCGGCCCGAAGGCCGCGGTCACATCGACATCGATTGGACGGTGGAGACCGTCGGTGAAGGGCCGCCGCTCCTCGTCCCTGGTCGCAGCACCCCCATGTCCTTTCGCGTGTCCAACCAGGGGCTCGATCCGGCCCCGCCCACTTCCTTGAGCCTCGCGCTCGAGGCGAACGCCCCTCGCAACCGCTTCGGCCAACGGAGCTTCGAGCTCGCGCGCCTCGTCGTGCCCAGCCTCGACGCCGGCGCCGCCTACGAGGACACGGTCGACGTGTTCGTGCGGCCGAGCATCCCGCCCTCTCCCTACGGCCTGTTGGCCCGGGTGGATCCTGATCGCATCCGGAAGGAGTCTGACGAGTCCAACAACGAACGGCTCTTCGGCTCCGGCTCGATCCGGGTCTCGCCCTTCGTATCGAGCGAGGATCAGCTGCTTTGGGACGGGCTGGGTCCCGGATGTGCGGAGACACGGACGCTCACCGTTCGCAACCTTTCGCCGAAGCCTCTCCGCGTCGCCGTCAGCCCTCCTCGACTGGCCGAGTTCGAGATCCTGCAGCATCCAGGCACCTTGGGCCCCGCGGGCGAAGACGGTGACGAAGGCCGTCTCGAAGTTCGCTATCGGCCTCGAGTCGAAGGGACCCACGTCGAAGCCCTAGACTTTTTGGTCGAAGGGCAGCGCGGTCTTCCTTTGAGCGTCGAGCTGAATGGACAGAGCATCGACACGCCGACCCGCGAGGACACGCGGCAGCAGCAGGACGGGCCGACGGTCGACCTGCTGCTGGTGGTGGCGGACGGCCCCGGCATGGCCAACGAGTGGGGCGAGCTCGCCCACTTCGTGCCGACCATCATCGAGCGTCTCCGGGACGCGAAGGTCCGCTTCCGGATCGGGGTCGCCCGCACCGGCTCGCCGAACCTCTTGCTCGGAGCCGTCGTCGATCATCGCCAGCCCGACGCGATTCAGCATTTTTCGGCCCTGGTGGATCAGGGACGCAGCGAGGCCGCGGCCGCGGCCGAAAATCGAACGCTGCTGCGAACCGCCGACGTGCTGGTTCGAGGCCCCTTCGAGCCCCGGCGCGAAGCAGGCCTGGCAGTAGTCTTTTTGAGCAACGGCGACGATCAGTCCCCGCCGCCCCCGGGCTGCAAGGCCGGGACCCCGGTCGAGGCCTGCTACCGCCAGCGCTTGGTCGACATGAAGTCCGGCTTTGGCGGCGTGCACCAGGTGACCGCCAATGCGATCATCGAGGACGGAAGTCTCGGGTGCAGCCCCGAGCGCGCCCAGCGTCTCTGGCATTTGGTCTCGGACCTGGGCGGAACCATCGACGCCGTATGTGAAGAAGACGCCTACACCGCGATGTGGAGCTTTCCCGATCCCCGATTCGGCATGCCGGTCGACTTCGGGTTGTCCTCGAACCCGGTGCCAGGGTCCGTCGCCGTAAGGGTCGAGGGCCAGACCGTCCCCGCCTACGACTTCATCCGCGCCGCCAACGTCTGGCGGGTCGAGGGCCGGACTCTTCGTTTTCTGCACGGTCGACAGCCGGTCGCGGACGCGTTGGTGGACATCCAGTATCTGACTCGCTGCGAAACCACGAACTGACCCGTCTGGTCAGGCAGCCTCGTCGCGGAACACTTCGGCGCAGGGATGCCTGCTCGGACATCAGCAAGCGATGAGGAACGCCGTCCTCGATGACTCAGCGGCAGCGGCTGTCGATACGAGGAAGCATCGGACTGGATGGGTTGCGCTCGGCGAGGCGCTTTCGAAGCTCGCGGCCCTCGGTGAGCTCGCCTAGCCCACAGCGAGCCAGCGCCATCACGCCCCACCGCTCTTCGACCAACATCCCATCCGGGAAACGGCTCCGGTGGGCTCGCGCCAGCTCCAACGCTCCGGCCCAATCCATGTCCCGCAGACGCCGCTGGGCATCGGCCATCAGACGAGCCTCGGCGAGCAAGTCACCCCGGTTCGAGGTCGAATCTTCGCTGGGAGCGACATCGGCCGGCGCGGTCTGCTCTTCGACCTCGACGGCTGGACCGGGAGATCGCTGGGCGGTGACACCTGCCGGGCTCGGATCATTCGCCGCCGCCTCACTCGAGGACGGCGCTCTGAGACGCACGTTTTCAAAAGCGCCTGGCGGGCTTCGATCGGGCTCGACTAGATGGCGGGGATCGGGGTCCGAGGAAGCGCTGGGCCCCAGCATGACGGTGGCCGCAGCCACGCCCAAAGCGGCCGCGCCGCCGAGCCAGGGCCCGGCCCCTCCTCCGGGCCCCGAGGGCTCCGGACCGGCCTCGATCCGCGCCTTCAGCGCATCGTGAATCCGCGCTTTGGCGCCGGGCGGGGGGCCATCCATTCCTCGCCCCTGCTCGACCAGCGCCTGCGCCTCGGGTCCGAGCTCACTCACGCGAGCTCTCCCTCGACGCGCTCCTTGGCGGCGCGATGGCGCTGCACCGCGAGCTCGAAGGCGCGCCGCGCCGCGCGAAGACGGCTGTAGACGGTGTTGGGCTTGAGCTGCAGCGCCTCTGCGATCTCGGGCGCGGTGGCCTGCTCCAGCTCGGCGAGCACGAAGACGGCCCGCTTCTCTTCGTCGAGCTCGTCCAGGCAGCGGTGGAGAAGCAGCCGCGCCTGCTCGGTTTCAACCTCGGCCTCGGGGCCGGGCTTGGGGTCGACGACGTCGTGCTCCAGCAGCTCTGGGCGCCTGTTCCGTTTGCGCCGATAGCTGCGGGAGACGCGGAGCACGATCCCGAACAACCAAGTTTTGAGGGTCGAGCGCCCCTCGAACTCGGCGAGTCGACGGTGCACGACCAAGAACACGTCTTGAACGGCGTCGTCGACGGCGTCGGCCGGGACGCCCAGGCGGCGGACGCTTCGCCACACGTAGTCGAAGTACGCCTCGTAGATGGCTTCAAAGCTCTTCGACTCCTCTTTCCCCGCATCGGCCTCGACCTGCTTCGGATGACCCAATCCTCGGTCCTGTGAGTGGGTGCTGCCCGGCCCAGCCATCCGTCACCGAAAGCGACGGCCAAAGCCGAGAAAGGCGCGAAAAGAGGCGCGCGCCGGCTGGTAGATCGGGTCTTCCCCGGGCACGCCGTCCTGGACGCCGAAGATCTCGGGGCGGACCCGATGGGCCAGGCCCTCGAAGCCGAGCCGCAGCTCCAGCGGACCGATGCGCCGCCATAGCGCTAACCCGGGACCCCCGGCGAACCAGAGCGCATCGCCGTCTTCCACGCCCGCCACGTTGAAGCTTCCCAGCTCCCCTACCGCGCAAAGGTCCGCCGCCCAGGCCGGTGCGCTCCAAAGCACCCGACACGCCCGGAGCCAGCCCCCGACCCCGAGGATCTCGGCCTCTTCCAGACCCGGCACCGAACGAGGGACCCGGAACCAGGCCCCCAGCTCGGCTCGCCACGGGAGGCGAAGAACCGACGCACCCAGCTGGGCCTGCAGCGTGGGACCGGGACTGGCGCCGACCACGACCCCGGTTTCGACCAGCGGGGCGGGCAGCCACGGCCAGCGGACACGAACTGGGCGCAGCGTGATCCCTGCACGCATGGGTGCCCTCCGGGGGCTGCTCTCGGGGGTCCGATTCACTTCCGCCGCCGCCAGGGCCACGATCACGGCGGCCGCCTCGGCCAGGGCCTCGCAGCTTTCACCACGCAGGGTTCGGGCCGAAGCACCGACCCGGGAGAAGACCCGGAGCTCGGCCCGCCACGGGTCGGTCTCGACGGCGGCGGTCGCCTTCAGCTCCAGCTCGTCCAGGCTCGGCCCGACCAGGCCCTTGACCTCGCGGACGATGGCGCTGGCGGGCGGACACTCGGCGGGCCCGGTCCACTCCAGGTTGAGGCCAGCCGCCGACAGGCTCAGAAGCAGCGGGATCATCCAGGCTCCGCTTCGGCTCGGACCAAGAGCACCCGACTGGCGACGACCGGACGAACCGTGCCCCCGCCGAGGCTGCGACCTGGGCCGACGCCGAGAACGAGATCATCTTCGCCTTCGACCAAGACCTTGCCCTCCAGGACCCAGAGCTGGCCTGGCTCCGGCAGCGACCACGCCTCACCGGGGTCGAGCCGCCTCAGCTCGCTCCGGACGCCGAAGGCGGAGAGGACCTCGGCCTCCTCGGCCTCCTCGGCCTCCTCGGCCCCTCTCGGTTCGACCGGGCCAGGAGCGACCGAACACGCCGGGGTCTCGGTCCCTTCTGGGCGGTCCCATGCCGGCAGCGGCTCCGTGGAGGGCGACAGCCGCGGCGTGAGGGCGAGCGCGCTCTCGGACGAGGACACGCGGACGGTCAGGCCGTGCCACTCGGCCACGGTGCGGTAAAGAGCCGCGACGTCGACCGCGGGGCCCGCGGTGGCGGCATGAACCAGGCCCGCGTCTCCGAGCCATCCCCGGAGGGCTCGCCCGAGATCCCCAAGCCGCACCGGCGTGACCTTGCTCCGGGTCGGGGCTTGCTCGCCCGCCCGCAGGGCCGCTTCGATCGACTCGATCCACGGACCGCTGCGCACGACCAGACCTTGTCCTCGGCTGGCCGTCCGGAGGAAGCGCTCTCCCCGCAAAGCCGCTTCGGCGAAGATGGCCGAGGGCTGCGGAGGGTCCGACACGTCGAAAGGCCCGCCCACCTGGCCGAAGACGTCGGCGACGGAGAGAAAGACCGGGCGGCACGCGAACTCCAGGGCCGCCGCGGCGAGGTTGATGGCGGCTTCGGCGCTGACGCGGAAGGCTCGATCCGGATCCGCCTCGGCGCCGGCCGCGTCTCGCCACGCCGACAGGACCACCGCCTCGGGACGACGGGCTTGCACGGCGGCGCGGACCGCCCGCATGTCGGTCACGGCCACCTCCACCACCTCGGCGGGCCCCCCGCCCGCCAGCCCCTGAACCAGGGCCTCGGCTTCGGGAAACTGCAGGACCAGGATCATGGGTACTCGACGACCAGGGGTGCCTCGTCCAGCCGCTCGGCCCAACCCCGGGCCGCTGCCCGCGCCTCTCGCCGCGTCCGGTGGCGCCCCAGACGCAGACGGTACCAGGTTCCTCGGTCTCCCAGATCGACTTCCGACACGAAGGCCGGCGCCTCGGGCGAAACTCGGGCGGGGCCCTGGACAGCCGTAGCCTCGGCCTGCTCGGGCGACGCCGCGCTGGCCGGCTCACTCGCCGGCGCGACCTCGGCCGCTTCGACCCGCGGCTCCTCCCGAACGGGGTCGACACCGGCGGCGGCCTCCGGTGCCCGCTTCTTCGTCTCCGCCCCGTGAAGGCGTCCGAGTTGGTAGGCCCCCATCCAGCTCGCGGCCAACAAGACCGGCGCGAGGGTGAAGACCCATCGGGGACCGACCAGATGCACCCGCCGGTGGTTCCGCCTCATGGCGCCCCCGCACCCCACACCGCCACCGCCGGCTCTTCCGCCAACAGGACGACGATCTCGCTCGCCTGGTCGCCATTCAGGTCCCGGCACGCGACGTCCACCGCATCGCCCTCGAGCTCGACCCGGGTCCCTGGGTCGGCCAGGCCTCCGGCACCGTCGCCGCGGAACACGAACAGGGCGCTGGCGCCGACGGTGACGGCGTCCTGGGCGCCGTCACCGTCCACGTCGGCCAAGCAGCCTGCTCGGGCCGGAACGTCCAGCCCCCGGCGCCGGCAATGGGCCGGATCGTCGATGGGGACCGAGAAGGCGTGGTTCACCCCAGCCGTGGTCAGCACGCCAAAGCACCCCGCTTCCGAAGCCTCGCTACCGAATTTCGGACACGCTACTTCGCCGCAGGGGGCCGTGCTCCAAAAGGCGACGTCGAGCCGCCCCGCGGCATCCGCGCCCCCGTCGAGCCGGGGGTCCAGCTGTCCGAGGGCCACGCGATCGAGGCGGTCGTTCACCAAGCGCGATTCTCGGTGGTCCCAGAGCCAGTCCTTTCCGCCCACCAAGTCCACGCGCCCGAGGCCCCCCACCACCATGTCCGGCCTTTGGAGGCGAACCGAGCCGAAGGCCAGGTCGAAAGGGAAGCTCGGCGTGAACCGGGGCCCGGCCGGAACCCAGGAGGGCCCGAGGCGGGCACACTCGTCCTCGACCGGAGCCGCCGCCACGACGTCTCGACAGGCGGCTTCCGTCGGGACCGGCTCGGCGCAGGCGACGACGGCGCTGTCGGGCCGGGCCAAGCAGCTGCACCGAGCCCCGTCGAACAAAGGCTCGCCTCCCCGACCGGCCTCCAGGATTTCAACCTCCTGGTCTCGGTCCTCGCACAGACCGCTTTCGACCAGGCAGCGCTCCCCGAAGGGACAGTCGCAGGCGCTGGCGCAGCTGGGCGTAGATCCGATCCGTCCTCGGTACGCCACCGCGAGGCGCAGCGGTGGGTCGGGCAGGACGGCGAGCGCGGCAGCGGTCGAGGCGCTGCTCACGTGCCGGGCTTCGACGCTCCATGCTCCGGCATCCTCACCGAGGAGGGTCAGCTCCGAGCGCTCGCAGGCACAGACCTCCCCCTGGTCGTCCTCGCACCGGCACGCTCCATCCCCTGGACAGACCACCGGAAGGCACCCGCGACTTCGGGCGCTGAGCACCGCCGCTCCCTCTTCGAGCGCCACCACGTCCACCGGTAGACGCCCGAGCTCCCGAGCTACCGTCCGCGGGAGGCTGCTCGAAGCGAGCAGGTCCTCGATCACCACGAGCTCCGCGGTGCCGAGGAGTTCGTTCTCGGGCAGGCGCTCGGGAAGGGCGCAGAGCCCCTCGCCAGCGCAGCTGAGCACCAACGCGCTGGCGCCTTCGGACCGCAGGGCCAAAGCCACCGGATCCAGGTTCAATGAGACCCGTCGCCGACGTCCAAGCGTGAGCGGAGGGAGCGCCGTGAAGACGATCTCGGCCTCTACGGCTCCGGACAAGCGAGCCTGCACACGGCTCGGGCCTGGCGACTTCGCCGCGAAGCGGAGCGCCACGACGCCCTCGGCGCCGGTGCGAACAGACAGCTCCTGTTGATCGCGCGACCCCAAGCTCCCATCGCCCTCCACTACTTCCACCACCACGTCGGCGGCCGGTATCCCGTAGGTCCGACGGGCGCCAGTCCGGGTGGCGGGGTTCTCGGCGCGGAGCCCGAAGCGCAGCGTGGTCTCTGCACCGGCATCCAAGACCGCTCGCGGGGAGCTGAGAGCCTCGAGCCGGGTCGTGGCCGGGAACACCGGAGCCAGCTCGATCTCGGTCGCGGTCTCGCGACCCGGTCCGAATTGGGTCGAGCAGCCCTCCAGGATCACCGGGGCCTGCTCGTCGACGCTGGCGTAGCCCCGGACGTAGACCAGGGCGTCCTGGGCCGCGAGACCGGACAGGCCGATGCCGTCGGCCCAGTCCGGCGCGCAGCGAGTCGTGTCGTCTTCGGCGCAGCGTTCATCGAGCAAGCGGCGCCGGCCCGGCGCCGGCTCTTCTCCCAGGGCCGCGGTCCCCAAAAAGCCCTCGGCGCAGGTGCGAGGCACCGCCTCGTTCTCCACGACCTCGACCCTCAGCCGCCGCGTGAGAGCCCGAGCATCGGCGTTGGGGAAGCCGAGGACGACCGCCCGCGGCTCCTCGCCGCAGGCCGCGGCGGCCAGCAGGAGCGGGATCGCTCTCCTCATCGGATCTCGACCACCCGGATCCGCTCCCCGCAGCGGGCGATGGTCTCGCTCCGGCCGTCGCCGTCGGAGTCTCCGCTCGCGAGGCGGAGCTGCTCCTGGCACCCGAAGTCCGCTGGCGAGAGCTGTCGAGGAAAGGGGATGAGGTTGCCTCGACCGTCACCGAACAAGAGCTCGATGCCCATCTCTTTGGCGGTGAAGACGATCGCCACGTCGAGGTATCCGTCGCCGTCGAAGTCACCGTCTTCGACCTGTCGGATTCGAGGCGTCCTCTGCATGTCGGGCCGGGGGAGGAAAAAGCGGCTGTGGGTTTGGGGTCGCTCGAATCGCTCGAGGTCCGCGCTCAGGACGGCCGGATCCGAGAACAGGACTCGGCCCCGGCGAAAGCGGGACAGCGTCACCAGATCGCTCCCGACACAGCTGCTGCCGGCGGCACAACGCAGCGCAGCCGAAGCGAGGACCGGCTGCTCCAAGGGCGGCCCGAGCGGCCGCGCGTTTCCGCAGAAGCTCGTTCGATCTTGGGCGAGCCGGAGCGCGGGGCCTTCGTCCCGCTGCCACACCGTGTCTTCCCGACCGTCGGCGTCGAGGTCGGCGAGGACGAAGGAGCTGGCCGAGAACTCGTTCAGATCACACCGGCAGCCGGCCGTGCTTCCGTCGTCGGCTCCGTAGTAGCTCGTGGATCCGATGCTCTGATCGGTGGTCACCAAGACGTCGAGGTTCTCGTCGCCATCGAAGTCCCCGGCCCCCGAGCTGAGGTCGTTCGATCTCCGGGGCGCATAGAAGCACGGACAGTCGGCCGGGCGACAGGCCCCGTCCACGCAGGTCTCGCCTTCGTCGCAGGCCTCACCGGCCGCGCAGCTCCGGGAACCGCAGGTGCAGGTCCCGCAGCGATTCTCTTCGGCCGGCTCCAAGAGCTCCAGGGTCGTTTCGGCCCAGCGGTAGCGAGCGAGGGCGACGCGATGAGCACCGCCGACGTATACGCTCCAGCCGACGGCCGCGACATCCACACCGTCCGCTCTGTTTCGTCCGTACAGGGCCGAGGCGACCACGCCCCCGTCCGGAAACAAGGCGGTCGGACCTGGTAGGAAGCCATCCTGCTGTCGCCGCCACGCCTGCAGCTCGAAGCGGGTCCCGACCAGCACTCGGCTGGGATCCCCGGGGTGGACGAAGATGCTGGGTTCGAAGTCGATGCCTTCCTCGTTGGGGGAGGTCGCTTCGTCGGTGCCGGCCACGATCTCGAGGGTGGTCCCGCCCACGCATCGAACCGGGAAGCGTATCGCCCCCGTTCGACGCCCTGGGACCGAGACCTCGACCTCGGCCTCGTCACCGGACCCGCAGCCGATGCTCGAGAAGACGGGCCACCCTTCACCGGCCGGGTTGGTGGTGACGCGCTGGCGCTCCGGCAGAAGGGGGCCGGTGACGACACGATACTCGAGCACGGCACCGGACAGGTCAGCGGCGCGGTCACAGGGGCTCTCGCAGTCGAAGCACAGGCTCCCAGGGGCGACGTCTTCGCAAAGCTGGGTGCGAATGCAGGCGGGGGCGGTCCGCTGGTCATCGGTCTCGGCGACGAGGGCGCCGCTCGCCGTGCCGCAGGGCCCGAGCACGAACTCGTCCGGCGCGATGGGTCCCATGAGCAGCTCCCGTTCGACTGGGCCGGTGCCTCCTGCCCCCCCGGCGAAGGGGCAGGCCTCCTTGACGCGGGCGTCGAGCTCCGGGTCGGGGTGGCGACCGGCCAGGGTTCGCGCGCAGTAGCAGCTCTGCAGGACCGAGGCCTCACCGAAGAGAGGTTCGGGCTCCAGCTCGGGCTGGCTGCCATCGACCACCGGCCCCACCGCCTCCACGAGCACCGCCACCACCCCCCAGGGGTTGTCGGCGCTCGACCGGCGAGCGGGGAGCGTGAAGTCGGCCTCTTCGACCGGCAGCTCGGCCTCGAATCGCTCCAGGACCCCGGGCGCGTTGGGCTGGGCGGCCCCGCCCGGGATCAAACGCGTCGGCCTGAAGGCCCCCAGCTCCTGGCATGACGCGAAGGGGGTGCCAGCTTCCGCCCCCGCGGTGGGGTCGACGACGGTGACCACGAGGCGGGAGGCGGCGCCGGCCGCATCCTCGGGGAAGACGATGCGCAGCGTCTCCTCGGTTCCACTGCAGCCCGCGACGACCAGCCCGAGGGCGACTCCCAGCCGGGACCTTCGCACTCACCGCCCCTCGCCCACGCGGGTGTCGATGACGAAGTCGATGTCGTCTCCACCGCTCTGGCTGAGAACGACCGCCGTCGCAACGCCGCCCGCGGCCGCGGCGCCGATCGTCGACCAGAACCACCACTTCTTGAAGACGCTCCGGCTCCCCTTCGCCCGGGCCACCGTCAGGCGAAGGGGCTCTCGGGGCGCACCCAGCTGGGCGAGCGTGCCCTCCCAGCGGTCCACGGCGCGGACGAAATATTCGACCTCGTAAGCGTCGGCGCCGCCGGGGAGGGCCAAGGCCGGAAGAACGACCGCGACCCGGTCGTCAGCTCGCGCCTTGACGGTGGTGAAGACGTCGACCCCCTCTCTTCGAAAAAAGACTTGCACTTCGTTCACGAGGCGGAGCGGATCGTCCAAGCGCACGTCGATGGACAGCGGCGCGTCCGGGAGGACGGTATCGATCCCGCCGTGCTCCATGTCGAGCCGCCGCTGAAGCTGGGGGACCTCGAGCGCTTCTTCGAAGCAGCTTCGAATCTTGGGCGGAACGTCTTTGGCCATGACGTAGTCGGGGTCGAGGGCGAGCAAGATCTCGAAGGAGCGCTGGCAGCGCTCCCGCTCGTTGTTGACCGCGTCGACGAAGCCCTTGAGCCGATAGACCTCCGCCAGATCCCAGCGACAGTTTCGCGTGAACTCCACCGCTCGTTGGAGCGTCCGGGCGGCGCGGTCGAACTCCAGCCGTTCGTATTCGTCTTTCGCCCGGCTCAGGTGCGGGTTCTTGCGACATTGGGCGTCGTCGTACTGGGCCAAGGCCGGCATCGAGAGGCCCAGGACCGGACCCAGGAGGAGCAGGCACCGCACGCCCGGAAGCTATCTGCACCTGGGGCGGTGAGCAACGGCCGCTCCCTGGCTTCGCCCCGCCCCCGGGGGTAGGGTCGAGGCGTGCGCGCCTTCGGCCTGCTCTTTCTCGTCGCAGGGACGACCAGCTGCCAGCTGCGCTGCGAAAACAGCTTCGACTGTGGCGAAGGGAGCTTCTGCACGGCCGGACGCTGCGAGACCGAGTGCTTCACCGATCAGGACTGCCGCGAGCCCCCCGAGTGTCGCGACAACCCGACCGCCTGCCGGCCAAAGGGGCTCAGCTGCAGCGGACTGGGGCGCTGCGTCGGCGAGATCATGCTGCCGAGCGGTGGCTTCACCGAGGGACTCGAGCAGGAGTTCGTGGGCCTCATCGACGGCTTCGATGCCCTGCCCGGCTCCGGGAGCGCCTTCATCGTAGACGATCTGGCCCTCGCCGAGTCCGGGATCGGATTCGACATCGACGGAGAGTGCGACGAGCTCGGGTGCATCGACAACGAGATCGGCGCCATCGGCCAGCTGTCCAACCGGCAGATCGGTCAAGGCATTCGGGCCGGCGAGTCCCTGCTCTTGATCGAGCTGGCCGGCCTCGAGGACCCCTATCAGGGCAACGAGCGGTCGATGACGGTGAAGGTCTACGGCGGCAGCGACGCCGACGTCCCCGCCAATCCCTCGAACAACTTCAAACCCACCATCGAAGGCCGCGAGTGCTGCGCCTTTCGCGTGAACCCCCAGAGCCTGATCGGTACGCCGCCTCGAGCCGCCGCTCGCTCGCCCGCCCAGATCGTCCGGGGTCGACTGGAGTCCTTGGCCCCCGTGCCCATTCAGGTCGTGATCACCCTGGGGAGCCCCCCGCACCCCGAGTTGCGGATCGAGCGCACTCGCCTCAAGGCCGTGGTGCCGGCCGACCTCGGTCGGATCACCCAGGGTCTGCTTGGCGGGGCGGTTCCCATCCGCGCGCTGGCATCCGTCGACAATCCCTATTGCCGGGCGGGTGATTCCGCCATGTGCCCTGCCACCGCACCCGAAGGGTCGACGGTGGCCGACCTAGTCGCGATTTTCGCCGGGGGTCGCGCCGACATCGACCTCGACGGCGACGGCGGAGAGTGCCTCTACATCAGCCCCGCCACCGGCGTCGTCAGCACCTGCTGCGACGCGGTCCAAGGCACCTGCCCCTTCACCGGCCTCCAGTGCCCGACCCCCGTATCCACTCCCGCCGGCCTCGACTCCTGCGCCCAGAGCCCTGAAATGGCCGATGGCTACAGCGTCGGCATACGCTTTACCGGCGTCGCCGCCAACATCGTAGGCATCGCCGAATAGCCACGCTCTTCCCCTTTTTTCAGTCGCGCAGTGAGCGAAGGAGGAAATCGCAAAGCGATGGTCCGACGAAGCGAACGAAGAGGGGTGGGCCCGGCTCCGCCGGGACCGGGACCCCAAGACCGCAAAGACTGAAATAGCGCGCAGCGCTTTTCAGTCGCGCAGTGAGCGAAGGAGGAAATCGCAAAGCGATTGTCCGACGGAGCGAACGAAGAGGGGTGGGCCCGGCTCCGCCGGGACCGGGACCCCAAGACCGCA
>CAYZFR010000078.1:0-16598 GCA_964477875.1 uncultured Myxococcales bacterium
ACGTGGGCGTCGGGGTAGTCGTGCTCCAGCCGGATCGCCTCCTGGTAGCGCTCGATGGCCATCTGGTGGCCGTGGCTGCTCAGGAAGCAGGCGAGGTTGTAGTGGGCGGTCGGGGAGTCCGGCTCGAGCCGGATGGCCTCCAAGTATTCGGACAGCGCCTCCAGCAGCATGCCTTTTTCGCTGTAGACGGTGGCCAGGTTGTCGTGGGCGTGGGCCGACTCGGGGTCGAGCTCGATGGCCCGCTTGAAGGCCTTGATGGCCTCATCGAGCCACTTGCGATCCGCCGCTTCGATGCCTCGGTCGTTGAACTGATCGGACAACTGCCGGCGGTGGAGGTCCCGGTCGTCCTCGCTCATGTACTTCTAGGGGGGTACTGAGGCCGCCGAGGCGGGTCAACGAGTCCCGCGCCGGTTTACTCGGCCGGGCGCCTGTGCTGGAAAGCCGGGATGAAGATTCGTGGGTTGGCCCTGAGCCTCCTCCTCGTCACGGCCTGCGGAGGGGACGGAAACGGCCAGGGGCCGCAGTCCATCACCCCCGGCGCCGTCTTCGACTACTACGGCCTCGGGGATGGCAACTGCTACGACTATCGCTTCTCCCTCGGACAGGGCTCGTTCCAGAATGCCCGGGTCGAGGTCAGCGCCGAAGCGGCCGAGCAGCTCTACCCGGGGCGTACGGTTCGCCAGTGGGTCCTGGCGCGGCAGGGCGGCGGCGAAACGCTGTCCCGCATCTTCGAGGTCGTGGGCGGCGAAATCCGGGTGCTTCGAGAGGGCAGCCGGGGGGCGGCAACGGCGCCTCGCGTCACGCGCTTCTTCGACGACCTCCAGATCGAGGGAGGCGGCACGCCGCCGGTCACCATGGGGCTGGTCCGGGGAACCGGAGGCGCGACCATCGTCGATCCGCCGGGTGACTTCACCACCACCACGCGCCCCGAGCGCCTCATCGACGAGACCGGAACCTCGCTGACCGGCGACGACGTCGGCGAAGAAATCTACGAGTACGAGGTCTTCAGCGAGGTCGCGACAGAAACCGACGTAGGCGGAACGGAGTACACCGGGACCCAGGTCCGGGTGACCGTCGACCGAAGCGGCGACACCTTCCGATTCTCGGAGTTCATCGCGCCCGGCATCGGTTTCGTCTCCTTCGAAGACTTCACCGGGACCAGCTACCAGCTCGTCGATTTCTCCGTGACGCGCTCCGACGGGAGCACGGAAGGCGACTTGACCTGCCCCTGAGGCCCGGGCGATGCGCGCGGCATGTGGAAAGCATGCTCCGCCCTCTCTCTTCTTCCGCTTCTGGCCTGCGCCTCGGGATCCAAGGAGCCGCTCGCGCCCATACAAGTCGACGTCGATCGCATCATCCCCGCCACCCAGGGCATGCGTAAGGCCCGGGTCCGGGCGAAGCTCACGATCACCAACCCCCGCCAGATCCCGGTCACCGTCTCCAAGGTCGAGTACCTGGTCAAAACCGAAAACCTGGAGCCGGCCATGGAAGGCCGCAGCACCCTGACGCCCAACTCCGAGCTTCCGCCCGAGTCGGCGGCCCAGGTCGAGCTCAGCCAAGACCTCTCGCTGCCCGAGGAGCCTGAGGCGCTCCTCGGCGCCCTCCGCCTGGAGGAGATCCTGGTCGAGATGCAGGGCACCATCTACTTTGCCGACGGCACGTCGACCTCCTTTTCTCGCAAGGGCTCGATCGCGCCGCCGAACCTGCCTCGATTCGTGGTCCACGAGGCCCAGACCTCGATCTACGAAGGGGAGGGCATCGACGTGACCTTCTACCTGCGCCTCATCAACGAGAACCCCTTCTCGGTGGTGGTCGAGACCGCCAGCTACGAGGTCGTGCTCGAAGGCAAGAAGGTCAGCGAGGGCACGGCCGGGATCGGCATCCGGCTCACCCAGGGCGCCGTTCAGGAGTACGAGGTCAGCGTGACCGTCGACGAAAAGAACTTCGGCAAGGACTGGAAGTCCATGCTCGACCAGTCCTCTCTCGACTACGAGATGCAGGGAAAACTGGTCATGGAGGGCTTTACGGTCCCGGTCTCGAAGGCGGGATCCGTGGACATGAATTGAGGCCCCTCGCCCTCGGGGCCCAACTCGCTGTCCGGAGGTAGCGCAGTCGCGCCCCAAGGGCCGCCGCCCTGCGCATCGGAAGCCGCCGCAGGGAGCAGGTGAGCAAGCAGCCCTAGGCCCGGGGGATGTAGTCGGTGGTGCTGGGCATGCGCCACAGCTCCTTGCGGCCGACGCGCCAGGCTTGTTGGACGATCCAAGAGACCGAGCGGTCCTGGCGTTTGGCCTCTTTTTGGATCTCGGCGAGCATCTCCTCTGGGAAGTACAGGCTCTGTTTGACGCCGCTGCTCATGGCTCATTCCTCCCGATTGACGGTGGAGGAGGACTCCAGCACGTCGTTGACGGAGGGGAAGCGCATGATCTCGGTGCGAGCGATGCGCCAGGCCTGCTGAACGATCCATGAGAGGGACCGGTCTTGGCGGTTCGCCTCGTCCTGGATCTCCTTCAGCATGTCCTCGGGAAAGTAGAGAGATTGCTTGCGCTTGTCGGTGCTGGCCATGGCTTCTCGGGGACAGTGTAGGTCCGGGGGGACTATCAGCGTACCCTCGGATCCTGTCAACTCTTCGCCCTGGACGCTCGAGTCGGCCAGGGCGCCGCGTTCATGAGCCTTCCCTCACACGTCCAGCTCTTCGCCGCGCGCGGTGTCGGCCCGCTCCATGATGAAGCGGAAGCGGGGCGCGGGATCTTTGCCCATCAGGGCGGCGATGGTCTCGTTGCCCTCGTCGTCCAGGACGACCTGGAGGACCCGGCGGTGGGCGGGATCGAGGGTGGTCGTCTTCAGCTCCTCGGCGTTCATCTCGCCCAGACCCTTGAAGCGCCCGATGCGCGGCGTCACGTTCTTGGGTAACTGGTCCAAGATCCGGGCCTTCTCGGCCTCGTCCAGGGCCCAGTGGGTCTCCTTGGCCGCGTCCACCCGGAACAGGGGGGGCTGGGCTAGATGGACGTGCCCGTTCTGCACCAGCTCCGGCATGTGCTTCACAAAGAAGGTCAGGAGCAGGGTCGCGATATGGGCGCCGTCGGAGTCCGCGTCCATGAGCAAGAAGATCCGGTCGTAGCGCAGCTTCGTCAGGTCGAGCTTGGGGCCGATGCCGCAGCCCAGCGCCGACACGATGTTCCCGATCTCTTTGTTCTCCAGCACCTTGGCCAGCGGCGCCTGCATGGTGTTCAGCACCTTTCCCCGCAGCGGCAAGATGGCCTGCGTCTTTCGGTCCCGCGCCATCTTGGCCGAACCGCCCGCCGAGTCGCCCTCCACGATGAACAGCTCACTGTTCTTGGGGTTGGTGCTGGCGCAGTCGGCGAGCTTGCCCGGGAGATTGAGCCGATGGCTGACCGCCCCTTTGCGGGTGACCTGCTGGGCCGCTACCCGGGAGGCCTCCCGGGCGCGGGCCGCCAGCTCCACCCGGTCGCAGATCTGGTCCGCCATCGAGCCGTGGTCGAGCAGCCACTGCTCGAGGGCCGGGCGCACGATGTTCTCGATCAGCCCGCTCGCCTCGGGGTTGTTGAGCCGCCCCTTGGTCTGTCCCTGGAACTGGGGCTCGCGGATGTAGGTCGACAAGATGCCGACCACCCCCTCCCGGATGTCCTCCGCGGTCAGGGTCAGGCCCTTGGGCGTGCGCTTCTTGCCGGTCATGTAGGAACGCAGCGCCTTCACGATCGCGGCCTTGAGCCCGTTTTCGTGGGAGCCGCCGTCCGAGGTCCGGACGCCGTTGGCGTAGCTGAGCACCTGCTCCTGGGTGCCGCTGGTCCAGGTCAGGATGATCTGGGTCCGCGGGTACTCCTCCCTGGTGAAGGCGAAGGGCTCGGCCACGATGGGTTCCTTGTTGTGCAGCTCGAGGAGGTTCGGGAGGTACTCGGCCAGGCCGCCGGGGTGGTGGTAGGTCTCTTCTTCATCCTCCGCTGGGTCGACGTAGACCAGGGTCGCGGTCGGATTCAAAAAGGCCTTGCTCTGCAGCAGCTCCTTCACCCGTCGGGGCTCGAAGCGAGTCTTCTCGCCGAAGAGCTGACGATCGGGGCGAAAGTGGATCTTGGTCCCGCTTTTTTTGGAGCTCCCCTTCTTGGACAGCTTCGAGCTGGCCGCGCCCCGGGCGTAGGTCTGGGTGAACACGCCCCCATCCCGCTGGATGGTGACCTCCAGCGACTCCGACAAAGCGTTCACCACCGACGAGCCCACGCCGTGCAGACCGCCGGACACGTCGTAGCCGCTGCCCCCGAACTTGCCGCCCGCGTGGAGGGTGGTGAGGATGACCTCGACCGCGGGCTTGTTGATCTTCTTCATCTTGGCCACCGGAATGCCGCGGCCGTCGTCCTCCACCGAAACTCCGGCGTAGTCCGGATCCAGCTCCACCCGGATGTGGCGGGCGTGCCCGTTGATGACCTCGTCGATCGAGTTGTCGAGCACCTCCCGCAGCAGGTGATGGTAGCCGTGGACGTCGGTCCCGCCGATGTACATGCCGGGCCGAAGGCGGACCGGCTCCAGTCCCTCCAGGACGGTGATGTCTTCGGCGTCGTAGCCGCCGGCCTTCTTCTTCCGCGTCGCCACGTGCTCAGTCCTGTTCCTCGGAGAGCTCGGGAATTTCGGGCAGCCGGTACTCGACCTCGGCGAAGCTTGCCCGCTTCACCACCGCCCGCCCGCGGCCGGCGCGGGGCCCGGCCAGCTCCGAGGCCCACAGCGCGTATTTCTTGCCCTTGTCGGTGAACACGTGGAGGGGCGCCTCGCCCTCGGCAGGCACGAAGCGGGCTGCCAGCAGCTGGGCGCTGGGGGAAAGTTTCATGAGCTGGGTACCTCGGCCGGGCCCGGCCAAGACCACCAAGTCCTCCGCTTCCACCGCCAGGGCGTGGCCGTCGCCGGCCGCCGCCAGCACCCAGCCGTCGTCCTCTTCCTGCTGAGGGAAGACCGCCAGGACGGCGTCGTCGTCCTTGAGCCGGGCGAACTTGCGGCCGGCGCGGGTGCTGGGCTCACGGTGGGGCCACAGCGGAAAGCGGAGGGCGTAGCCCCGGCGGGTCACCGCGATGCCGTAAGGCGGGCAGGGCGTCCCGTCCTCGTAGACTTCCTCTTCTTCCGGGATCGGAATCACCCGTGGATCGAGGGAGACCGCCCCGACCACCGTCTCGCCGTCGGCGAACTTGAACATCTGTTGAAGCGGCGAGCCGTAGCCGGTCGACGCCGGCAGGTCGGCGATCCGGGCCACGTAGCAGTGGCCGGTGCTGGTGAAGAAGGCGGCGCTGGCCCGGGTAGAGCCGGCCAGACATGCCAGCACCCGGTCGCCCTCCTTGATCCGGGTCGTGCTCAGATCCCGGACCGACTGCTGTCGCTTCACCCAGCCGCGTTCGCTCACGATCACCACCGCGTCCTCGTCCACGATGAAGTCGGCCTCCGAGAACTCGGCTTCCGCGACCGGGCCTACGATCTTGGTGCGGCGGGGGTTGGCGTAGTCCTTCTTGATCTGGGCCAGCTCGTCCTTGATCAGCGCCCAGCGTTTGGCGGGGCTCTTCAGCAGCGCCCGGAGGCTCTTGGCCTGCTTTCGCTTTTCGTCCGCCTCCTTGCGGATGAGGAGGATCTCCAGCCGGGCGAGGCGGTACAGGCGCAGCTCCAAAATGGCGTCGGTCTGCTCCTCGTCCAGGTCGAAGCGGGCCGTCAGCTCGTTGGCCGCGTCCTTTTTGCCTTCGCTCTTTCGAATGATGGCGATGATTTCGTCCAGGGCGTCGAAGACCTTCTCCAGGCCGTCCAGAATATGGAGGCGCTTCTCCAGCACCTCCAGCTCGTGGGTGAGGCGGTTTCGGACCACCTCCTCCCGAAAGGCCAAGAACTGCGTGAGGATCGACTTCAGGTTCAGGCGCTCGGGGGTGGCGACGAGGGGGTCGTGGGAGGGGATGAGACAAGTCAGGTTGACAGAGACGTTCGACTGGGCGGGCGTGTGCTTGTAGAGATAGGCCATCACCAGGTCGGGATCGGTGCCGTCCTTCAGCTCCAGCACCACCCGGACGTCGGTCGTCGACTCGTCCCGCACGTCGACGAGCGCAGGTAGCTTTTTGGCGATGATGACGTCGGCGATCTTCTCGATCAGGTTCCGCTTCTCGATGCCGTAGGGGACGGAGGTGATGACGAGCTTCCCTCGCTCGACCTTCCACTGGCTACGGACCTTGAGGGTGCCGGAGCCGGTCTCGTACACCGAGCGCAGCTCGGCCCGGTCCGCGACCAGCTCGCCGCCGCTCGGGAAGTCCGGACCCCGGACGTGCTTCATGAGCTTCGCCACCGTCAGCTCTCGGTCGTCGATGAGGGCGCAGCAGGCGTCGACGACCTCTCCCAGGTTGTGGGGCGGGATGTTGGTCGCCATGCCGACCGCGATCCCCGAGGCGCCGTTGACGAGCAGGTTGGGGAAGCGAGCGGGGAGGACGACCGGCTCGACCCGCTCCGCGTCGAAGGTGGGGCGGAAGCGAACCGTCTTCTTCTGCAGCTCGGCCAACAGCTCGACCGCGACCGCGGTCAGCTTGGCCTCGGTGTAGCGGTAGGCGGCAGGGGCGTCGCCGTCGATGGAGCCGAAGTTGCCTTGACCCAAGACCAGGGGAGCTCGCATCACCCAGGGCTGGGCCATTCGCACCAGGGCGTCGTAGACCGCGGTATCGCCGTGGGGATGGTATTTGCCGATGACGTCGCCGACGATCCGCGCACACTTGGCGGGCTTGCCATCTGGACCGACGTTCAGCTCCCGCTGCATGGCGTAGAGAATCCGGCGTTGGACCGGCTTCAGGCCGTCGCGGACATCCGGGATCGCCCGGCTGGTGATCACGCTGAGCGCGTAGTTCATGTAGAGGCGCTGGGCCTCTGCGCTGAGGGTCACCTCCGAAATTGTATCCATCTGTTCAGGCCCGCTTTATCGCTGGGCCCGATCCCGGTCAAATCACGGCTGCTCTGGGGAAACGCGGGAGCCCCATGACCGGCGGCCGAATTCAGTTGGAGTGTCGGCGCTCAGCTTGCAGGGACGAACGAGTGGTCGTGCGCGCACTCCGACATGTGGGCTTTTGGAGCTCGGCCTGCGCCCTCGCCCTCTACGCCTCGACCTCGGCCTGGGCCCACGACGCCGACCAGGCCCGCCTGCAGCGGGGCGTCCTGCGGATCGAGCGGACGATCGCGTACTACCAGACCCACCCGGTCGGACCCTCCGCCACCGTGGCGCCGGTCGAAGACCCGCGCTTCTTGCTCGGTCAGGCCGAAATCGACCTCGCCCTCGGCCAGCCGGAGCGGGCCCTGCGGCGGGTGCTGGCCCAGCTGGAGACCCCGAGCTTCGCCGCCTCCGAGGCCTACGTCCCGGCCTTGCTGCTGGCCTCCGAGATCCTGGAGCGCTCGGGGGAGGACTTCGGCGCCATGGCCTTGGCCAGGCGGGCCCTCGACGCGCCCGGGGCCGAGCCGGAGGCGCTGGCCGAAGCCGGGGCCCGGTGGTTTCGGCTCGCCCGCCGGCACCAGCGACGAGACGGCACGCTCGAGGTCTTCGAGGCCATGCGGGCCGGCGGGGCCCTGGTCGCCGCCGACGCCGATCTGGCTGGTCAGGCCCGGTACGAGCTCGCCTTCGCCCTCCGCCGGCAGGATCGGGCCCGCGCCCGGCGGATCCTGGCCGAGGTCGACTCCGGGAGTCGCTTCGGTTCTCGGGCCGCCTACCTGGCGGGGGTGCTCTTCGTGGAGGACGGCAATCTGAGCGACGCCGAGGCCTGGTTTTCGGCCCTCAAGGACTGGCCGATCCCGCGCCGGCTCCAGGAGCTCGAGGCCACCGCCGATCTGGAGCGTGAGGTGCGGGGGCTGGCCGCGCTGTCGGCGGGACGGCTGCTGTACGAGCGGGGTGCGTTGGAGGAGGCCTACGCGGCCTATCAGGACGTCCCTGCCGACACACCGATGTTCCAGGAAGCTTGCTGGGAGCAAGCCTACTTGACGCTGGAGATGGAGCGGCCCCGGGAGGCCCTGGACCGTTTGACCTGCTACGAGGATCAAGGGGCGGCGGGCGAGCGCTTCGTGGACGCCCGGCTCTTCGAGGCCTCTCTGCTCGCCCATCTGCGGCGCTACGAGGATTCGCTGGCCGCCTACGCGGAGCTCGAGGCCCGTTTCGCCGAGCAGAAGGCGGTGTTCGACCAGTTCATGGCCGAGCTGGGCGATGCCTCCGCTTTCCTGTTTCGAGGGATGGAGCGTTCGGCCCTCGCCCGGGCCGAGGCCGTCGACCGAGGGGGCGAGCTGTCGCATCCGCTGTCGCCCGGGCCGGCGACCTTGTTGGGCGATGCCTGGACCCCTTCGGTGGATCAGGCCTACCGGGTGGAGCGGGGCGTGGCGGAGGCCAGCGCCGACCTGTCCAGCGTAGCGGATCGGGTGGCGCGGTATCAGGCGCAGCTGTATTCGCCCGACGCCTTTCCCGACGTTCGCTTTCGCCGGCAGAACATGCGGAAGCTCCTCGGCGAGCTGGACCACCTGCTTTATCACTTGGGAGAAGGGGGCCCTTCTCGGCCCCAAGCCCATCTGGGCGGGGCGGTGGCGGCGGGCCGAGGCTCTCCGGCCGATCTCCGGGGTCGACTGCGGAGCGCCCGGCGCCAGCTGCAAGCTGACTTGACGCGGCTCGAAGCCCGGTCCCGGGCCTCCTTCGCCGAGGCCAAAGAACGTCTGGCGGCGGTGGAGCGGGAGCTAGAGGCGCTGCGGCGAGAGGCGGAGGCGCTAGCGCAGAGGGCGGACCCGGAGGCCGAGGCGGCGGCACGTGACGCGCTGGAGGAGGTGCGCCGCTTCATCGGCGAGGCTGCCATGCGGGCCGAAGTGGGCGTGCTGGACACTTTCTGGCTCAAGAAGCAGCAGCGCACCCGAGACATCGAGCGGCTGCTGGAGCAAAAGTCCCAGACCGAAGAGCAGGCCCGCCGCGCCGTCGAGTCCTTGTCCGGATGGTGAGCTACGCTCCTGCAAGGTGCGCGAGTAGTCCTAGGGCGGTGCTGAAGTAGGCGTCGCGTTCCGATCGTTCGCCTTCGGACTCGGGCGAAGGAGCATGCGGCAAACCCTTATACAGATTGCGCGCCAAACGCGGAAAACGTCGGTGGAAACGCGTTCATTCCGTAAAAAAGGGGTGGGGAGGGAGGCCACCGCTCTTTACGGGTGGGTTCCTCCTGCGCAAGGTTCTCTGTCGCCGAAGTGACACAGCTCGCGCGGCCAAAAAGGATTCAAACGATGAAGCGCACTCTCTCCCTCTCGTTGTCTGTGGCCGGGATCACGGCGATCGCCGGCTGCGGCGAAGAGAAATTAGGACCCATTCCCATCCCGCCCTCGGTCGAAATCGAGGAGACGACCCTCCCCGACGCCACGGTGGGCGTCGACTATCGAGCGACCATCCGAGCCTTGGAAGGCACCCAGCGAGAGATCCGCTGGCAGGTCATCGCAGGCGAGGACGGCTCTCAGGCTCTGCCGCCAGGCATGTTCGTGACCTCGCAGCTGAACCCCCTCGAGATCTCCGGCCGTCCGAGGGTGGCGGGGACCTTCGCGTTCACGCTGCGGGTCCAGGACTCGAGCGGAGATAGAGACAGCATCGAGTTGTCGATCACAGTGAGCCCCGATCCCGACGCCATCGCGATCACGGCTGAGGGGCTTTCGGACATTCCGTCCGAGCCCGAGGGCCGGCCGATGAACGCCTGGATCGAGGGCGACACCATCGACGCCCAGTTCTCGGCCAGCGGTGGCGCCGGCGCTCCCTACGTCTTCGCCGCCACCAACGTGTCGGCCCTCCCGCCGGGCCTGCGGCTGGACGAGGACGGCGCCCTGACCGGCACCTTCCAGCGCCGCGGTACCTTCAGCTTCCAGGTGCAAGCTTCGGACGTGAACGGCGCATCCGCCATCGCGAGCTTCGTGCTCGTCGTCCAGACCTTCACCTCCGACCTCGAGATCTTCCTGGAGTGCGAAGAGCCCGCCCCCGATCAGGGCAAGGTCGGGGACCTGTTCGAGTGCGACGCGTGCGCCCGGGGAGGCGTACCGCCCTATGAGTTCTCGATCGGTCAGGATGGCGGTGTTCCGCCCGGTATCGAGCTCATCGCCGACGAGGCCGGCGAGTCCTGCGCCGAACTGCGCGGCGTTCCGACCGAGACCGGCAGTTTCGCGTTTCGCGTGAACGTGGCCGACAGCGTGCGGGAGCGGACCGGTCTGTCGCTGTTCCCCGCCATCCGTCCCCAAGACCCGCCGCTTCGCGTCACCGGTCGGCTCAATCGCTTGGTGCCCCCGCCCGAGGAAGAGTTCTTCGTTTTTCCGCAGCTCGAGCAGGGCGTCCCTTACGAGTTCGAAGTGTTCGGGACCGGCGGGACCGAAGTTGGCTACAGCTGGGAGATCTGCGACGGTGAGCTACCCAACGGCATGATGCTCACCAACGATACCCCGGCCGCCATTTTGGCTGGGGCCCCATCGATGCGGGGCATCTTCGAGTTCGAGCTGTGCCTCGAGGACTCGGATGAAGACCAGGTGGCCCGCCGCCGGTTCGAGATCCGGGTGGGCGCGGCGATTCAGCCGGTTTCGGTGGCCACCTCCAGCACGACCTTGCCGAGCATCACCTGCGGCGTCATGGTGCCAGGGGGCATGCTGTCGCTGGAGGCCCAGGACGGGCTGCCGCCCTACGGCTGGGTCATCGACGGCCTTCCGGACGGGTTGTTTTTCGAAGCTCAGTCCAATCCCGTGACCATCAGCGGAACCGCGACCAGCTCCGGGACTTTCAGCATCGACGCGACGGTGTATGACGTTCGGAACCAGACCGCCGCCCAGACCTTCTCGCTGGAGGTGGCTGGACCTTGCATGTGATGGTCGCCTGAACGTGAGCTCATGGCCCTCGTCACCGCATTTGCGGGGCGAGGGCTTTTTTTGTTCGGACAGGGGTTCTCAAACGTTGGTTGGCTTGTAGCCCCGAAGCCGGGCCCAAGCGTAGTCACGATTCATCCGGGCGATGTTCGTGACGCTGATCCCTTTCGGACACACCGCTTCGCATTCACGCTCGCTGCTGCAGTTCCCGAACCCCTCTTTGTCCATTTGATGCACCATGTTCACGGCGCGCTGGAAGCGCTCCGGTTGGCCTTGAGGCAAAAGAGACAGGTGCGCGATTTTGGCGCTCACGAAGAGCATGGCCGAGCTGTTTCTGCAGGTCGCGGCGCATGCGCCACAGCCGATGCACTGGGCGGCCAGAAACGCCTCGTCGGCATGCTCCTTGGGGATCGCGATGGCGTTCCCGTCCACCGCCGCGCCGGTGTTGACGCTCACGTAGCCCCCCGCCTGCTGAATTCGGTCAAAGGCGCTGCGATCGACCACCAGGTCCTTCACCATGGGGAAGCCTTTGCTGTTGTAGGGCTCCAGGGTGATGGTGTCGCCGTCCTCGAACTCCCGCATGTAGATCTGGCAAGTCGCTTTCAGCCTCCCGTCGCCGTGGGGGATGCCGTTGATCACCATCCCGCAGGTTCCGCAGATGCCCTCTCGGCAGTCCGAGTCGAAGGCGACGGGGTCCTGGTCTTCACTCTCCAGGCCGTTGTTCACGGTGTCGAGCATCTCCAGGAAGGAGCTGTCGGGCGAGATGTCCTTGGCCTCGATGGTGTCGAAGTGCGCGGCAGTGCCGGCGCCGGGCTGTCGCCAGATTCGCAGTGTGAAATTCATGTTGGTGTTGTCCTCACTTGTAGGAGCGCTGGGTGAGCTTGACGTACTCGAACTCCAGCTCTTCCTTGTGCAGGGTGGGGCGCTGGCCCACGCCCTGATGCTCCCAGGCGGCGACATGGCAAAAGTCTTCGTCGTCTCGTTTCGCCTCGCCTTCCGGCGTTTGGTGCTCCTCCCGAAAGTGACCGCCACAGGACTCGTCCCGATGGAGGGCGTCGGTGGCCATCAGCTCCGCGAACTCCAAGAAGTCGGCGACCCGACCCGCACGCTCCAGGTTTTGGTTGAAGGTCTCGGCGGAGCCGGTGACGTTCGCGTCGGACCAGAACTGCTCCCGCGTCTCCTGGATGAAGCCGATGAGGCTCTCCAGTCCTTGGGCGTTGCGCGACATCCCGCACTTGTCCCAGACCTCACGGCCCAGCTTGCGGTGGAACACGTCGACCGGGATCTTGCCCTTGATGTCGACGAGGCTCTGAAGCCGGGCCGTCACCGCTCGCTCGGCTTCCTCGAAAGCCGGGTGGTCGGTGCTGATCGAGCCCGGTGACTCGGTTGCGATGTAGCCGCCCAGCGTGTACGGGATGACGAAGTAGCCGTCGGCCAGACCCTGCATGAGGGCGCTCGCGCCGAGGCGGTTGGCGCCGTGATCCGAGAAGTTCGCCTCACCGAGGGCGAAGAGCCCCGGGATGGTCGTCATCAGGTTGTAGTCCACCCACAGCCCGCCCATCGTGTAGTGGGGTGCGGGATAGATCCGCATCGGGGTCTCGTAGGCGTTGTCGCCCGTGATCTCTTTGTAGATGTCAAAGAGGTTGCCGTAGCGAGCTTTGATGGCCTCCACACCGTCGCGCTCGATGGCGTCCCGAAAGTCCAGGTAGACGCCCAGGCCGGTGGCCCCCACGCCTCGGCCCTGGTCGGTCATCTCCTTCGCCGAGCGGCTGGCCACGTCCCGGGGGACGAGGTTCCCGAAGGCCGGGTACTTGCGCTCCAGGTAGTAGTCCCGCTCGTCCTCGGGGATGTCGCGGGCCGCCCGCGCGTCCCCGGCCTTCTTCGGGACCCATACCCGGCCGTCGTTGCGGAGGGACTCGGACATGAGGGTGAGCTTCGACTGATGCTCGCCCGAAACCGGGATGCAGGTGGGGTGGATCTGGGTGTAGCAGGGGTTCGCGAAGAAGGCGCCCTTCTTGTAAGCGCGGTACGTCGCGGTGACGTTGCAGCCCTTGGCGTTGGTCGAGAGGTAGAAGACGTTCGAGTAGCCGCCGGTGGCCAGGCATACCGCGTCGGCCGACCAGCGCTCCATCTCTCCGGTCATCAGGTTGCGGGTGATGATGCCGGCGCACTTGCCGTCCACGACGACGATGTCGAGCATCTCGTGCTTGGTGTGCATCTTCACCTTGCCTGCGTTCACCTGGCGCTGGAGCGCGCTGTATGCGCCGAGGAGGAGCTGCTGCCCTGTCTGGCCCTTGGCGTAGAAGGTCCGGCTAACTTGGGCGCCGCCAAAGGAGCGGTTGGCCAGGACGCCGCCGTACTCGCGGGCGAAAGGCACGCCTTGGGCCACGCACTGGTCGATGATGTTGACGCTGACCTCGGCCAGGCGGTGGACGTTGGCCTCGCGGGAGCGATAGTCCCCTCCTTTCACGGTGTCGTAGAACAGCCGGTACACGCTGTCGCCGTCGTTCTGGTAGTTCTTGGCGGCGTTGATGCCGCCCTGGGCGGCGATGGAGTGCGCCCGTCGCGGACTGTCGTGAAAGCAAAAGGCGTGCACGTTGTATCCGAGCTCGGCCAAGGTCGCGCTGGCCGATGCGCCGGCGAGCCCGGTGCCAACGACGATGACCGAGTGCTTACGCTTGTTGGCGGGGTTGACCAGCTTGAGGTCGAAGCGGTGGTTCTCCCACTTCTTGTCGATGGGACCTGAAGGGACTTTGCTATCGAGCATGATGCGGTTCCTCAGGCGCTCTCGAAAAAGAACGCCCAGACAGGAAGACTAATGAATCCGAGGGCGATCGCCCAACCAAAGGCGACGCCGGCGATGCGGAGATTGGCGCGCCACTTCGGGCGAACCACGCCCAGCGACTGAAAGGCGCTGCCCAATCCGTGGCTCAGATGCAGCCCGAGAGCGAGCATCGCTAGCACGTACCAGGCGACGACCAGCGGATCCTGAAAGCTGCGGACGACCAAGCCCCACAGTCCGAACTCTTGTGTGTGATCGCCAAACTTGAACTGCCGCACGTGGATGATGATGAAAGCGAGAAGAATGGTGCCGGCGATGGCCATCGAGCGAGAGCCCCAGCTTGCCTTGCCGTTCGTGTTGGGAACCGCGTAATTTCGCCGCCGCGCGCTGCGGTTCTCCCACACCAGCTTCGCCGCCGTGCCGACGTGGAGCGCCAAGAAGGCGATGAGGCCGAGCTCGGCCGCGATCAGGAGCGCACCCGTCGACTCGAGAAATTCTGCGTAGTGATTGAAGGCTTGGGGGCCCTTGAAGAGCAGGAAGTTCCCGCTCAGGTGACCGACCAAGAAGCCGAACCAGGCGAGCCCGGTGAGGGCCATGAGCATTTTTTTGAGAATGGAGGCGGCGCCAGACATCGATTTCCTCCGCGTCAGGTCGCTCCCAACCCAGATCTCAGTCAAGCGCATTGCCGTTGCGCGACCTCGGCCGCTCGGCGATCCGCCCGGTACACGCGTTCGCTTGTCAGAGGCCTCTGCCTTTGGCATCCGCCTGCCATGAGCGATGGCGTCCTGTCCTTGCGTCCCTGGGATCGCCTCGTCCGAAGCGCGCGACGTCGGGCCGAGGTCGCCGCCCTGCTGGAACGCCCCGAAGCGCCCAAGGCCATTGCGGCTCTGCCCGACCTGGACGCCTACGTCCTCGCGAAGAGCCTGGGGGTGGAGGACGCGGGGGCGCTGTTGGGCTTGATGCACCCGAGTCAGCTCCAAACCCTCTTCGACTTCGAGGGCTGGCAAAAGCAGGCGCTGTCTCCGGCCGACCTCTTGGTCTGGCTCGACGCCTGTCGTGAGGCGGATCTCGAGTGCTTTCACCGCGCCGCCCGGGCCCTGGATCCGGAGGCGCTGGCGGCGACCCTGCGGCGGCGGCTTCGGATCGCGGTCCGGCCGGGCGAAGACGACGCGCCCCACGAGTGTCCCGACTGGATGGACCAGGCCGAGGAGCTGCACGAGACGCCGGATCGCCGCTTCGTGTTCGAGGTGCGAAGCGTCGACGAGGCCGACGAAGCCTGGGGAGAGGAGACCGAGGTGGACGAGGAGCAGCGCAAGAGCGCGCTTCGCCTGGTCGAAGACCTGTACCGCGACGAGGACCTGGAGCTCGCGGTGTCCGTCATGCGGCTCGCCGCCTCGGATCTCAGCTCTTCGCTGGAGGAGCTCGCCTTGCGCTTTCGCGACGCGCGGCTCGAGGATCTCGGCTTTCCTCCTCGGGAGCGCGCCCAAGATCTATGGGCGCCGCTCGGGCCCGAGGCGCTGAGCGGAACCGCCGTGGCGGCGCCGGGCAAGGGGCGGCTGCCGGCCGCGGTCGGACGTCACCTCGAGGCCGGCCTCCTGGCCCAGAGCCTGGAGCGGGCTCCCGAGCTCCTGGAGCGGGTAGAGTCGGAGCTGGCCGCTCTCATCACCGGGCTGTTGGTGGCCGAGGACGTCCCGGTGGTCGACGAGGAGGGCCTGGCCTGGATCGTGGCCACCGCCCTGGGCCGGGTGGATCTGGGCCTGGCGGCCGGGCGCGAGAGCCAGGACCCGTCGGTGTGGACGGAGCGGCTCCGAGGCCACGACCTGCGGACCCTGTTCCGGGTGGGCCACGGCGCAAGCCTGACCCTCCGCCGGAGGGTCCGGGCGCTCGGTGAGCGCGCCGCCCTCGGCCTCGAGCCGGACCTGCTGCAGCTGCTGGACGGTCTCGACCGCCGGATCCCCCTGGATGCCGACCCAGTCCAGGGCGAGCTGCCCCGTCCCCTGGCCGGTCCCGAGGCCCTGGAGCGGCTGACGGCGGCGGTGGCCCACGCCGAAGCCCTGGCCGAGGGCGCCCGTCGCCTGGACCTGGGGCCCCGCCTGCAGGCCCTGGAGGAGCCGCTGCTGCCCCCCGAGCCCCAGGACCGCACCCTCCGGGTGGCGCTGACGACGGGGGCCGCGTGGACCGTGCTCGGCGAGCCCTTTCAACTCCGCCCTTTGGACGCCCCCGCTCTGGAGCGTCTGGCCGTTCGGCTGGCGGCGGGGGCTCGGCCCCAGCTGCCGGCGCTGGACCCAGCCTTCGGGCGCGCCCTGGCCCTCGAGATGGAAGCCGGCCTGCAAAAGCTCGCCGAGGAGCTGTCGGGTCGCGCCGGCGCCGAGGTCGATCCCCGTTTCGTCGAGGCGGTGCTCCGCGTACCGTGACGCCATGAAGCGGTTCCTGACCGGGACCCTGCTCCTTGCGCTGGGGGGCGGGTGCTACCGCCACGCCCGGCCCGATGCGCCCGGTCCTGCGCCCCGCAGCGACCTCGCGCCCATGGTGCGCATACCCGCCGGCCGCTTCGTGATGGGGGACCGCAATGGCGAGCCTGAAGAGTATCCCGAGCACGAGGTCCGCATGGAGGCCTTCGCCATCGACCGCTTCGAAGTCAGCCGCCGCGCCTACGATCGCTGCGTCCAGGCCAAGGCCTGCGATCCGCCGCGGGACGACGGGCCGCTCGAGGTGCCGGTGGCGGGGGTGTCGTGGTTCGATGCCGAGGGCTATTGTCGGTGGATCGGTCGCCGCCTGCCGACGGAGGCGGAGTGGGAGTACGCCGCCAAGGGGAGCGACCTTCGGAAGTGGCCGTGGACCGGCGCCTTCGACGGCGCCCGCGCCAACACGCGGAGCGAAGATCCTTTCGATGGCGTGGCGCCGGTGGACGCACTCGCAGCGGGGGCGAGCCCGTTCGGCGTGTACAACATGGCGGGCAACG